>REEE01000382.1 GCA_007695245.1 Candidatus Competibacteraceae bacterium | reverse complement strand
GCCGAACGCCGCGAGGCCGAACGCGTCGCCGCCGCCCGGGCTCGCGAGGCCGAACGCCGCGCCGAAGCCCAGGCCGCCGCCCGCCGCGCCGAAGCCGCCCGCCGCGCCGAAGCCCAGGCCGCCGCGCCTTTGCCGAGACTGGAGCTGATCGCCCGCTCCGAGGCTCCCGTGACCGGCGCTGCCCGGCCCGCTAGCCCGCCAGCCGCTCAGCCGCGCCCCGCGTCCGCCCCGCCCGCCGGCGCCGGGTCGATCGTGGGCAGCTTCGCGCTTCAGGAAAATGCCTTCGCCGTGCGCGACCAATTTCGGAGCCAAAACGTCCGCGCGGCGGTCGAACGCACCGTGGTCAACGAGCGACCGATGTACCAGGTTCGGGTCTGGCGCTGAGGCGCGGGCCGCGTCGTTTCGGCCCGGACCGGGTTCTGGTAAAATGGGAACATTCGGGTGGCTGGAAGACCGGCCGGTCGCCCCGACGTCAGCCAATGATTCAGACATGGAATACCGCAAGCCGTGAACTGGGCGGATTATCTGATCATCATCATCATCGCTCTGTCCATGCTGATGGGACTCTGGCGCGGCCTGTTGCGCGAAGTGATCTCGCTGGCCACCTGGATCGCCGCGTTCGCCGTGGCGTTCCTGTTCGCCGAGAGCGTCGCCGCCCGTCTCGTTCCCTACATCGATCTCCCCTCGCTGCGTATCGCGGTCGCCTTTGGCGGTCTGTTCCTCGCCACCCTGCTGGTGGGTGGGCTGGTCGGCATCCTCGCTTCATATTTGGTTCATTACACCGGATTGACCGGAACCGACCGGGTGTTGGGCGTTACGTTCGGTCTGGTGCGCGGCGCGGCCATCATCGCGGTGCTGGTGCTGGCGGCGGGATTTACGCCCCTGCCTCAGGACCCGTGGTGGCGGGAATCGCTGCTGTTGCCGCACTTCCAGGAAATCGCCCTCTGGCTGCGAGATTTCCTGCCGGAGGAACTGGCCCAGAATCTTGAGTTTCCCTGAGTTCCTTTCCCATGATGGCGGTCGCCATCCATCGCGGCGGGTAGTGGCAAATGTGTGGAATCATCGGTATTGCGGGGCGCGGTCCGGTCAATCAGAGTCTGTTCGACGGCTTGACGGTGTTGCAGCATCGGGGCCAGGACGCGGCGGGCATCGTCACCTGCGACTCCAGTCGCCTGTTTCTGCGCAAGGACAATGGCTTGGTCCGGGATGTGGTCCGCACTCGCCACATGCGCAACCTGCATGGCAATATCGGCATCGGTCACGTCCGTTACCCGACCGCCGGCAGTTCCGACTCCGCCGAGGCGCAACCTTTTTACGTCAACTCACCGTTCGGCATCACGCTCGCCCACAACGGCAACCTGACCAACGCCGTACAGCTTAAGGATGATCTGTTCCGATCCGACCTGCGCCACATCAACACCAATTCCGACTCGGAAATCCTGCTCAATGTGTTCGCCCACGAGTTGCAACAGCGCAGCCGGCTGTCGGTGGACGCCGAGGATATTTTCGCGGCGATCGCGGCGGTCCATCGCCGGGTGCGGGGTGCTTACGCCGCCGTGGCGTTGATCGTCGGTTTCGGTCTGGTGGCGTTTCGCGACCCCAACGGCATCCGACCGCTGGTATTCGGCGGTCGCGAGACGGAAGACGGCATGGAATACATGGTCGCGTCCGAAAGCGTGGCGCTGGATGCGTTGGATTTCCAGCGAATTCGCGATGTAGCGCCCGGCGAGGCGATTCTGTTCGACCAGCACGGGCGGATGCACGCCCGCCAGTGCGCCGAGCGCCCGGTCCACTCGCCCTGCATCTTTGAATTCGTTTACCTGGCCCGGCCGGATTCGATCATCGATCAGGTTTCGGTCCACAAGGCCCGGTTGCGGATGGGCGAATATCTGGCCGAGAAGATCCTGCGGGTTTGGCCGGAGCAGGACATCGACGTGGTGATCCCGATCCCGGACACCAGCCGCACCGCGGCTTTGCAAATGGCTTCCATTCTGGGGCTCAAGTACCGGGAAGGCTTTATCAAGAACCGCTATATCGCCCGCACTTTCATCATGCCCGGTCAGAAGATCCGCCAGAAATCGGTGCGCCAGAAACTGAATGCGATCGACCTGGAGTTTCGCGGCAAGAACGTGCTGCTGGTCGACGACTCCATCGTCCGCGGCACCACCTCCGAGCAGATTATCCAGATGGCCCGCGACGCGGGTGCCCGCAAGGTCTACTTCGCCTCCGCCGCGCCGCCGGTGCGCTATCCCAATGTCTACGGCATCGACATGCCCGCCGCCCACGAGTTGATCGCCCACGGCCGCACCGAGGAGGAAATCGCGCGGGCCATCGGCGCGGATCATTTAATTTTTCAGGATCTGTCCGATCTGGAGGAAGCGGTACGGCGCGGCAATCCCGCGCTGCGGCGTTTCGACGCCTCCTGTTTTAGCGGCGAATACGTGACCGGCGATATCGATCGGCGCTATCTGGACTGTCTGGCCCGCGATCGCGCCGACACCGCCAAATCCGACCGTAGCAGCGCCAACAACGCGTTGATCGATCTGCACAATCACGCTTGAACAATCCCGCTTCGCAACCATTCTTCCAGAAACCCGGCGCACCACTGATCCAGCGTCGCGTCATGGGCGGCGTGGTGCGCCCGTTGCTCGGCGGCGGACTGCGCGCCGGGCGCGGTCAACTCCTCCGCCCCGTCCGTCAACCACGCTTCGAGAATCTCCCGCTGTACTTCCGGGTGGAATTGCACGCCGAAGGCGCTGGCACCGTAGCGGTAGGCCTGATGCGGAAAGCGGTCGCCGGTCGCCAGCCATTCCGCGCCGGCCGGCAGTTCGAAGCCTTCGCGATGCCAGTGATAGACGTGCAGTGGCGCGTCGAACAGCGCTCGTCCCGCCGGGGTGGGTCGCACCGGGAAATAACCGATTTCCGCCAGTCCCGCCGGATGCGGCTGGACCGTCGCGCCCAAGGCCCGCGCCAGCAGCTGCGCGCCCAGACAAATCCCCAGAAACGGTCGGCCGGAGTCCAGCGCTTGGGGAATCCAGTCCAGTTGTGCCCGGATACCGGGTAGAGCGCCATCGTCGTTGGCGCTCATCGGTCCGCCGAACACCACCGCGCCGGCGTAATCATTCAGGCCCGCCGGCAACGGCTCGCCGGCCAACGGATAGCAGAAGTCCAGTTGATAACCGTGTTTCTGCAATTGTTGGCCACAGCGCCCGGCGTTGCCGTCGGCGGTTTGCAGCACCACGAGCAAGCGGGCGGGTTCAGGTTTCATGATTGGGAAGTCTCGGCATTGGATGTGGCGGGGAAACCGGTGGTCGGCGCAGGCCGGCGAGACTCGCGGTTTTCCGTCGATCCCACCAGCCAGATCACCGTCGCCATGCGCCCGGTGCGCGATTCGCGACGGTAGGAAAAGAACCGCTCCGGTTCGTTGAAGGTGCAACAGTCGCCGCCGTAAATCGCGGATACGCCCAGCCGGCGTAATTGTCGCCGCGCCAGTTCGTACAGATCCGCCAGCCAGCGCCCGGCGGGCGAGGGTTGGAAACAGCCGGCGTCGCCGGCGTCCAAGGCGAGAAACGCGGCGCGCACCTCCGCGCCCACTTCAAACGCCGTGGGACCGATCGCCGGCCCCAGCCAGGCCAGCAGGTCCGGCGGCGCGACGTCCAGGCGCGCCACGGCGGCGGCGATCACGCCCCCCGCCAACCCGCGCCAGCCGGCGTGAATCGCCGCCACCACCGTCCCGGCGCGATCGCACAGCAGCACGGGCAAACAATCGGCGGTCATCACCACGCAGGGCCGACCCGGTAAACGGGTCCAGGCGGCGTCGGCGGCCACCGGCGAATCCATGGCTTCGGCGGCGACCACGGTGGTCCCGTGAACCTGCTCCAGCCAGGCTGGCTCAGTGGGAAATCCAGCCATCACCGCCAGTCGCCGGCGATTTTCGGCGACGCTGATGGGATCGTCGCCGACGTGCATGGCCAGATTCAGATGATCGTAAGGCGGCACACTGACCCCGCCCCGCCGGGTGGTGCTGACCGCCTGGACTTGGGGCGGGGCCGGCCAATCGGGGAATATCAGCAGATCACGCAGGGTTTCACCGGCATTCACGGTCTGCGTCCTCGCGTAAGGCCATCAGCAAGGTCGCCAGATCGACGGGCATTGCGGCCCGCCATTCCAGCCGCTCGCCGGTGATGGGATGGGTCAGAGCCAGTCGTTCGGCGTGCAGCGCCTGCCGGCGGAAGCTTTGAATGACGGCGATAAAGGACGGCGCGGCATCCGGCGGCAGGCGCGGTCGACCCCCATACACCGGGTCGCCCAGCAACGGCAGGCGAATATGGGCCAGGTGGACTCGAATCTGATGGGTGCGCCCGGTTTCCAGGGTCACCCGCAGCAGCGCATGGGCGCGGAACCGGTGCAACACCCGGTAATGGGTCACCGCCGGTCGGCCGCCGGGCGTGACCGCCATCCGTTGTCGATCCACCGGATGGCGCCCGACCGGCGCGTCCACCGCGCCGCCCGCCACCGGCAACCCGTTAACCACCGCCCGATACTCCCGTTCGATGCGCCGCGCTTGCAGTTGTTCGACCAGCGCGGCGTGGGCGCGCAGGCTGCGCGCGACCACGAGCAGCCCCGTGGTGTCCTTGTCCAGCCGATGCACCAGTCCGGCGCGCGGCAAGGCCGCCAGTTCCGGCGCATGATGCAGCAGGGCGTTGACCAAGGTACCGTCGCGGTGGCCGGCGGCCGGGTGCGCCACCAACCCCGCCGGCTTGTCGATCACCAGCAAATCAGCATCCTGGTAGAGGATGTTCAGCGGAATATCCTGAGCGACCGCGGTGGGTTCCGGCGCCCGTTCCAGTCCGCCGCTGACTGTTTCGCCGCCGACGACGGCATCGCGGGGTCGCCGGAGGCAACCGTCGACCCGTAACTGACCCGCCTTGAGTCCCTGCTGCAAGCGATTGCGAGAATAGGCCGGCAACAGTTCGGCCAGGGCTTGATCGAGCCGCATTCCAGCGCATTTTGGGGGAATCAGGCAGTCGATCCGTTCGATCAGTGACATGATGGGTTTTAGCGGCTTGAGGGTTATACTAAAATCATTCTTCCATTCTACTGCCGATCATTATTTTTTCATGTCGTCATCCATGCACCGTATCGCTCGATTCTTCTTCATCGGTCTCATTGTGGCCGCCTTGCTGGCGGGTTGCGCACTATTTCCGGATCCGGTCGATCCCACCCGGGACTGGTCGGCCCAGCGCCTCCACAACGAGGCCCGGAGCGCCATGAACGCTGGCAACTATCAGACCGCCATCGAATACCTGGACAAGATCCAGGCGCGCTATCCGTTTGGCCGCTACGCCCAGCAGGCCCAGCTCGATACCGTTTACGCCCAGTATAAGGACAACGAACCGGACGCCGCCATCGCCGCCGCCGACCGTTTCATCCGGGCCAACCCGCGCCACCCTTATGTCGACTACGCCTACTACATGAAGGGCTTGGCGAATTTCGAGCGCAGTAACACCATCATCGATCGGCTGGTGCCCGCCGATCGCGCCAAGACCGACACCAGCACGGCGCGGCAGGCCTACAACGATTTCACCGAATTGGCGCAGAAATTCCCCGACAGCCCCTACGCCGAGGACGCCCGGCAGCGGATGTTGTTTCTGCACAATAATCTGGCGGCCTACGAGATCAACGTCGCCGACTATTACCTGCGACGGGGCGCTTATGTCGCGGCGGTCAACCGCGCCAAGTTCGTCCTGGAAAATTTTGCGCGCACGCCGTCGGTCGAAGACGCGCTCAGCATTATGATCCAAGCCTACATCAATATGGGTATGCCGCAACTGGCCGCGGGCAGCCTGCGCGTGCTGGAGCACAATTATCCGCAATCCCCGGCGCTACCGAAGTTGAATGCCTTGGTCAGGGGTGCCGGTTGAGCGATTCTCACCCCGGCAACGATGACCGATCGATCACCGCGAGGGCCGCATCATGTGGGATTTCTTCGAGACCGTCCGCCATCGTCATTCCATCCGCAAATACCAAACGGACATGCCGGTCGAGACCGAGAAGCTGCACGCCATTCTGGAAATGGCCTGCGCGGCACCGTCGGCCGGCGATTTGCAGTCTTACCGTATCATCATAGTCCGTGACTTGGCCGAGCGGCAGGCGCTGGTTCATGCCGCCCACCAGCAGACGTTCATCGCCGAGGCCCCGGTTTGCCTGGTGTTTTGCGCCGATCCGGCCCGCTCGGCGACCGCCTTCAGCGAACGAGGCGAGAAACTGTATGCATTGCAGGACGCCACCATCGCCGCCGCCTACGCGCAACTGGCCATCGTCGCCGCCGGCATGGGCTCCACCTGGGTCGGCTACTTCGAGGAAGATCAAGTCAGCGCGGCCTTGCGACTGGAGGCAGGGCTGATCCCCGTGGCCCTGTTGAGTCTGGGATATCCGGCGGAACTGCCGGAATCCAGTTCGCGCCGACGGCTGCACGAGGTGGTGGACTGGCGCTGAACGGAACCACAAGCTGGCGCGCCTGCCGCCAAGGTTTGAATGTCCTGCCCCAGCCTCGTCAGGTTCAACAGACGATGTCGCCCATCAGTTCGCGTATCCCCTGAATCCAGCAGGGATGCGTATTTCCATCACCACCAACCTGTTAAGCGAGGAACACTCATGGCAAGCGTCGGATATCACGAGCCCGTGTCGGAGCTTTCGGACGAAACCCGGGACATGCATCGGGCGATCGTCTCGCTGATGGAAGAGTTGGAAGCCGTGGATTGGTACAACCAACGGGTCGATGCCTGCAAGGATTCGGAATTGAAAGCCATTCTCAGGCACAATCGCGACGAGGAAAAGGAGCACGCGGCGATGGTGCTCGAATGGATCCGCCGCAAAGACCCGACCTTCTCGAACGAATTAAAGGACTATCTGTTCACCGATAAAAAGATCGCGCACGAATAGCCGCGTCCGATCGCTCTTCGCGGGTCCATGCCCCTAACGGGCAGTACCTTCTCAACCCGTTCGTCGCCCCGGATCGCGCGTCGCGACCGGTGCGGCGACCGCTGAAAAGGCAGTCCGACTGATGAATTCTCCCACCGAAACGTCCTTTCAGATCGAGCGGCCCCATGCGTTGCCCGCCGACGCGGTCCTCGAGCAACTGCGCGCCGCGTCGGATGGCCTGACCGCCGATGAGGCCGCCGCGCGGCTCGAAGCGGTCGGCCCCAACCGCCTGCCCGCCGCGGCGAAGGAGGGGTTGCTCAAACGCTTCTTCAAGCACTTCCACGATCTGCTGATCTACATTCTCATCGCGGCGGCGGCGGTTACGGCGGTGCTCGGCCACTGGGTGGACACCGGGGTGATTCTGGCCGTGGTGATCATCAACGCCATCATTGGGTTCATTCAGGAGGGCAAGGCCGAGCAGGCGCTTGAGGGCATCCGCAAGATGCTATCCCTGCACGCCCACACGCGCCGCGACGGTGAATGGGTGGAACTTGAAGCCGACGACCTCGTGCCCGGCGACCTGGTGCGCTTGCGCTCCGGCGACCGCGTACCGGCCGATCTGCGGCTCCTTGAGGCCGTGAATTTGCGTATCGATGAAGCGGCGCTCACCGGCGAATCGGTGCCGACCGAGAAGAACCCGGAACCGGTCACCGAGGACGCCGGAATCGGCGACCGCTACGGCATGGCTTACTCGGGCACCATGGTCGCCGCCGGCCGCGGCGTCGGGGTCGTGACCGCCACCGGCCCGGCCACCGAACTGGGCCGCATCAACAAAATGATCGCCGAGGTGCAGACGCTGGCCACGCCCCTGACCCGGCAAATGAATCGCTTCAGCCAAATTCTCGCGGTGGTGATCGTCTGCCTGGCGGTGGTGATGGGGCTGATCGGCTGGTTGTTGCACGACTTCAGCACCGGCGAACTGTTCTTCGCCGCCATCGGCTTCGCGGTCGCCGCCATTCCCGAGGGGTTGCCGGCGATTCTCACCATCACGCTGGCGCTCGGCGTGCAGAGCATGGCCCAACGCAACGCCATCACCCGCAAGCTCAACGCCATCGAAACGCTGGGTTCGGTCACCGTCATTTGCTCGGACAAGACGGGCACCCTCACCCGTAATGAAATGACCGCCCGCCACGTCGTCACCCGCGCGCACCATTACGACGTGTCCGGCACCGGGTACCAGCCGGAGGGTCGGATCACGTGCGACGATCGGGAGATCGCCCTCGACGACTACCCCGACCTGCGCGCGCTCGTCGAAGTCATGGCGGTGTGCAATGATTCGGAGATCAGCGAAGAAGAAGGTCGGTGGAAAGTCACCGGCGAACCCACCGAGGGCGCCCTGCGCACTCTGGCGCGCAAGGCCGGTTTCGATGACCGAGGCTACGAGCGGGCGGCGGTGATTCCGTTCGAATCGGAAAACAAGTTCATGGCCACGCTCGATCGGATTCCCGACGACGGCGCGCGCATCCTGCTCAAGGGCGCGCCGGACCGCCTGCTGGACCGCTGCCGGCACCAGCGGGCGGCCGATGGCTCCAGCGAGGCGCTCGACCGCGACTTTTGGGAGCAACAGATCGAGCTGTTGAGCGATGAGGGCTTGCGCGTGCTCGCCGCCGCCGTCCGCGAGGTGGACGCCGGCCAGAGCGACCTGAAGCCGGATGATCTCGAACAGGATATGGTGTTCCTGGGCTTGGTCGGGATCATCGACCCGCCTCGCCCCGAAGCCATCGAGGCTATCAAGGCCTGTCATACCGCCGGCATCCGAGTGAAGATGATCACCGGCGATCACGCCGGTACCGCCAAGGCCATCGGCCGCGAAATGGGCATCGGCGACGGCGACCACGCCGTGACCGGCGCGGAGTTGGAAAAGGCCTCGGATGAGGATCTGCGCCGTCTCGCGCACGACTATGACGTGTTCGCCCGCACTAGCCCCGAGCACAAACTGCGGCTGGTCACGGCGCTCCAGGCCAACGGCGAGGTCGTGGCCATGACCGGCGACGGTGTCAACGACGCGCCGGCGCTCAAGCGCGCCGACGTCGGGGTGGCGATGGGCATCAAGGGCACGGAGGCGACCAAGGAAGCCGCCGAGATCGTGCTGGCCGACGACAACTTTACCTCCATCGAACGCGCTGTGGAGGAAGGGCGCACGATCTATGACAATCTGCGCAAGGCGATTCTGTTCATTCTGCCCACCAACGGCGCGCAGGGGCTGGTGATCCTGGCCGCCGTCGTCTTCGGGCTGGTGCTGCCGCTGACGCCGGTGCAGATTCTGTGGGTCAACATGATCGTCGCCGTCACCCTCGCGCTGGCGCTGGCGTTCGAGCCGCCGGAGCCGGACGTCATGCAGCGGCCGCCGCGCCCGCCGGACGCGGCGATTCTCGATGGCGCGTTTCTGTGGCGCATCGGCTTCGTATCCTTGCTGATCGGTGGGGCGACCATCGCGGTGTTTCTGTACGAACGGCAGGCCGGGGCGTCGCTGGAACTGGCGCGCACGGTGGCGGTGAACACGCTGGTGTGGGGTCAGGCCTTCTATCTGTTCAACAGCCGCTACCTGCGGGAGTCGAGTCTGATGTTGTCGCGGCTGTTTGCCAATCGCATCGCCTGGCTGACCGTCGGCGTGCTGGCGGTGTTGCAACTGACGTTCGTCTACGCACCCTTCATGCACCAGTGGTTCGGCTCGGCCGCGCTGGATCTACGCCACTGGCTGCTCCCGCTGGCCATCGGGCTAGGCGTGTTCCTGCTCGTCGAAGTCGAGAAAGCCGCCACGCGCTATCTGGTGGGTACGAATCCGACGGGCTGAGGATGAGCCGCCGCCGTCTTTCGCGGACGGATGTAGGTTCAACGCCTGTACAAAGCATCAATCCGCGCTGGTGTCCAATGGCTCGCAGCCTGGCGGAGCGACAATGTCAGCGACCACGGCGCGCAGGCATTGTGCGTCGCGGCGCAGGCGCAGTGTATCGCTCACGGCAGGATCTCCTCCCGCGATTTCGAGCGCGGCCCGTACCATGACGAGCGATTCCCGAGCCCGTTGCGAGCGAACAGCTTCCAGGGAGGGCTGCGGATTTGACATCTGCGAGACGGCCGCGAATCGGGATCGCGCGCACTCGACCAAGTTCTCAGGCGCGGGCGCGATCAGTGCCGCCTCGCACCACAGTTTCGAGAGCGGACCCCAGTCCGGAGCACCGAGTCGCCGTTTGTCTGCCTCGGCCCGCTGGCGCGCTTGCGCGGCCATGGACTCGGCCAATTCACGATCTTGCGCCGTGATAAAAGCAGCCGCTTCAACAAGCGACGTCTGATCGCCAAGGTCGGTCGCCAGCGCGACGGGATCACAATTCCAAAGCGCCAGGCATGCGGCAAGGCCCGCCGCAACCCGCAGTTTAGCTCTGCACGGTGATAGTGCCTGCATTCCGTCCTCCCGGCGCTCTCGACAAGATCAATACATCGTATAGCGAGTCCCATTTGGCAAGATCGGTGACCGTGACGCAACCGGCGCTGATGCGGCCAGGATGAAGATAGCGGTCATTGTTGCCAGGTATGGCATTGCCCGAGCCAAGATAAAACCACGTCATCGCTTTGGAGGCTTGAGGCGAGTAACCGCGCCCTAGATCATGTGGAAAATCCGGGCTCTTTGGGAATTGCCGGAGCATAAATTCTTTGTTCCTGTAAATTTTCCAGTGACCTTCGTCCGGCAACCTCAACTTGTAGTGTTGGCCCTGTCTGAGCCTACCACAGGAAGCGACCACCCCACATTTATCACTGGAAAATTTACAGGAAGAGGATTTTTGGGTGCTTTATGGGTGCTTGGGGGTTGGGAGCGGGTGACGAAGTTCAGGACCTTGACCGGTCGGCGGAGTTTTATTGCTGGTCGATAGCCTCTAATACACTCATAAACTCATAAACTCACTGACTTTCGGTTCGCCACCTCCTCACGCGGCCACCGCCGATCGTTCGAGCAGGCCGCGCGCCACCGCCAGTCCGCTGTTCGCGCCGTCCTCGTGG
>REEE01000287.1 GCA_007695245.1 Candidatus Competibacteraceae bacterium | reverse complement strand
CCTTGCCCGCTGCCATCGAACGGCGGACCCAGATCACCAACCGGCTGTTGGGCGAACTGACCCGTCGGTTGTGGCAGGTATCCTGCACGCAGAGCGATTCAAGTGAGTGAGATGTTATTTACTATCGGCCATTCAAATCACCCCATGGAAGCGTTCATCAAGCTTCTTAAGCGTCATGGTGTAACAGCAGTCGGCGACGTCCGCTCGCACCCTTACAGCCGCTACGTTCCGCAATATTCTCGCGAGCCGCTGAAAGCGGCCTTGGCGCAGGCTGGCATTGCATATGTTTTCCTCGGCAAAGAACTGGGGGCTAGGAGCGAGAATCCGGCCTGCTATAAACTGGGCAAAGTCCAATACGACTGCCTGGCAAAGCAACCCCAGTTCGCTGAGGGGATAAAGCGGGTCACGGAGGGCATGAAAAAACATCGCATCGCCCTTATGTGCGCGGAGAAAGACCCCCTGGAATGCCATAGGACTTTACTCGTCGCGCGAAAACTTTATGAAGCAGGAGTTAAGGTAGCCCACATCCATGCCGATGGCTCTCTGGAAGATCATGGAGTGCTGGAGTCTCGCCTTCTTCAAGCGTGCAAGATACCAGAAGGCGATATGTTCAAACCGCGAAACGAATTTGTTTCGGAAGCCTACGCAATTCAAGGCGAGCGAGTTGCCTATCAAGACGTCACTATGGAGCAGTCTGAGAGAACATCCGCTTCATGAAGATCTTCACAATTGGCTTCACCAAAAAGAATGCGGAGCAGTTCTTTACCCGGTTGAAGCAACCCGGCCTCCAACGTGTGGTGGACACAAGACTCAACAATGTTTCGCAGCTCGCAGGATTTACGAAGAAGGACGACCTTCGATTCTTCCTGCGAGAGGTCGGCCACATTGATTACGTCCACCTGCCGGCCTTAGCGCCCACTCAAGCGATGCTTGACGCCTACAAGAAGAACGGCGGCGACTGGAGCGCCTACGAAAAACAATTTCTGGCGTTGATGGCTGAACGCCAGATAGAGCGGGTCATTGATAAGAATTTAGTTGACGGCGCATGCCTGCTTTGCAGCGAGGCAACACCCCACCATTGTCATCGTCGGCTCGTCGCGGAGTATTTACGCGAGAAGTGGGGAGACGTAGACATTCAGCATCTGTGACGAAGCCCAGACGTAAGGCCAATCCTTGCCCAATTGAGAAACCGCCCCATGCACATTGAAGCGATTCGTCTAAAAAACTTCAAGGTATTCCGGGATGTGCATCTCCGGGAGATTCCCAAACTCTCGGTCATCGTAGGCGCCAACGGCAGCGGCAAAACCACGTTCTTTGAAGTGTTCGGGTTTTTACGGGATTGCCTCTCGGGTAACGTGCGGCAAGCGTTGGACGGGCGAGGACGTTTTAAGGAAGTCGTCAGTCGGGGTTGTGAAGCGGAAAACATTCTCATTGAAATTCAATATCGAATGCCCATCGCTCAAGTCAGTCGCCTGGTTACCTACTCCGTGGAAATCGGTCAGGACCAAGGACGACCCATTGTCCGACGCGAACGACTCCGTTACAAAAGAAGCGCCTATGGAGCGCCCTTCCATTTCCTCACTTCCAGAACGGCAGCGGCTATGCCATCACCAACGAAGAAGATTTCAACCAACCCGATGAAGAGCTGAATCGGGAATACCAGAATCTCGATTCGCCCGATATTTTGGCCATCAAGGGACTCGGCCAGTTCCAACGCTTCAAGGCCGCCAACGCCTTTAGGCAACTGATCGAATCCTGGCATGTTTCCGACTTTCACATCGATGCCGCGCGAGGTCGCAAGGAAGTGACTGGCTACGTCGAACATCTCTCGGTATCGGGCGATAATCTCCCTCGTGTCGCTCAATACCTGTACGAAAACCATCCAGACGCATTCCAGCGGATTCTGGAGCGAATGCAGGCGCGCGTTCCAGGCATTAGCGCCGTAGTGCCCGAACTGACCCCAGACGGTTATCTGCTGCTACGTTTCCAGGACGGTTCGTTCAAAACGCCGTTTCTGGATCGCTACGTCTCCGATGGCACGATCAAAATGTTCGCCTATCTGGTGCTGCTCCACGACCCCAATCCTCATCCCCTCTTGTGTATTGAGGAGCCGGAAAACCAACTCTACCCCCAGTTGATGGCGGAACTGGCGGAAGAATTTCGCGAGTATGCCCAACGAGACGGGCAGGTCATGATCTCGACTCATTCCCCCGATTTTTTGAATGCGGCGGAACTTGACGAAGTCTTCTGGCTCGTCAAGCGGGAAGGTTATACCGAAGTGCGCCGCGCCAAGGATGATCCCCAGGTTGCCGCCTATATGGCCGACGGCGACAAAATGGGTCATCTCTGGCGGCAAGGCTTTTTTACCGGCGCTGATCCAGAAATTTCGGACGCCCGACCGGCTCGGGTCTCCATCGCGGGAACTGACGGCCTTGACCGGAGGGCGCTATCAGAAGATCGATGGCTCGCGCGCCATCGCCCCTCATCTGGACCTCGAAAACACTCGTTCCCATAGCTTCAAAGTGCTGGTTGAGGCTCTGCGGCGGATGGCCGTGGAAGACGGCTCAACCCATCGCGGGGAACGCTGACTTTCCGAGCGACGGGTTCCGCAGCGCGCCCGGCACCACCCGGGTTCATGGCATCACCGAGGATCAAGCCCGCCGAGAGGGGTGCCCCATCGGGGAGATATCCAATAAATAGTTAATGGCGGTGATCCGTCCCTTCGCTTGGAAGTTTGAGGGAATTTGCCCCCGACCCGGACTGCTGCAACCTTCGCCGCCGCCCGCCGGTCAAAACCGCTGTCGCGCTGCCGCCGGCCCGTCAAGTAGCGTATGATGCCGGTTTTCCTCATGATCGTCGGCCGCTTGCCCCCGCGGGCGCTAGCGACGGGCGTACGTCATTTAGCAGAGGTTGCGAATGTTCAGTCGAGAAATGCGGATCGCCGGATTTGACCCGGAATTGTGGGACGCCATTCAGCATGAAAACCACCGTCAGGAAGCCCATATCGAGTTGATCGCCTCGGAAAACTACGCCAGCCCGCGAGTGCTTGAAGCCCAAGGCTCGGTGTTGACCAACAAGTACGCCGAGGGTTATCCGGGCAAGCGCTACTACGGCGGCTGCGAGTTCGTGGACATCGCCGAACAACTGGCCATCGACCGCGCCAAGCAATTGTTCGGGGCCGACTACGCCAACGTCCAACCGCACTCCGGCTCGCAGGCCAACGCCGCCGTGTACATGGCCCTGCTGGAGCCGGGCGACCCCATTCTAGGCATGAGTCTGGCCCACGGCGGTCATCTGACCCACGGTGCCAAGGTCAACTTTTCCGGTCGGCTGTACCAGGCGGTGCAATACGGGCTGGACGAGGCCACCGGCGAAATCGACTACGCGCAGGTCGAACGGCTGGCCCTGGAATGCCGGCCGAAGATGATCGTGGCCGGCTTCTCGGCCTATTCGCGCGTCGTGGACTGGGCGCGGTTCCGCACCATCGCCGACCAGGTTGGGGCTTATCTAGTCGTGGACATGGCCCACGTCGCCGGACTGGTGGCGGCGGGCGTGTATCCCAATCCGCTCCCGGTCGCCGACGTGGTCACCACCACCACCCATAAGACGCTGCGCGGTCCGCGCGGTGGCCTGATCCTGGCCCGCGCCAACCCCGAGATCGAAAAGAAACTGAATTCGCTGGTGTTCCCCGGCACCCAGGGCGGCCCGTTGATGCATGTCATCGCCGCCAAGGCGGTGGCGTTCAAGGAAGCCCTGGAGCCCGAATTCGTGGACTACCAGAAGCAGGTCATCGCCAACGCCCGCGCCATGGCCGGCATCTTCATCGAGCGCGGTTACCGGATCGTCTCCAACGGCACCGACAATCATCTATTCCTGGTGGACCTGATCGCCCAAGGGCTGACCGGCAAAGCCGCCGACGCCGCGCTGGGCCGCGCGCAGATCACGGTCAACAAGAACGCCGTGCCCAACGACCCGCAATCACCGTTCGTCACCAGCGGGATCCGCATCGGTTCGCCGGCCATCACCACGCGCGGGTTCCAGGAGCGCGAGTGCCGGGAGTTGACCGGCTGGATCTGCGACATCCTCGACGACCTCGACAATGAGGCGGTCATCGACCGGGTGCGCGGTCAGGTCAGCGCGTTGTGCGCCCGCTTTCCGGTGTACGGCTGATCCCGCCGGCCTTCGCCCGAGACGATAGCGATGCATTGCCCGTTCTGTGGCGCTTCTGATACGCGAGTCACCGATTCTCGATTGTCGGCGGAGGGCGACAAGGTGCGTCGCCGTCGTAGCTGTCCCCGGTGCAACGCCCGATTCACCACCTATGAGGTGGCGGAACTGATGATGCCGCCGGTGGTGAAGCGCGACGGCCGCCGCGAGCCGTTTCTGGAGGAAAAGCTGCGCGCCGGTTTGTTGCGGGCGCTGGAAAAACGCCCGGTCAGCGCCGGGCGGATCGAGGAAACCATGCTCCGGATCAAGAACCATGCGCGCGCCAGCGGCGAGCGGGAGCTGAGCAGCCAGCGAATCGGTGAGTGGGTGATGGAGGAGCTGCGCCACTTGGACCAGGTCGCCTATGTTCGTTTCGCTTCGGTGTATCGCAGTTTCGAGGATGTGAACGCCTTCCGCGAGGAAATCGAACGCCTGCAGAAAGCGCCAGGTTCGACGGATTCCGCGTGATGGCCGCCGACTCCCTTCTCTCCCTCTCCCCCTCATCGGCAACCGGAGAGGAGAGCGGCCGCGTCCCCGATGACCCGGACCCAGAGGAACGGGGGGGGGCATGGTCATCCGCCGATTATCGCCACATGGCGCGCGCCCTGACCCTCGCCCGACGCGGTTTGACCAGCACCGATCCCAACCCGCGGGTGGGTTGCGTGCTGGTCAGGGACGATCATGTTGTGGGCGAGGGCTGGCACGAGCGCGCCGGCGAGCCCCATGCCGAAGCGATCGCCTTGGACGCGGCCGGCGCGCGGGCGCGCGGGGCGACGGCTTATGTGACGTTGGAGCCCTGCTGCCATCACGGCCGCACCCCGCCCTGCACCGACGCGTTGCTGAGCGCTGGCGTGGCGCGGATGGTGGCGGCGATGCGCGATCCCAATCCACGAGTGGCCGGGCGCGGCCTGGACATTCTGCGCGCGGCGGGGGTCGTGGTGGAATGTGGCCTGTTGGAAACCGAGGCACGGGCGCTGAATCCCGGTTTCATCCAGCGCATGACCCTGGGGCGGCCGTGGGTGAGGGTCAAGCTGGCGATGAGTCTGGACGGGCGCACGGCGCTGGCCTCGGGCGCGAGCCAGTGGTTGACCGGCGCGGCGGCCCGCGCGGACGTGCAACGCCTGCGGGCGCGCAGCTCGGCGATCCTGACCGGCATCGGTACGCTGCTGGCCGACGACCCCAGTCTCAACGTGCGCCTGCCGGACGCCGCCGGTCAGCCGCTCCGGGTGATTCTCGACCCCGAACTCCGGACGCCGCCGACCGCCCGGATTCTGCAACTCCCCGGTCCGGTGGTGATTTTCACCGCGATCTCCGATCCCGCGGCCTGGGCGCTGTTGCAGGCGGCGGGCGGTGAAATCGTCGTCGCGCCGCGCGCCGTCCGGGGCCTGGATCTGTACGCGGTCCTGGCGGAACTCGCCCGCCGCGAGTGCAACGAGGTTCACGTGGAATGCGGTCCGACGCTGGCCGGCGCTCTGGTGCAGGCGGATCTGGTGGACGAACTGGTGATCTACCTGGCGCCCCTGCTGCTCGGCGACCGGGCGCGGGGGTTGTTGCAATTGCTGGAACTGACCCGAATGCAGGAGCGCCGGGAACTGGAAATTCTGGAGATGCGCGCCGTGGGGCGGGACTGGCGGCTGACGCTGCGGCCGAAGTAATGCCGCGGTCTGGCCGGCGCTTGGCGTGCGCCGCAAAATCAGTACCGCCGTGGAGGAAATCCGCTCGCCCGGAATGCCTGGCTGAAGGCGTTGCAGGGGTGATCGAAGATTTCCGGTGCGGGGGCTTGATTTATGGTGCCGGAACCAGCCACTCCAGCCGGATTTGTCCGAATTCGCCGACGCGTAGTTCGCGCAGCAGCTCCGGCAGCAACCGGCCCAGCATTTCGTCCAGTCGCCACGGCGGATTGATGACGATCATCCCGCAACCGTGCAGGCCCGGCGGGCCATCATAGGGATACAGCCCCAGTTCCGCGCACAGCATCGCCGGAATCTCCAACGCCCCCAAGGTCCGTTGAAACCGCAGGCTGGGCGCGCGGTCGAGGATCGGATACCAGATCGCCACGATGCCGCTGGCCCAGCGCCGGTGGATGATTTTGACCGCTTCGACCAGCCGCGCGAATTCGTCCTTCAGCTCATACGCCGGGTCCAGCAACACCAAGCCGCGCCGTTCGGGAGGCGGCAAAAACCGCTTCAGCGTTTCGTAACCATCGGTAGGGTGGACCGCGACCTGCCGATCGCCGACGAATTCCGCCGCGAGCGCGGCGTGGTCGGCGGGATGCAGTTCGCTCAGAATCAACCGGTCGCCGGGCCGCAACAACGCGCGGGTCAAACGCGGCGAACCGGGATACTCACGCAACTCCCCACCCGGGTTCAGCGCCCGGACCTGCGCCACGTACTCGGTCAGTTCCGGCCCCAACCCCTCCTGGTTCCACAACCGGCCGATGCCCCCCGCGAATTCCCGATTTTTCTGGGCCGACGCCGAGTGCAAGTCGTAGCGGCCAGCGCCGGCATGTGTGTCGAGCAGGCAGAACGGTTTGTCCTTGCGGCGCAGCGCCTGAATGAGCTGCACCAGCAGCAGGTGCTTGAACGCATCGGCGAAATTGCCGGCGTGAAAGGCGTGGCGATAGCCGAGCATCGTGGATTGGCGCGATGGGTCGGAAAAGATCGCTCAATCGGCGTGCTGCCGGAGCCGCACCGGACGCCGACGCGCGCCCCACGTACCCGGCTGAGCCTCGAACACCCCGGCGCAGGGCGTGCCGCAGGCGTTGCAGCACCCGTCCGCCGTCAGGTTCCAAACCCCGAGCGTGTACCAGTCGCGGCCGATCAGTTTCTGGCCGCATTCGTGGCAATAGGTGCTGCCCCCTTTATCGTCGTGGACGTTGCCGGTGTAGGCGTAGCGGATGCCGTTCTTCATGGCGATCCGCCGCGCCCGGCTCAAGGTCGAGGGCGGGGTCGGGGAGTGGTTCATCATCTTCCAGTCGGGGTGGAAGGCGGTGAAATGGATCGGCACGTCCGGCCCCAGATGCTCCACCACCCACTGGGTCAGCGCCTCCAGTTCGGCGTCGGAATCGTTCTCGCCGGGGATGAGCAGGGTGGTGATCTCGAGCCAGACCTGAGTCTCGTGCTTCAGATACAACAGGGTGTCCAGCACCGGTTGCAGGTGGCCGCCGCAAATCTTCCAGTAGAAATCCTCGGTGAACGCCTTGAGGTCCACATTGACGGCGTTCATGTATTTGAAGAACTCCCGGCGCGGCTCGTCACAGATGTAGCCGGCGGTGACCGCCACCGACTGGATGCCGTATTCCCGGCAGGCGACGGCCACATCGATGGCGTACTCCATAAAAATGACCGGATCGTTATAGGTGTAGGCGATGCTGCGACAATTCAGTTGATGGGCGACCCGCGCCAGTTTGTCCGGCGAGGCGGCGTCGGCCAGGGTATCCATCTCCCGGGACTTGCTCATGTCCCAATTCTGGCAGAACTTGCAGGCCAGATTGCAGCCGGCGGTGCCGAACGACAGCACCGAGGTGCCGGGCAAAAAATGATTGAGCGGCTTCTTCTCGATCGGGTCGATGCAGAAGCCGCTGGAGCGGCCGTAGCTGGTCAGGACGATGCGGTCGCCGTGGCGACCGCGCACGAAGCACAAGCCCTGCTGACCCTCATGGAGCTTGCAGAAGCGCGGGCAGACATCGCACTGGACGCGCCCATCGGGGAGGGCATGCCAGTACTGGGTGGGGAAAAAATCGGTGGTTAAGGCATTCATCATGGCCTCCTCAATGCAAGGCTCTCATCGTTTTTCGGTCAGCGTCGCCGCCGGTGATCGGAGTCCTTGTCGTGGCATTCGACTCTGGTCGGGTGTATTTTGCCCTATACTCTTATTTGTTAGGGTTGGCAAATGAATCGGGAGGGCGCGTCATGCAGACCATACGTACCCCCGCCGTGGCGGGGCTGTTCTACCCGGCGAACGCCGGGGAACTGCGGACTCAAGTCCGGCAATTTCTGGAACGGGTCGAGCTGCCGGCGGAACCCGCGCCCAAGGCGATCATCGTTCCCCATGCGGGCTATGTCTATTCCGGCCCGGTCGCCGCCTCGGCCTACGCGCGGTTGAGGGCGGCGCGCGACATCATCACCCGGGTGGTGCTGCTGGGACCCAGCCACCGGGTCGGCTTTCGGGGCATCGCGGTCAGCGGCATGGAGGCGTTCGCCACCCCGCTCGGCCAGATTCCGGTGGATCAGGAGGCGGTCGAGCAGGCGCGACGGCTGCCGGACGTGGGGTTCCTGGAGCAGGCGCATGCGCAGGAGCATTGTCTGGAAGTCCATCTGCCGTTCCTCCAGGAGGTGCTGGGTGAGTTCAAACTGGTGCCACTGGTGGTCGGCGACGCCCGGCCCGCGGAAGTCGGCGCGGTGCTGGAAGCGCTGTGGGGCGGGCCGGAAACCCTGATCGTCATCAGTTCCGATCTCAGCCACTATCACGATTATCAGACCGCTCGCAGCCTGGACGATGCGACGTCCAGAGCCATCGAGGCGCTGCGTTTTGAAGATATTGGCCACGAGCAGGCCTGCGGGCGCAACCCGGTCAACGGCCTGCTGTGGGTGGCGCGACGCAAGGGGCTGCACTGCGCGACCATCGACTTGCGCAATTCCGGGGATACCGCCGGATCGCGCGACCAAGTGGTGGGGTATGGCGCCTACGTCCTGCACTGAGACTCTGTCGCGCCAGGATCGGGCTACGCTGCTGGACGTGGCCCGTTCTTCGATCCAGCACGGTTTGCGCCACGGGTGCGCCTTGGTGGTTGAGCCGGAAACTTACGCCGACACCCTGCGGCCGCCGCGGGCGACCTTCGTCACCCTCGAAATCAGTGGCCAGTTGCGCGGCTGCATCGGCGCGCTCGCCGCCTCTCAACCGCTGGTCCAGGATGTCGCCGCCCACGCCTACGCGGCGGCGTTCGAGGACCCGCGCTTCCCGGCCTTGCGCGAGGACGAGTTTCCGAAGCTGGATATTCACATCTCCGTGCTGTCGCCGCCGGAGCCGCTGTACTTCAGTTCCGAGGAGGAACTGCTGGCGCAACTGCGGCCCGGCGTGGATGGTTTGATCATCCATTTCCAAACCTACCGCGCCACCTTCCTGCCGGCGGTGTGGGAACACTTGCCGGACCCTCACGTATTCCTGAGCCAGCTCAAGCTGAAAGCCGGCCTGCCGCTGGATTTCTGGTCGCCCGAACTGCGGGCGGAACACTACACGGCGGAATACTTCGGCGACGCCGACGTGGCGGGGGCGGGGGCTTAGGTGGATTCCTGGAAAAAGCTTACCCATGCGTAGGGTGGATAAACGAAGCGCATCCACCGGTCAGCCCGCTGGTGGATGCGGCGCGGAGCGCCTTATCCACCCTACCCCGGTTCGGTAAGAGCTTTTCTGGAAATCGCCTTAGGCGTTTTTCTGAAAAGGTCACGGCTGCGCTACCCGACCCAGAAGTAGGTTGAGGTGAGCCTGCGAACCCCAACACGGGAAGGCTGCATTGCCACCACTCAATTAACTCCGCGTGCTTCCGCGATGCGCTACCGCCGGGCCAATTTGGCAACGCCGCTACTGGGAGCACTGATTTGGGACGAGCGAGACTTCGCGCGTCATGTCGATTACATCCATTTCAATCCAGTCAAGCATGGACTCGCAATGCGCGCGGTGGACTGGCCGTATTCGTCGGTTCATCGCTACGTTCGGCTGGGTCTGGCGGCGCCGGATTGGGCATCGGATGCGGCGGAGGAGATGGGGTTCGGAGAGTGATGCGGGCGGATTGAGGTTTGCGGGCGGCGTTCGGTGTTGGGGTTCGCAAGCCCACCCCAACCTACTCGACTCAGTGTTCAGGATTTCAGCGGTCCAGTGACCAGCACCCCAGCGGTCAGCTATTCGATGGGGGCCGAACACAACACCCGAAAACCGCTGCTGTCGCTGCGGCTGATTGGGACCGCTGCTGCCGCGAGCGGCCGAGCGCGCGAAGACTGGATCGTCGCCCCAGGACCCGCCGCGCACCACCCGGAATATGTCTCCACCCGTTTTCCAGACCGAACCATCCGTGGGCGTACCGTCGTAGTTGTCGTGCCAAGCATCCTGGCACCATTTCCAGACGTTGCCGTGCATCTCGTGCAGCCCGAAGGCGTTGGGCGGGAATGTGCCCACCGGCACGGTTTGCCGTCGGTATTCGCCCTTGGCCGAGCCGTTGTAGGTGGAGTTGCCGTCGAAGTTGGCCTGGTCAGTGGTGATGCGCGCGTCGAAGTGGAACGGCGTGCCGGTGCCCGCCCGGCAGGCGTATTCCCATTCCGCCTCGCTGGGCAGCCGATAGGTCCGCCCCGTCTGTTTGCTCAGCCAGGCGCAGTAGGCTTTGGCATCGTTCCAGGAGACGTTGATGACCGGCCGGTTGCCTCGACCCCAGCCTTGGTCTTTGGGTTTCGCCTGTTTCCTGGCATCCTAATAGCGGTCGTAGTCGTCGAAGGTCACCGCGTACACCCCCAGAGCGAAGGGTTTGGCGATGCGGACTTTGTGTTGCGGCCCTTCGCTGTCCCTCCGTCCCGGTTCGTCCGGCGGCGAACCCATGACGAACCGCCCGGCGGGGATGACCACCATCAGCGGGCCTTCGCCGCCGACCTTCAGTTTGTCCCGGAAAGTCTGACCCGGTGTTTTGGGTTCAAATCCCCCCTTACCCCCCTTTGCCAAAGGGGGGGATGCCAGATCATTTGCCAAAGAGGGGGGCTACCCACTTAAGGCGGGACAGTTTAAGTCGTTCATTCGGAGAATGATCAAGCCCAAGGAGCGATGATATCGTAGCGATTTACTGACAGACCGGTGGACGGGATGAACCTACGAGGGCGCTGCCAACAAATTCTCACGGTCCTGCGCGAACGGG
>REEE01000350.1 GCA_007695245.1 Candidatus Competibacteraceae bacterium | reverse complement strand
CAAGCTGCGCACCCACGCCGTGGTCGCCATCGGCCTGGAACGGCTGGTGTGGTGAGCCATCCCAAGCAGCAACCTTCGACCATCCATCACATCGGGCAGTCCTTCGCGTAGGCGTCGGCATGGTCGTCCATGATCTTGCCGACGTACTGGTTGCGCGCGCCGCCGTCTTCCTGCTTGACCACTTGCCGCAGGTAGTAGGACTGGATGGGATAGTGGTTGTTGCCGAAGCGGTACGCGCCGCGAGTGGAGGGCGCCTCGACCGTGCGGAGCGCGGCGCGGAAAGCGTCTTTGTCGTCGATCCGGCCCTCGACCGCGCCGACCGCCGCATCGAGCAGCAGCGCCGCGTCGTAGCCCTGCGAGGCGTACAGGGTGGGCAGGCGGCCGTAATCCCGCTCGAAGTCGGCCACGAAGCGTTGGTTGACGGGGTTGTCCATCTCCCGGTACCAGTGGGTGGTGTTGAACACCCCGGCCATGGCCGGGCCGACCGCGTTGACTACGTCTTCATCGCCGGAAAAACCGGGTGCGAACAGCGGGGTGCGCCGCATCAGGCCGGACTGGGAATATTGCTTGATGAAGTTGATGCCCATGCCGCCCGGCAGGAAGATGTACAGGGCGTCGGCGCGGGCGGCGCGGATCTGGGCGATTTCCCCCGAATAATCCAGTTGCCCCATGCGGGTGTAGATTTCGTCGGCCACCGCGCCCTGATAGAAACGCTTGAAGCCGTTCAGCGCGTCCTTGCCCGCCGGGTAGTTGGGGGCGAGCAGCACGACTTTTTCGATCCCCTGCGCCTGAACGTGCTGGCCCATCGCCTCATGCAGGTTGTCGTTCTGCCAGGCGACGTTGAAGAACCAGGGACTGCACTCGGCGCCCGCGTACTGGCTCGGACCGGCGTTGGCGCTGATGTAAAAAGTCTCCGACCCGAAGAAGGTCGGGCCGACTGCCAGCATGATGTTGGAAAACACGACGCCGGTGGCGACATCCACTTGGTCGCGCTTGGTGAAACGCTCGGCGATCTGTTTGGCGGTTTCGGGGTTCTGGGCATCGTCGGCGACGCTGAGTTCCACCGGCCGACCGCCCATCTGGCCGTCCAGGTGCTTCAGGGCCAGGTTGAAGCCGTCCCGGATATCGACGCCCAGGCCGGCGCCCGGCCCGGACAGCGTGGTCATCATGCCGATCTTGATGGGGTCGGCCGCCTGGGCCGCGCCCGCCGCCAGCAGGGCCGCGCCCGCCAGGGCGAGGACGTTCTTCTTTTCAAACATGGGCGATCTCCGGGTGGGCAAGAATAATCAGGGCCGCTATCTTCGCATACCCTGGGTGTTTCGGGCATTCCGCGCGGGAGAATCCTGTATTGAAAAATAATTTTCTCCTGAAATTTTCCAGCGACAGAGCGAGGTGGCCGCTTCCCGTAGTAGGCTCAGATGGGGTCAACACCACAAGGTTGGGGATGAGCGAAGCGACTATTGGACCTGCAACAACGCCAGCAAGCCTTCCAGCAATTGCAGGGGATCGGGCGGACAACCGGGAATATGCAGATCGACGGGAATGACCTCGGCCACCCCGCCGACGCAGGCGTAGCTGCCGGCGAACACGCCGCCGTCCCGCCCGCAATCGCCGACCGCCACCACCCATTTGGGACCGGGCGTGGCGGCATAGGTCCGTTCCAGCGCCTCCCGCATGTTGGCGGTGACCGGACCGGTGACCAGCAGCACATCGGCATGGCGCGGCGAGGCGACGAAGCGAAAACCGAACCGTTCCAGATCGTAAAAAGCGTTGTTCAGCGCATGAATCTCCAGCTCGCAGCCGTTGCAAGACCCGGCGTCCACTTGGCGGATCGCCAGACTGCGGCCGAGCCGGCGTCGGGCCGCCCGATCGACGCGCGCGCCCAGTTCCGCCAGGGCCGGTTCGGAAGGGGCCGGCGCGGGGATCGTCAGCGGCGACCGCCACAGATTCTGAAACAGCAGCTTGCGCATGGCGGTGTCGCCTATAGATCGTGGCCCGAATACGAGCCGTTGAACGACTTATTGCACAGCGGAAAATCCGCGACGATGTTGTTTTCGATGGCGGCTTCCAGCAGCGGCCACTGGAACCAGGATGGATCGCGCGGATGGCAGCGCGCCACCGTGCCGTCGGCGGCCAACCGCAACCAGACCAGGATATCGCCGCGAAAGCCCTCGACCAGCGCCACGCCCTCGCAATCTCGCCCCGGAAGGTTCAAGTCCCCGCGCACGGAACCGGGCGGCAATCGCTCCAGAATCTGCTCGATCAACGCCAGACTCTGTTCCACCTCGCCGATACGCAGCCACACCCGGGCGTTGACATCACTATCGGTATCGCTATCGGTATCGGTTTGCACTGGCGTCTCGAACTCCAGTCGATCGTAGGGCGGATAACCCGGCTGGCGGCGGGCGTCGAACGCCCGGCCCCCGGCGCGGCCAATGACGCCGCCGCAACCGAATTGCTGGATCAGCGCCGGCCGGACAAAACCGGTGCCTACGGTGCGGTCTTGCAGCGAAGCGGTGTTTTCGTACAACTCGATTAGGGGCGGAAACTGCTGGCGGAAGTCATCGACCAGCGCGCGCAGGGTTTTTGCGCCATCCGCTGGCAAATCCGTGGCGACTCCGCCGGGAACGATGCAATCCATCAGCAGGCGATGGCCGAAACCGGCGGCGCTGGCGCGCAAGACCCGCTCGCGCAACACCGCGCAATGGGCATGCATCAGCGCAAAGGCGGCATCGTTGCAGATCGCGCCGATATCGCCGCAATGATGGGCCAGCCGTTCCAGTTCGGCCATCAGCGCCCGCAGCCAATGGGCGCGAGCGGGGACGGTGGTTTCGGTGGCGGCTTCCACCGCGCGGGCGAAGGCCAGCGCGTAAGCCACGGTGCTGTCGCCCGACACCCGTCCCACCAGTCGCGCCGCCCGCTCCAGGGTCGCGCCGCGCAACAGACTCTCGATGCCCTTGTGGACATAGCCCAGCCGTTCCTCCAGCCGGACCACCGCCTCGCCGTTGGCGGTAAAGCGGAAATGGCCGGGCTCGATGATGCCGGCGTGAACCGGTCCCACCGGAATCTGGTGCAGGCTTTCGCCTTCCGCGGACAGGAAGGGGTAAACGAACCTCTCCCCCGGCTTCGCCACCCCCTCTCCATGCATGGAGAGGGGGTTGGGGGGTGAGGTTCGCGCGGTGGCCCCCCCCAGCGGATGGCGCACCGGCCAGCGGCCGTGATCCAGCCAAGGCCGCCCATCGGGCGCGTCCACCGGTTGCAAACCGACCAGGTCGGCGATCGTGCGCTCCAGCCGTTGCGCCGGCGGATGCAGACGACCCACCGAAGGAAACTGTCCAGCGGGGCACGGCAGGCTGGCGACGCCCGGCGTCTCACTCGCGTCCTCATACACCGCCAGATGCACCATCCCGACTTCGCCCCACAATCCGAGCAAACTCCAGGCACCGCCGGACAGTCCCTCACTCAGGGTGTTCCATAGTTCGGGCGTGACGACGACTCGCGGCCAGGGGCGATGGTCGGTGACCGGTTCACCGGCCTCCAGGATCGTCCGCAACGCAACGTTAGCGTTCATCATCTCGCCCTCAACCCAGTAATACCGCGACGTTCTTGAACCAGTCCACCAGCGGTCCGGGCAACCAGATTCCGGCGACCAGAACCAGCGCCAGATGCGTCAGCATCGGCAAGGTGCTGGCTTGCACCGGCACGACGGGGCCGCCGTCCGGTTTGCCGAAGGCGATTCCATGCACCCGCCACAACAGGGTGCCGAACGCCAGCAGCAGCCCCAGCACCAGGGGCAACGCCAGCAGCGGCTGCCGGGCAAAGGTGGAACTCACCACCAGAAACTCGCTCATGAACACCCCGAAGGGCGGCATCCCGGCGATGGCCACGACCCCCGCCACCAGGCCCCAGCCCAGCATCGGGTGGGTGGTGGTCAGCCCGCGAATCGCGGAAATCCGCTGGGTGCCCTTGACTTGGGAGATATGGCCCACGGCGAAGAAAATCGCCGACTTGGTCAGGCTGTGCATGGCCATGTGCAACAGTCCGGCGAAGTTGGCCAGCGGTCCGCCCATGCCGAAGGCGAAGGTCATGATCCCCATGTGCTCGATGGAGGAGTAGGCGAACAGCCGTTTGATATCGCCTCGGCGATAGAGCATCAGTCCGGCGAACACCAGGGACAGCAACCCCAGGCCGACCATCAGCGGCCCGGGGGCCAGCGCGGCCGGATTGGCGCTCATCAGCATCTTGAACCGCAGCACCGCGTACAGCGCCACGTTCAGCAACAACCCGGACAGCACCGCCGAGATCGGGGTCGGACCTTCGGCGTGAGCGTCGGGCAACCAGGCGTGCAACGGTGCCAGGCCGACCTTGGTGCCGTAACCGATCAACAGAAATACGAACGCCAGATTCAATAACGCCGGATCGAAGGCGGCGGCATGGACGAACAACTGGTCCCAGGCCATGGCCGGCAGTCCTTCCCCCATCACCGGTTGCGCCGCCACATACACCAGAATGGTGCCGAACAGCGCCAGGGCGATGCCCACGCTACCCAGAATAAAATACTTCCAGGCCGCCTCCAGGGCGGCGTGAGTCCGGTAGAGGCCGACCATCAACACGGTGATCAGCGTCGCCAGTTCGATGGCCACCCACAGCAGGCCGATGTTGTTGGCGAGAAACGCCAGATTCATGGCGAAGATCAGCGCCTGATACATGGCGTGATAAAAGCGCAGATACGTCGGGGTCAGCCGCCCGGTTTCCAGTTCGTGCGCGATGTAGCTGACGCTGAACACGCTGGTGGTGAAGCTGACCAGATTGTTCAGCACGATGAGATAAAGATTGAAATCGTCCACCCGCAGGTAGAGGTTGGCTTCCGGTCGTCCCCAGAACAGCGTCACCGCCGCCAGCAGGCTCAGCAGGGTGGCCCCGACGTTCAACCGGGCACCGAGTCGGTAACCCGACACCAGCACCAGCAGCAATCCAGCGCTGGCCGGGACGACCAGCAGCGCGGTCATGGCCGCCAGACCCACACCGTTCATCTGCGCCGCTTCTCCCGGAAGGTATCCATCGCCTGCATGTCCACGCTGTCGAAGCGCTCCCGGATGCGGAATAGAAAGACGCCGATCACGATCAGTGCGATCAGCACCGAGAAGGCGATGCTGATCTCCACCACCAGCGGCATGCCGCGCGCCCCGGCGGCGGCCAGCATCAAGCCGTTCTCCAGCGACATGAAACCCACCACCAGACTGACCGCGTTGTGGCGATTGATCATCAGCAACAGCCCCAGCAGCACCACCGCCAGCGCGAACGCCAGATCCTCGCGCGTCAGCGCGTCGGCGGCCGCCGTCACCGGCAGCATGACCAGAATCGCCAGCGCCACCAGCGCCGTGCCGGCCAGCATGTCGCGGCCCACTCCCCCCACCACTTCCAGGCTGCGATGAATCCCGAGCCGCCGGACGATCCGATGCAGCGCGGTCGGTATGATGATCGCCTTGAACACCAGGGCAATCCCGGCCGTGAGATAGAGATGGTGAGCCTCCTGGATATACGCCTGCCAGCCGACCGCCAGCGCCAGCACCAGGGAATGCAAGGCGAAGACGTTGAGCAGCGCGGACAAGCGATCCTGGTACAGCATCAGAAAGCTCACCAGGACCATGCCGCCCGCCAGAAGATGAGCGATGTCGAAGGCCAGACCGTCGTGCATCACAGGCTCCGCGTCACAAACAGCAGCAGGGTTCCGAGCAGCCCCAGCATCAGCGCCGCCCCGAGAAATTGATCGACGCGGAACACCCGCATCTTGGCGATGCCGGTTTCGAACAGCGCCAGCAGGAAACCGCCGACCGCCAGCTTGACCAGATACGCGGCCAAGCCCACCAGATAAGCGCCCGGTCCCTCCCCGACGGACGCCATGCCCCAGGGCGCGAAGATGCAGATCAACAGGGACAGATACAGCAGCAGCTTGAGCGAGGCCGCCAGCTCGATCAGCGCCAGATGGCGGCCGGAGTATTCCAGCACCATCGCCTCGTGAACCATGGTCAATTCCAGGTGCGTGGCCGGATTGTCCACCGGAATCCGGGCGTTTTCGGCGATGGCCACCATGATCAGGGCCAGCAGCGCCAGCGCCAGCGAAATCCGCAGGCCGACCTCGGCGGTCAGCATGAAGCGGGCGACCGCGGACAGTTCGGTGGTGCCGGCCAGCAGCGACAGCGTGAACACCATCATCAGCATGGCCGGTTCGGCCAGCGAGGCGATCATCATCTCGCGGCTGGAGCCGATGCCGCCGAAGCTGGTCCCGACGTCGAGACCGGCCAGCGCCAGGAAAAAGCGGGCGGTGCCGAGCAGGGCGACGATGGCGATCAGATCCGCCGTCCAACTGAACGGCAGGCCGCTGGCGAAGCTGGGGACCAGCGCCGCCGCCACCCACAGGGCGGCGAAGATCAGATAGGGCGCGACCCGAAACAGCCAGGACGCGGAGTCGGCCAACACGACCTCCTTGCGCAACAGCTTGAATAAATCGCGGTAGGGTTGCAGCAGGGACGGACCGCGCCGGCGCAGCAGTTGCGCCTTGAGGGTGCGGACCCAGCCGGTGAGGAGCGGCGCCAGCAGCAACAGCACCAGCATGTGGCCGCCTTGGGCCAGATAGTCGGCGATCAGCGCCATAACACTATCCCCAGCAGCAACAGCACCAGCACGCCGAACACCAGGCGCAGGTAACGGCGGATCGTGAGGTATTGCAGAGAGTTGCAGCGTCCCGAGACCGCGGTCACGGCGGCGGCGAGCGGGGCGTAAACGCGCTCCCAGACCGGGTCGCGCCATTTAACCTCCAACCGCGCCGGTCGTGAATCGCCGGGCGGCGGCATGAAGATCTGCTCGCGGGCTTGAAACACCACGCTGCCGAACACCCGGCGGATCGGTTGCGAGAAGCTGCTCGCGGTGTACTGAAAGGCCGGGTTCGCATCGGCGAAGCCGCAGTCCCAGGCGGGGCCGCGCCGCACCGCGTTGGAAGCCAGGCGGTGGATCAGGAAGACGGCGACGGTTCCCGACAGCGCCATGAACAGCAGCACCAGCAGGCCGTTGTAGGTGCTTTTCACCTCCACTAACGGGACCAAAGTCAACCAGGGCTGGTCGTGCTGGGCGATCAGTCGGGCGTCGCCGTTGAGCAGACCCACCACCGGCGCCAGCCCGTCCACCACCAGTCCCGGCAGGATGCCCGCCAACAGGCACAGCGCGGCCAGCGCGAACAGCGCGGTCAGCGCATAGCAATCGGTCTCCCGCGCCTGGGCGGCGGCGGGCGAGCGCGGGCGGCCCAGGAAGGTGATGCCGAACGCCTTGACGAAACAGGCGGCGGCCAGCGCGGCGGACAAGGCCAGCAGCGCGCCGACCGCCGGCACCAGAAACTTGAGCAGCCATTGCGGCAGTTCCGGACTGACCAGAATGGCCTGGAAAGTCAGCCATTCCGACACAAAGCCGTTCAGCGGCGGCAGCGCCGCAATCGCCGCCGCGCCGATCAGAAACGCCAGCGCGGTCCACGGCATCCCGCGAATCAGGCCGCCCAGCCGTTCCATGTTGCGCTCGCCGGTGGCGGTCAGCACCGCGCCGGCGCCGAGGAACAACAGGCTTTTGAACAGCGAATGATTGAAGGCGTGCAGCAGCGCGGCGGTCAGCGCCAGGGCGGCGCCGGCCTCCATCTGATTGCCCTGGAAGGCCAGCGCCAAGCCCAGGCCGATGAAAATGATGCCGATATTCTCCACGGTGCTATAGGCCAGCAGCCGTTTCAGATCCTGCTGCATCAGCGCGTACAACACCCCCAGCACCGCGCTGATGCCGCCCAGCGCCAGCACCAGCCCGCCCCACCACCAGACCGGCTCGCCCAGCAGGTCGAACGTGATGCGGATGAAGCCGTACACCGCGACCTTGGTCATCACCCCGCTCATCAGCGCCGAGACGTGGCTGGGCGCGGCGGGATGGGCCAGCGGCAGCCAGACATGCAGGGGGACCAGTCCGGCTTTGGAACCGGTCCCCAGCAACACCAGAACCAGGGCCAGCGCCGCCAGTTCCGGGGTCAGCGCGCCAGCACGGATCGTAGCGAAATCGTAGCCGCCGCTGGGTCCGGCCAGCAGACCGAAGGCCAGCAACAGGGCCAGGGTGCCGAAGCAGGCCATGACCAGATAGAGATAGCCGGCGCGGGCGGTGGCCGACTCCCGATGGTGCGCCATGACCAGCGCCCAGGAACTCAGCGACATGAACTCCCAGGCGAACAGGAAAGTAAAGGCGTCATCGGCGAGCAACACCAGATTCATGCTGGCCAGAAACGCCGGGTAGAACGGCAACACCCGCTCCGGCTCCGGTTCGTGCTGACCGTAGTGACCCAGGGCAAACAGGCTGGCGACCACGCCGCCCAAATTGACCACGATCAGGAAAAAGGCCGACAGCGCATCCAGGCGAAAATGCGCGCCCAGCCAGGGCAGGCCCAGCGGCAGCGTGAGGGTCGCTGGCGCGGGAGCGGCCAGCAGTTGCGCCAGCGCCAACCCCAGCGCGGTCATGGCGATGGCCAGCGTCAGGCCGTAGACCAGACGGCTGCATCCGGGCTGGCGCGCGGCGGCGACCGCGAAGACGCCGACGGCGAGCAGGACCACGGGCAAACTCAACAGCACGGGTAACAACGGCATGGCGCGACCTACTCTTCGACCCGTGGCGCTTCCTGGGAAGCGGCTCGACGTTTCAACCGGACCCCGCGTCCGCCGCTTTCGCTGACGGCGCCTTCGTTGATCAACTCGATGCCTGCGGCGTCGAGCGCGGCGATGAGCTTGACCAGGGAATCAACGTTTCCCCGAATCGTGCCGTCGCTGGCTTCCATCCGCTGGATGGTCGGCAGGGACAAATCGGCGGCTTCCGCGAGCGTTCGTTGGTCCACGCCTAGCAACGCGCGCGCCGCCTTCAACTGGGCTGCGGTGATCATGGCGATATATTGGGCAATCGAAAATTATTTTTCAACTATAAAACTTGATAGTTGATATTTAATACATCAGTTTCAGCTTTTCATTAACGAATGACTGACCCGCTAAAACCGGTAGGTTGAATGAATGGGTGAGCGACCGATCAACGCCGGCGCGTGCGGGCAGGGTTGGTGATGTTCAGTTCCATGAAAAATCGCTAAGCTCAGCGTTAACAAAACCATCGATCCCTTCAGGAGAACCCCATGCCCATGCGTTTCATCGCCGCCCTCGCCTTCGTGCTCGCCGCTTCCCACTTCAGCGCCCAAGCCGCCACGGATCTCCCCAAGCGCAAGCCCGGTCTGTGGGAACTCCAAACCACTCTGGCCGAGATGGGCGGGTTTACCCAGACTTTTCAGATCTGCATCGATGAGGAATTCGACGATCTGATGGATACGCAGGGCGACGACGAAACCGACTGCTCGGAAAACGTCGTGCGCCGGGATGGCGACCGGGTATTCGTGGATGCGGTCTGCCGGATCGATGGCACCACCGCCACCCTGCGCGGGGTGTTCTCCGGCGACTTTTCTTCCCAGTACAAGGGTGAGATCAAGACCACTTACGACCCGCCCCTGGAGGGCATGGCCGCGACCCACCTGACCTTGGAGGGGCGCTGGCTGTCGGCTTGCCGGCCCGGCCAGCAACCCGGCGACGTGGTCTTGCAGGGAATGCCGAGCATTCCGGGCATGGGCGATCTCAATCTCGACGAATTGATGAAGAATCTGCCCCAGATGCCGGGTCGTTGAAGGGTTCGCGAGCGATAACCCATGGACCCGGTTCACACCTTGGCCCTGACCGCGGGAGTCGCCTGGGGCAGCGGGATTAATTTGTACGCTACCGTGCTGGTGGTCGGTGTTCTGGGGATGACCGGCGACATCGTTCTGCCGGCGGAATTGGAAATTCTCACCCATCCTCTGGTGCTGGCGGCGGCGGCCCTGATGTACTGCATCGAGTTTTTCGCCGACAAAATTCCCGGGGTGGACACCGGTTGGGACGCCCTGCACACCTTCATTCGGATTCCGGCGGGCGCGGTGTTGGCCGCCGGCGCGGTCGGCGACGTCAGCGCGCCCGTGGAGCTGGCGGCGCTGTTGGTGGGCGGCTCGCTGGCCGCCACCAGCCACGCGGCCAAAGCCGGCGGTCGGGTGTTGATCAATACTTCGCCAGAGCCTTTCACCAACTGGACGGCGTCCATCTCCGAGGACGTGGCGGTCATCGCCGGTCTGTGGGCGGCCTTACACTATCCCTGGGTTTTTCTGGGGGCGCTGCTGGTTTTCATCCTGCTGCTCGTTTGGCTGTTACCCAAGCTGTGGCGGGCTATCGTTAAAGTGTTTGCTTTCATCGGTCGCCTGTTCGGCGGCGGTGGGAGCAACCGCGGCGGCGGGGCGGGAGGAGCCGCTGGATAACTCCTTCCGCGGCCCGAACGGTCACCCGATTGGCGAAAATTTGTTCGATTTAACTCAAGACTTGATGAGACAAGCACTTGGTGAAGGCGGAAGACCCGGAAAAGGGAGTTTATCCACAGGTTCTGTGGATAACGAGGCGGGACGGACCGGTCGTGGTGGGTTTTCGGCGTCCTTCCTGGGGCCGCGTGGAGCGCCGCGGATTCAACCGCCCCGGCCGAGCCAGCCTTTGACCAGCTCCCGGACTTCCTCCATGCCCCGCAGCCCGAAATAGGCGATGGCGACGAACGCGGTGGCATAGGCCAGGAGCGCCACCACGGCACCTCCGATCGCCAGCAGAATGGCATAGCCGTCTTCTTCGATCATACCCACGCCGAGGCAAAAGATGACGATGGCCGGCAAGGTGTTGGTTAAGGGAATGGGCAGGATCATCAACGTGGCCATCCCGCAGATCAGAACCCCGATCACCGTCAGTCCGCCGCGACTGTGCGTCCAGGCCAGGCGGGGTTTCAATAGGCGTTCGATTTTCGCGAAAAATCGGATCGCCGCGCCGAGCATTTTTTGCGACAGACGGCGGTTGATCGTGATCCGGGAGGCCCAATCCGGCAACCAGGGAATCCGGCGACCGCACAGCATCTGCAACCCCAGCAGCAGCAGGACGATGCCAAAGGGCGTACTGTAACCAGGGGCTGGCACTGGCACGGCGCTGGGCAGACTGAGAAAGACCAGCAACAGACCGAAGCCCCGGTTCTCCAGAACCTCCAGCATCTGGCCAACCCGCAGGTCTTCGTGTTCGCACAAGGCTAAAATCGACTTTAAGTCGCTCGACAAACGATGTCTCGGCGTGGTGTCGCGGTCGTTCAT
>REEE01000270.1 GCA_007695245.1 Candidatus Competibacteraceae bacterium | reverse complement strand
TCCGCGATCAGCGCGACCAATTGCTGCCCGAGCAGGGTTTTATCGGCCAGCGGCAGGACCTTTTCCCCACCCTCCCACAAGACGTGCAATGCGTTCTGGTCGCTCTCGAAGCCGCTGCCGGCCACGCCGACCTGATTGGCGGCGATCAGGTCCAGATTCTTGCGGCGGCGCTTGTCCTCGGCGTAGCGCAGGACCTCGTGGGTTTCGGCGGCGAAGCCGACCGTGAACGGCCGGTGCGAACTCAGCGCGGCGACTTCCGCCAGAATGTCGGGGTTGCGCGCGAGTTCCAGATGCAGGGTGTTATGGGTCTTCTTGATTTTCTGATCCTCGGGGGCGGCGGCGCGGTAGTCGGCCACGGCGGCGGTGGCGATAAAGATCTGCGCTTCCCGGACCCGCCGCATCACCGCCTCGTGCATGTCGAGGGCGCTTTCCACGTCGATCCGCTCGACCCCGGTCGGGGTGGGCAGATGCACCGGACCGCTGACCAACAGCACCCGCGCGCCGGCCGCCGCCGCCGCGTCGGCCACGGCGAAGCCCATTTTCCCCGTGCTGCGGTTGCTGAGGAAGCGCACCGGGTCCAGCGCCTCGCGGGTGGGACCGGCGGTGATCAGCACGGTCAGCCCTTGCAGGTCGTGCGAGGTGAGCGGCGCGTCCGGCGGCTCGACGCGCCATTCGGTCGCGCCTTCCCGGACGCCGAGTCGTTCGACCACCAAATCGCGCAGTTCCAGCGCCTCCAACATCCGCCCGGTGCCGACCTCGCCACAAGCCTGCTCGCCGACGCCTGGCCCCCAGATCGCGATCCCGCGTCGCGCCAGCAAGCGGCAATTGTCCTGAGTCGCGACGTTTTCCCACATCAGTCGGTTCATGGCGGGCGCGACGGCGATGGGCCGGTCGGTGGCCAGACACAGAGTGCTGAGCAGGTCGTTGGCCAAGCCGTGCGCCAACCGGGCGAGAAAATCGGCGGTGGCGGGCGCGACCAGGATCAAATCCGCCCAGCGCGCCAGCTCGATGTGGCTCATGCCGGCCTCGGCTTGGGGGTCCAGCATCTCGATTCGCACCGGCCGCCCGGAAACCGCCTGAAAGGTCAGTGGAGCGACAAAGGTGGTGGCCGCCGGCGTCATCACCACCTGTACCTCGGCGCCCACCTCGCTCAGCCGGCGGGTCAGATCGGCGCTCTTGTAGGCGGCGATACCGCCGGTGATGCCGAGCAGGATGCGTTTATTAGCCAGAGGTTGCGGCATGGCGGAACTCGCGGGGGTGAAGGAGAGGTTCCAAACAAGCTTAACGCAGCCCGGACCAGCGCGAAACCCGGCGGGTTCGTGGGAATCACGGGCAATAAAAAGGGCGTCCGAACACGCATCGTGATGATCCGTGATCGGACGCCATAGTCCGCGACGGCGGCCCCCGTTAGCCGCCCGGATTCGCACAACATTCAAGTCGGAGAGGCTTGATGGCGCGAATCCTTGATAGCGTATAATGCAAATTAGCGGCCAACTTTATCAACTGATTGTTTTGTAAATCTTAGTCGTTATTCTGACTGCGCTACACGGTTTTTAAGCCCCCCATTACGCTTCATGCTGGTGCTTAAAAGCCGCTGGCTGCCTTAGAACGGGGCGTCGGGTTTGGTGTTTTTCCCAGCAGCGGCACGGGCTGCGGTTTGGATGTAGGGGAAACTTGCTCGATTCCGGATTCGTGGTCATGCTTGGCGCGGATAAAAAATCAGGGAAACTCCGATGCCTTCCATCCGTGACTGGCCCGACGACGAACGCCCTCGCGAAAAATTGCTGTTGCGTGGAGCCTCCGCCCTGTCCGATGCCGAACTACTGGCGATCTTTCTACGGGTTGGCGTCAAGGGCCGCAGCGCCGTCGATCTGGCGCGCGACATGCTCAAGGAGCACGGCGGCTTGCGCCGGCTGCTGGAACTCGATCAAACGGCGTTTTGCGCGACGCATGGCCTGGGTCCGGCCAAGTACGTGCAGTTGCAGGCGGTGCTGGAACTGGCCCGGCGCCATCTGGAAGAAATCTTGCAGCGCGGCGACGCCATTCAGAGTGTGGCCGACACCCGCCGGTATTTCATGGTCCGCATGCGCCACCATCCGCACGAAGTATTCTCTTGCCTGTTTCTCGACAACAAGCATCGGGTGATCCAGTACGAGGAACTGTTTTTCGGCACCATCGACAGCTCCTCGGTGCATCCTCGCCAAGTCGTGAAACGGGCGCTTTACCACAACGCCGCCGCCGCCATCGTCGCGCACAACCATCCCTCCGGCATCGCCGAACCGAGCCGGGCTGACGAGTTGATCACGGTGCGGCTGAAGGAAGCATTAGCTCTGGTAGACGTGCGCCTGCTGGATCACATCGTGGTCGGCGACAGCCAGGTCGTGTCGCTGGCGGAGCGAGGCGTTCTGTAACGGAAGCTTTCTCCTTACCGAGCCTCCCGCGCCGGTCTTTCCTAATCGGCGTTCGACTCCGGCGCGTCGCCCAACGCCACCAGCACGAGCTCGCCGTCCCAGACGTCTCGCAAGCGGCGGGCCGCCTGCCACGACCGCAGACCGGTGCGGCAGCACAACACGGCGCGCTGCCCTGGTTTGGGGCAAGGACCACCGGAGCCGAGGGCTTCGACCGGCAGGCGTAGCGCGGTGGGAGTGGCGAGGGTCGGTGCCTCGGTCGCATCGCGCAGATCGACGGTAAAATCCGTCGGCGCGATGGCGTCGGGTGCCAGAAAGCGGAACAGCGGCCCTTCGGGCTCCGGCGCCGCGTCGAAGCGAAAGCCGCCGAAACGAAAGGTGGCCGCATCCAGCGTCACCATCTGGCCGAGCGGCGAAGGCGTCAGTTCCAGCAGCACCGCCAGCGCCATCTGCGCTTGCAACGCGCCGATCGCGCCGACGACGGGACCGAGCACGCCGGCGGTAGCGCAGTTCGCCGCCCGATCGGGCAGGTCGGGAAACACCGCGCGCAACGAGGGCGCGCCCCCGCAAAAGCCGCCCACATAGCCCCCGAGGCCCAGCGCCGAAGCGCTGATCAGCGGTAGCCCCGCGGTCTGGCAGACATCCGAAAGCGTATAGCTGACCGCGAAACTGTCGGCGCAGTCGAGCGCCAGGTCGGCGCCTTCCAGCAAACTCTCGACATTGCCGGCATCCAGCCGGACCCTCAGCGGGCGGACCTGGCAATCCGGGTTCAGCCCCGCCAGCACCGCCGCCGCCGCTTCTGCCTTGGGTCGCCCCAGATGCGGTTCGCCGTAGAGTGGCTGGCGGTGCAGATTGCCCCGCTCCACCCGGTCGGGATCGACCAACGTGATCCGTCCCACCCCCGCCCCGACCAGATAATGCAGCACCGGCGCGCCCAGGCCCCCCGCGCCCACCACCAGCACCGTCGCCGCCGCCAGTCGCGCTTGGCCCGCCGCCCCCACTTCGGGCAGGATCATCTGTCGGGCGTAGCGGCTCATCGGGTCACCGCGAGCCATTGGCGAACCCGCGCCTCAGGCGCGGGATTCAGCGTGATATCGGTCACGACCGAGATCAGATCGGCTCCGGCCTCCAGCGCGCCCCGAGCCCGCTCGACCGTCATCCCGCCGATGGCGCAAAGCGGAATATCCCCGATCCGCCGTTTCCATTCGCTCACCCGCGCCAACCCCTGCGGGTCCCATTTCATGGTTTTCAGGAGGGTCGGATACACCGGCCCGAGGGCGAGGTAATCCGGTCCGACGGTCAAGGCGCGATCCAACTCGGCATGGTCGTGGGTGCTGACACCGAGCCGTAGCCCGGCGCGGCGGATGGCGGGCAGGTCGGCGGCCTCCAGATCCTCCTGTCCCAGGTGCAAGAACTCCGCCCCTTCGTCGATGGCGATTTGCCAGTAATCGTTGACCACCAGCACCGCGCCGTAAGCGCGGCAGAGCGCCAGCCCGGCGCGGATTTCCGCCCGCGTATCGGCCTCCGTCCGGTTTTTGATGCGTAACTGGACCAGCTTCACCCCCAAGGGCAAAGTCCGGCGCAGCCAGTCGGCGCGGTCGAAGATGGGATAGAACGGATCGAGCTTCATGTCAGCCACGCTTTCCCGATCACCGGCGTCGAGGGCGCGGCCATGTCGCGCGGCTCCATGGGGTCGGCGGCCCACGCCAGGCGGCCGGCTTCGACCGCCAGCGCAAAGGCCCGCGCCATGGCCACCGGATCGCCCGCTTTCGCCACCGCCGTGTTCAACAGCACCGCGTCGTAGCCCAGTTCCATGGCCTCGGCCGCCTGGGAGGGCAGGCCCAGCCCCGCATCGACCACCAACGGCACCTCGGGAAAATGGGCGCGCAGCGCGCGCAGTCCGTAACGGTTGTTCAGCCCGAGACCCGAGCCGATGGGTGCCCCCCAAGGCATGAGCACCCGGCAGCCGGCCTCGATCAAGCGGTCGGCCAGCACCAGATCCTCGGTGGTGTAGGGAAACACCGCGAAGCCGTCGTCCGCCAGGATCCGCGCGGCTTCGACCAGCCCGAAGGGATCGGGTTGCAGCGTATCGGCATGGCCGATGACCTCCAGTTTGATCCACGGGGTCTCGAACACCTCGCGCGCCATGTGCGCCGTCGTCACCGCCTCCTTGACCGTGTAGCAGCCGGCGGTATTGGGTAGCACGCGCACGCCGAGTTCCCGGATGAGCGCCCAGAAGTCCTGTCCCGCGCCCTGCTCGCGCCGGAGCGAGACGGTCGCCACCCCGGCGCCCGAGGCGCGAAACGCCTCGGCCAGGATTGCGGGCGACGGGTATTGCGCTGTCCCCAGCATCAGGCGGCTGTCGAGTCGCACTCCGTAAAAATCGCGCATCTCAGCCGCCTTGCATGGGGGCCAGGACTTCAAGTCGATCGCCCTCGGCCAGTTGGGCGGTCTCGCGCGCCGCGACCGGTACGAAAGCGCCGTTCACCGCCGTCGCCACCTTGGCTGCGCCGAAACCCAGTTCTTCGAGCGTTTTCGTGAGGTTCGCGCTCGTCACTTCGCGCGGCTCACCGTTAAGCGTGATCTTCATCCATCATCTCCGGGCGTTGGCCCTCCAGCACCAGATCGGCCACCCGGCGCGCCAAAGCGGGCGCCAGCAGGAAACCGTGACGATAGAGGCCATTGACGTAAATCACCGCGCCCCGTCGGCGGATGCGCGGCAGGTTGTCGGGAAAAGCGGGCCGGGCGTCGGCGCCGATCTCCACGATCTCGGCCTCGGCGAAAGCCGGGTGTAAAGCATAGGCCGCCGAGAGTAGTTCCAACAGCGCGCGGGCGGTAACGCGTCCCCGTTCCGACGCCTCGATCACCGTGGCCCCCAACATATAAACTCCGTCGCCGCGCGGCACGATGTAGAGCGGCAGGCGCGGATGCAGCAGCCGCACGGGACGGGTCAGCCGCACGTCCGGACAGCGCAGCACCACCATTTCGCCTTTCACCCCACGCAGATCGGACAAGACATCCCGGGCGGCGAGGCCCCGGCAGTCGATCGTCGTTCCCTCGGGTCGGACGGTGGCGCGCTCGATCTCTATCCCCCGCTCCCGCAGCTTTGCGGCCAGCGCGCCGAGCGCGCGCCGCGGATCCAGATGGGCCTCATCGGGAAAAAACAGCGCCTGTCTGACGCGAGATTCCAGATCGGGTTCGAGCGCCGCGACCTGCTCGGCTCCCAACGCTTGATGGCGTTCCGTCCGCCGCGCGAAGCGCGCCAACTCGTCCCGGTCGCGATCCAGCGCCACCACCAGAGAACCGTTGCAGGTCACCCCACCGGCGTGGGTCTCCCACCATCCAGCGGCTTCCTGTCCCAAACGGATTACCGGTTCCTCCGCGCTCTCGCCCTCGCAAAACGGGGCCAGCATGCCGCCCGCCCACCAGGAGCAGCCGTGCGCGCCCGGCGCGCCGCCGCGATCCACCAGCCGGACGCGAACCCCCCGCGCCACCAGTTCGGTGGTCGCGCAGAGCCCCACGACTCCCGCGCCGATGACGGTGATTTCAGTCATTCTGTCTCCTGAATCGGGTGAAAATTGATGGACGGGTCTCCAGTTGGCGCCATGGATTTTCCCTGGAGTGGGTTCTCGCTCAAAACCCGCGGGCTTCCCGAATGCGCTCGTAGGCGGCGGTGAGTTCGCGGGTTTTTTCGGTGGCGTGCGCCAGCTCCGTGGATGAAGCGCCGCTGGCCACTCGCTTGTCGGGGTGGTGTTGTCGGATCAGGCGGCGGTAGGCCAGCTTGATGTCCTCGGGGCTGGCGTCGCGTTTCAGCCCGAGTATCGAATACGCCTGGGCCAGGGAGTTGACGGCGGTGGTCGGCCGCGACCCCTGCCGCGACCGTTCGTGCGCTCCGTCGCCATAGTCGCCCCGCTGTTGCCGATGCGCCCAGCGCTGGGCGCGAAACATCGCATGCAGGGCCTCGAACTGCAAGCGCGGCACGCCCAGTCGCGCGGCGACGTGCAGCAGTCGGGCATGGGTTTGCGAATGCAGGTCGCCATCGGCATAGGCGATGTTCAAAAACAGCTCCAACAGTTGTTGCAACAGCGCCGGATGGCTGCGGCAGACGCGCTGGAAGGCGTCCAACGTGGTATCCACGGCGAAATCCGGTTGTTTGCCCTCATTGAAGCACTCTATGGCTGCTTGTTGCTGGCCGGCGTTCAATTTCAGGTGCGCCATGATGGCTCGGGTTGCGGCGATCTCCGGTTCCGAGACCCGGCCATCCGCCTTGGCCAAGTGACCCATCACTTGAAACGCGGTGGCGAGGAACACGGCCCGAACCCGCTCGTTGTCGCTAGCCAAACCGACGTCCGGGGCCGTTTTACGCTGGCCCTGATCGAGATTGTGGCCCACCATCGCGCCCACCAGCGCGCCCAGCGGTCCGCCAAACATGAAGCCAAAGGCTCCACCAAACAGTTTTCCCAGCACGATGGATTCAATGCCTCGCTGGATCGCGGTTACTTCGATCCTGCCCTGCTCGCTGGCGAGAGGGTTGGATTAGCCCTGCAAATACCGTTTATCGTCGTACTTCCCGGAGAACATTTAGAGTATTAGCGTGGCCTTTGTTTAATGCAGCAGCGAGAACATCCGCCGCCGGTAGGTGGTGACCAGCGGGTTGTCGCTGCCGAGCATCTCGAAGACCGCGAGCAGGCCTTTGCGCCCGGCTCCGTCTTCAAATTGGGGCGCGCGGATCAGGAGATCCATGAATTGCTGCAGCGCCGCCTCATGACTGCCGGCCAACACATAACGGGCCGCCAGTTGCTGGCGCGCGGCGTGGTCGTCCGGATCGGCGCGCACCCGCGCCACCAGGTCCGCCAGTTCCGGGGCATCTCGAACCAGATCGACGAATTGCAGGCGCACCAGCAACCCGCTGACCGGCTGGCGATCGCGTTCTTCCGCGGGCAGACTCTCCAACAGCGTCCGGACCTCCTCGCCACGGTCCAGTTGCAAGAGCTTTTCGGCGAGCGCCACTTTCAAATCGAGGCTGTCCGGCTCCTGTTTCAGCGTCTCGCGTAGCAGATGGAGAGCCTGCTGATGGCGCCCGCGCTGCCAGAGCGCTTCGACCTGCTCCAGAACCGGATCTTCCACCGGTTGGACCTGGAAGCGGCTGATGACCTCGCGATAAACCGCTTCCGGCTGGACGCCCACCAGTTGATCGACGATCTGGCCCTGCCAGACCACCATCACCGTCGGCAGGCTGCGGACCTGGAAATGTCCGGTCAACGCCTGCTCGGCGTCGGCGTTGATTTTGGCCAGAATGCAGCCACCGCGCGACTCCTGCGCCAGCTTGGTCAACAATGGAGTCAGCGTCTTGCAAGGCTGACACCAGTCGGCCCAGAAATCCACCAGCACCGGGACGCGCTGGGAATTTTCCACCACCACCTCAGCGAAATTGTGTTGGGTGACTTCGAAAACGTAGGGTGATTCACTCATGTTCGGGTATCCGCAAAGGCCGCGCCGGACGGCGGCGGGATTCAGCCATGTTCGAGCTTCGGAGCACAGGCCGGGTGACCAGGGTAAAGTTGAGACGGCGGATGTAGGACGCTCGTCGGGTCAGCGTTCGAGGTATTGCAGCTTGTCGGGCTTGCCGTCCCAGTCGGCCGCGTCGGGCGGCGGATCTTTTTTGGTGGTGATCACCGGCCATTCCCTGGCCAGTTCGGCGTTGAGCGCCAGGAACTGCTGCTGGTCGTCCGGGACGTCATCCTCGGCATAAATCGCGTTGACCGGGCACTCGGGCACGCACAGGGTGCAGTCGATGCACTCGTCTGGATCGATGACCAGAAAGTTCGGACCTTCGTGGAAGCAGTCCACCGGACAGACCTCCACGCAATCGGTGTACTTGCATTTGATGCAGCTTTCGGTGACGACGAAAGTCATGGGCGACCCCTTGGCAAACAAAAACACGGGAAAATTTGAGAATACAGGGGCGCTATCTTAACCGCGATCCAACGGGTTTGGGCACTGGAAAATGGCCGGGCGGAACACGCTATCGCCCGGCGTTCTTTTTGCCGCTTTCCAGCAGGGCCTTGAGATCGGCGAACGGGTTGAAGGTCGCGCCGTTCGCCGGGCGACCCGCGGCGTCCGCGCCACCGCGCAAGGCTTCCTCGCGACGCTGGTGCTCGTTGTCGTGGCAGTACAGACAGAGCAGTTCCCAGTTGCTGCCGTCCGGCGGATTATGGTCGTGGTCGTGGTCGCGATGGTGGACCGTGAGTTCGTGCAGGTTCTGGAGGGTGAACTCGCGGGTGCAGCGCCCGCAAATCCAGGGGTACATTTTCAGCGCCTGCTCGCGGTAGTCGCGCTCGCGCTGCTCCCGGCTTTGCCGGGCGGCGGCGACGATCCGATCCAGGTTGCCGGCACCGGCGGTGGGTTTCTTGGGTTTCATGTTTTGGGCTCCATGCTCGCGGATGGCACGCGGTGTTTTCGATAGGGCAATAATAACTTACAACCCTATGATTATAGGATATTTGCTCAGATCAATATCCGATCCAGCACCAAGACGTTCTATATTCTATATTTAAGGGGGTTCCGATTCGTCCTCTGCATCCCGCCGGGTGCGTAGCCAGACGCGCAAGCGCCGTAGCGTCTCGGGATCGGCGGCGTCGGGCAGCAGCGTCACCGACCGCCGACCGCCGTCTTCCAGGCGGAAATTCAGAATCATCAGGAGCGGATGCGCGTAACCACCCGTCAACTGGCCTCGACAGACAACGCCGGTGCCGGTTTCCAGCCGCCAGCGCCCGTCTAATAGCTCAATGCAGGCGATGAAGCCGGGGCCATGCCGGTAGCCGTAGCAATAGCCAAACTCAATCAGTGATAGCACGATCCCGACGAGAAACACCGCCTGAACCCACCACGGCAGGCTGGAAACCATAACGGCGACCCCGGCCAAAAAATGACCGAAACCGCCGCCGAGCAGCAAAATTCGCGAGGGTCTGGGCTCAAGGATTAAGCAGGGAGCGCATGACACCGATGACTCGAGCTTCCGCGGCGTCCGTCGAGGTTTCCCGACCGAGCATGTAGCCCATCAGTTGCGGGTCCTGAAGCTCCAGCAAGCGGGCGAAGGCTTCCTGGTCCTCTACGGGCGCGTCGTGGTAGTAGCGTTCCAGATAACCCAACGCCAGCAGATCCAACTCCTTCATGCCGCGCCGGCACCGCCAGTGCAACTTGTTGTACTGCGCATCCACTGTTTGCTTCTCCTCGTTAGACCGTCATGATCCACCCTCCCGTCGCTGGCGTCCCGGCCAGCAAGGGAAGGTCAACTGAAACAGTTAGAGCCGTTCCACCATCAACTTCTTGATTTCCGCGATCGCCTTGGCGGGGTTCAAGCCCTTCGGACAGGTCTTGGTGCAGTTCATGATGGTGTGGCAACGATAGAGCCGGAAGGGGTCTTCCAGATTGTCCAGACGCTCGCCGGTGAACTCGTCGCGGCTGTCCACGATCCAGCGGTAGGCCTGCAACAGAATCGCGGGACCCAGGTAGCGGTCGCCGTTCCACCAGTAGCTCGGGCAACTGGTCGAGCAGCAGGCGCACAGGATGCACTCGTACAGACCGTCCAGTTTGGCGCGGTCCTCCTTGGATTGCAGGCGCTCCTGCTCCGGTGGCAGCGTGATCGTCTGTAACCAGGGTTTGACCGAGGCATACTGCGCGTAGAAATGCGTCATATCCGGCACCAGATCCTTGACCACCGGCATGTGCGGCAACGGGTAGACCTTGACATCGCCTTTGATGTCGCTGATCGCCATGGTGCAGGCCAGGGTGTTGACGCCGTCGATGTTCATCGCGCAGGAGCCGCACACCCCTTCCCGGCAGGACCGGCGCAGGGTCAGGGTCGGATCGATTTCATTCTTGATCTTGAGCAGCGCGTCCAGCACCATCGGGGCGCAGGTGTCCAGGTCGACCTCGTAGGTGTCCATGCGCGGGTTTTCGCCGCTGTCCGGGTCCCAGCGATAGATTTGGAAGCGCTTGACGTTCTTGGCGCTCGAGCCGGCATAGTAGGTCTTGCCCTTGCCGATGGTCGAGTTGGCCGGCAGCTTGAATTGAGCCATGGGTGTCGCCCTCTCAGTAAACGCGCTTCTTGGGTGGGATGTAATCCACCTCGGAGGTCAGGGTATAGGTGTGGACCGGCCGGTAGTCGATGGTGACTTCACCCTTGGGTCCCAGCGTGGCCAGGGTGTGTTTCATCCACTGGTCGTCATCGCGGTCCGGGTAGTCCTCGCGGGCGTGGGCGCCGCGGCTTTCGGTGCGGTTGATCGCCGACTTGATCGACACCATCGCGCACCCCAGCAGATTTTCCAATTCGAGCGTCTCGACCAGATCGGAGTTCCAGATCAGGCTGCGATCGCTGACCTTGACCTGCTCGAACCCGGAGTAGACGTCCTCCAGCAGACCGATCCCCTCGGCCATCGACTCACCGGTGCGGAACACCGCGGCGTGGTTCTGCATGGTCCGCTGCATCCGCAGCCGCAAACTGGCGGTCGAGTGTTCGCCGTCGGCGTGACGCATCCGATCGAAGTGGGCGACGCGTTCGTCCACCTGGCGCGCGGGCAGCGCCGGATGCGGCGTTCCCGGCTTGAGCGTTTCCGCGCAGCGGTTGGCGGCGGCCCGCCCGAACACCACCAGGTCGAGCAGCGAGTTGGAGCCCAGCCGGTTGGCGCCATGCACCGACACGCAGGCCGCCTCGCCGATGGCCATCAGGCCAGGAATCACATGATCGGGGTTGCCATCCTTGAGCAGGACCACTTCGCCGAAGAAGTTGGTGGGAATGCCGCCCATGTTGTAATGCACGGTCGGCAACACCGGCACCGGCTCCTTGGTCACGTCGACCCCGGAGAAGATCCGGGCGGTTTCGGCGATCCCCGGCAGCCGTTCGTGGATCACCTCGGGACCGAGGTGTTCGAGATGCAGGAAGATATGGTCCTTATGCTCGCCGACCCCGCGGCCTTCGCGGATCTCCAGGGTCATCGACCGGCTGACCACGTCGCGCGAAGCCAGATCTTTGGCGTTGGGCGCGTACCGCTCCATGAATCGCTCGCCGCTGGAGTTGGTCAGATAACCGCCTTCACCGCGACAGCCCTCGGTCAGCAAACAACCCGCGCCGTAGATGCCGGTCGGGTGGAACTGGGTGAATTCCATGTCCTGCAACGGTAGCCCGGCGCGCAGCACCATGCCGTTGCCGTCGCCGGTACAGGTGTGGGCGGAGGTCGCCGAGAAGTAGGAGCGCCCGTAACCGCCGGTGGCCAGCACGGTGGTATGCCCGCGGAACACATGCAGGGTGCCCTCGGATAAATCCCAGGCCAGCACCCCGCGGCAAGCCCCCTCGTCGTCCATGATCAGATCCAGCGCGAAGTACTCGATGAAGAATTCAGCGTCGTGCCGTAGCGCCTGCTGGTACAAGGTGTGCAGGATGGCGTGGCCGGTCCGGTCGGCGGCGGCGCAAGTGCGCTGGGCGGTGCCTTCGCCGTAGTTGGTGGTCATGCCGCCGAACGGCCGCTGGTAGATCTTGCCTTCTTCGGTGCGTGAGAAGGGCACGCCGTAGTGTTCCAGTTCGATGACCGCCGGCGCCGCCTCGCGGCACATGTATTCGATGGCATCCTGATCGCCGAGCCAGTCGGCACCCTTGATCGTGTCGTAGAAATGCCACTGCCATTGGTCTTCGCCCATGTTGCCGAGCGCCGCCGACATGCCGCCCTGCGCCGCCACGGTGTGGCTGCGGGTGGGAAAGACCTTGGTCAGGCAGGCCGTTTTCAGGCCCTTCTGCGCCATGCCGAAGGTGGCGCGCAGGCCCGCGCCGCCGGCGCCGACCACGATCACGTCGTAAGTGTGTTGAATGATTTTATAGCTATTCGTGGACATGAAAAACTCAGCCTCCGATGGTGGGCGTCAGGCCAGCGCGATCTTGAGCACGGCGACGATGGCGATGGCGCCCAGCAGGAACAGCAGGAACTGTACGACCAGCAGCGCGGCGATCTTGGCCGATTCCGGATGCACGTAGTCTTCGATAATGACCTGCGCACCCAGTTTGGCGTGATAGAACATCGCGACCAGCAGGGCGATCATCAGCCCGGCGTTAACCGGATTGCCCAACCAGGACTGGACGGCCCCATGCGCGGCGTCGTGGGCTCTTACCAGAACCATCACGGAAATGGTGAACCACAAGATCAGCGGGACCAGGGCAACGGAGGTGACGCGCTGCATCCACCAGTGATGGGTGCCGTCTTTGGCGGAGCCCAGACCGCGGGCGCGGGCGAGCGGGGTGCGGATACTCATTAGATCTTCTCCTCAGGGCGCGGCGATCAGCCAGCATAGCAGGGTCAGGACGATGGAGGACCACACCACGGCCCAGCCGGATTTGGTGGCCTGCTCGATTTCGAGACCATGGCCGGCGTCCCAGACCAAGTGGCGAATACCGTTGGCCAAGTGGTAAAACAGCGCCCAGGTAAACAGGAACAACATGAGTTGACCCAGCATCGAACTCAGTACGATCTGCGCCCGGACATAGGTTTCGGGACCGAGCGCGGCGGCGGCCAGCCAGTACACCAGCACGAGCGTACCGACCACCAGCGCGGCACCGGTGATGCGGTGAGTGATGGACAGGACCGAAGTAATTTGTGGGCGGTAATACGGGCCGATCATAAACGGCGACAGTGGCCGCTTTTTGGCTAACATGCGTCTCTCCTCGTGATTCAGGGGCGAAAGAAGGGGGCTTGCTCTTGGATGCAGCAAGGCGGAGTCGAACGCGAATCGGGTTTCCAGGGGTGAGGCGCACGAATGGCGAGCCTAAAGCCACGCTCCTCGCCGGAAACGGGTCGGTTAGAAGTCGATGCAGCGCCCGGCTTTTTCCCAATCGCCGTAACGGGTGGGTTCGAGTCCCTTGGGACCGCCGAATTCCTTGGGTTTTTGGGGCGCTTCGGCGGATGGAGGCGGGTCGGAGGCTGTGGAATCCAAAGGCGGCTGCGCGGGCAGCGCCGGTTGCGGATCGTTTTTATTCATGACAGCTCAATTACTCAGGTGTATTGAGGGATGGCGGCGGTCGACCATCCTGGTCCCCACCGGCGATGGAACCACCGGGATTCTCAGGCGTCGCACCCTGGCGGCAATGGGGATTTTTTTACCATATTTTGCCGGGTTATTATGCCAGCCGCGCCGCCTGAACGCAACGAATCCGCGCGGTGGGAACGGCTGGAGTCCGCGGGTGGATTATCCTCAACCAGTCGAAAGATAACGGGATTTAATGAGATGAATGCAGAGTGGAGCGCTTTTCTCACCCGAGCGGGCGCCGTGTTGGCGGTTGACGGGGTGGCGAATTTCGGCCATCCGGATTCCGAGGCGCGCGCGGCGCTGTCCGGCAACGTCCGTTGCGACTTGTCGCATTGGGGTTTGATCGCCGCGCGCGGACCCGAGACCGATTTGTTCCTGCAGGGGCAATTAACCTGCGACGTCCGGCAAGTGACCCCAGACCACAGCCTGCTCGGCGCGTTTTGCAGTCCTAAAGGCCGGATGCTCGCCAGTTTTCGGCTATTCCGGGAAGAAGACGTCTATCTGCTCGAACTGCCTCAGGCGATGGTGGAGCCGACGCTGAGCCGCTTGCGCAAGTACGTGCTGCGGGCCAAAACCGTACTGGTGGAGGCCAGCGACGCGTCGACGCGGATGGGGTTGGCGGGACCGCGAGCGCCAGCCGCGCTCGAAGCCATTCTAGGCGGGGTGCCGGAACGGGTGAACGATGTCGTTGCGGAGAACCTCACGGTCATCCGGTTGCCCGGAGTCGTCCCGCGCTATGAACTGCACGGTGCGTTCCCGGACATCCAAAGGGTATGGGAAGCGCTGGGTTCTGAGTTCACCTCGGTCGGCGCGGAACCGTGGCGTTTGTTGGAAATCCTCGCCGGCAGCCCGACGGTGTACCCCGAGACCATGGACGCCTTCGTGCCACAGATGGTCAACCTGCAACTGCTGGGGGGCATCGGCATGCAGAAAGGCTGCTACACCGGACAGGAAGTGGTGGCGCGCACCCATTACCTGGGCAAATTGAAGCGGCGGATGTATCTGGCGCGGATAGACAGCCCGACCCCGCCCGGTCCCGGCGATCCGCTGTTCTCCCCGCAAGCCGACGCCAATCAGAGCGCCGGTCGGCTGGCCGATGCCAGCCCGCATCCGGACGGTGGTTACGCCGTGCTCGCCGTGGCCCTGATCGAGTGCGCGGAGCAGGGGACGTTGCGGCTGGGCGACGCCAGCGGGCCGGCGCTGCGGCTGGAGCCGTTGCCGTATGCTTTCGAGATAGCGGCTTAATCGTCCGCCGGCGTCCAGCCGCCGAGGTCTTTCCAGCGGTTGACGATCCGGCAGAACAGTTCCGCCGTGCGCTCGGCGTCGTAAATGGCCGAATGCGCCTCGCGTTCGTCCCAGGGAATCCCCGCCGCGCGCAGCGCCCGGGACAACACCGTCTGCCCGTAGGCCAATCCAGCCAGAGACACCGTATCGAAACTGCTGAACGGATGAAAGGGATTGCGCTTGATCCGGGCGCGGGCCGCCGCCGCGTTTAGAAACGCTAGATCGAAGAAGGCATTGTGACCGACCAGCACCGCGCGGGTGCAGCCGGCGTCGCGCACTTCCCGACGCACTTCCTGAAAGATGGCACCCAACGCTTCGTCTTCTGGAACGGCGAAGCGGAACGGGTGATCGGGGTCGATGCCGTTCACCGCCATGGAGGCCGGGTCCAGCCGCGCGCCGGGGAACGGTTGCACGTGATGGGCCAGCGTGCCGGCGGGACGCAGTTCGCCCCGCCAGTCCATGCGCACGACCACGGCGGCGATTTCCAGCAGGGCGTCGGTCTGGGCGTTGACGCCGCCGGTCTCGACATCCACGATGACCGGCAGAAAGCCTCGGAAGCGGCGGGCGATAAGGGCGTTGGGAGCAGGTTCGTTCATTCACGCAGCATAACGGATAGCCGGTCGGAACGCATCCGCGCGGCCGAGTCAGTCGACCCCGACGCTGGAGAACCCGCCGGTATGGCACCCGTATTGCGACCTGAAACCGCGGTTTTTGACAGAATGCCGACAAACGCTCTAAGCTTTACCCCCAGCGCCGATTTGAGTCCTCCAGCTTGCGGGCGCTTAACAAATTTCGCTAAAGCGGGTCTCGAACCTGCCTGGGGCGTCCCATCGAGCGGGTTTTTTCATGCCCGCCCGCCGACGGCGCCGGGCTCCGCGACGATGACCCGTTCCATCCATCGTGGAGACCCCAGCCATGCTCGACCTTGATCACCATCCCGAACTCGGCTTCGCCAGCCGGGCGGTGCGCGCCGGTCAGACGCGCACTCACGAAGGCGAACACGCCGAACCGATTTTTCTCACCTCCAGCTTCGTATTCGCCAACGCCGCCGAAGCCGCCGCCCGCTTCAGCACCGGCACGGGCAACATTTATTCCCGCTTTACCAATCCGACCGTGCGCATGTTTCAGGACCGGCTGGCGGCGTTGGAAGGCGGCGAGTCCTGCATCGCCACCGGGTCCGGCATGGCGGCGATCCTGGCCACCTGCATGACGTTGTTGAAAAGCGGTGACCACCTCGTCTCGGCCAGCGGGGTGTTCGGCACCACGATTTCTCTATTCAATCAATATCTCAGCAAGTTCGGCGTCGATACCACCTATGTGCCACTATCCGACCCGGCCGCCTGGGAAGCGGCCATCCGTCCGGAAACCCGGTTGTTCTATCTGGAAACCCCGTCCAATCCCCTGATGGAACTGGCTGACATTCAGACGCTGGCCGACCTGGCGCACGCCCACGATATTCTGCTGGTGGTGGATAACTGTTTCTGCACCCCCGCCCTGCAACAACCCTTCAAATTAGGCGCGGATTTGGTGATTCATTCCGGCACCAAGTACCTGGACGGGCAGGGTCGCTGCGTGGGCGGGGCGGTGGTGGGGGATCGGCAGCGGGTCGGTGTCGATATCTTCAGCTTCCTGCGCACCGCCGGTCCCACCCTCAGCCCATTCAACGCCTGGGTCTTCCTCAAGGGCTTGGAAACCCTGAGCCTGCGGATGCGCGCCCACAGCGAGGCGGCGCTGCAACTGGCTCGCTGGCTGGAAGTCCAACCGGCGGTGGCGCGGGTCTATTACCCTGGACTCCCCTCGCATCCGCAGCACGAACTGGCGAAGCGGCAACAGACCGGCTTCGGCGGCATCGTCTCCTTCGAACTGCGCGGCGGCCAGCCGGCGGCCTGGAGCCTGATCGACGCCACCCGGCTGATCTCGATCACCGCCAATCTGGGCGACGCCAAAAGCACGATCACCCATCCCGCCACCACCACGCACGGCCGGCTGACTCCCCAGGAACGCGAACGAGCCGGCATTCGTGAGGGGTTGGTGCGGATTTCAGTGGGATTGGAAGACGTGGCTGATATCCAGCGGGATTTGGAGCGCGGCCTGCGCCAACTCTCCCCCCACCCTCAATCCTTCTCCATCGTCGGGGCAGAGGCGAGTTTTTGATGATCAAAGCCATCACCTTCGATCTGGACGACACGCTCTGGGATGTTTGGCCGGTGGTGGTCCGCGCCGAACAGTTGCTGCACGACTGGCTGGCGGCGCGCTACCCGCGCATTTCGGAGCAATTCACGGCGCTGGAACTGCGGGATCTATCGGAAGAAGTGGTCGTTGCGCGCCCTGAAATCGCGCACGATCGCACCCTGCTCCGCAAGGAGGCGTTGTGGCTGGCGGCGCGACGGGCCGATTACGTGGAATTCGATGTAGAGACGGCTTTCGAAGTGTTCTACGTCGCCCGCAACGCCGTGGAATTGTTCGCGGACGCACGGCCGACCCTGGAACGGCTGGCTCGACGCTACACCCTGGCCTCGTTGTCCAACGGCAACGCCGACGTGCGTTTGATCGGCCTGGACGACGTCTTCAGCTTCTCGCTCAACGCGATCGAGGTCGGCGCGGCCAAGCCCGACCCGCCGATCTTCGCGGCCGCCCGCCAGCGCCTGGCGGCGCGCCCCGAACAGATCGTCCACGTCGGCGACGATCCCGAGCATGACGTGCGAGGTGGCCGGGAGGCGGGATTCCGCACGGTGTGGGTCAACCGTACCGGGCGCGTGTGGCCGGGCGGCCCGCGCGCGGACGCGGAAATCGTCAGTCTGGCGGAGCTGGAAGCGGTCCTGGCGGTTTGGGAGTTGGATTTCCTATCCGCATCTGCCCCTTAAAACTTAACACCTTCAGCAGCGATAGCCGAAGGCCTTCTCGAACCGGTCGGCGAACTCATCCACCGTAAAGCGATGATTCTGCGTGCCCGGACTGGCGATCTTGATCGATCCCAGCAAAGCGGCGATGCGTCCGGTGGTTGCCCAGTCCATGCCGCGTTCCAGTCCATACAGCAAGCCGGCGCGGTAGGCATCGCCGCAGCCGGTCGGATCGACCACGGCGGCCGGCGCGACCACTGGAATCTCGATACACTGCCCCGCGGTGTAAATCCGCGAACCTTCCCCGCCCCGGGTCACGATCAGGGCCTCGACCCGTTCGGCCAACCGTTCCAGCGCGAGGCCGGTGCGTTCGGCGGTCAGTTGCGCCTCGTAATCGTTAAAGGCGGCGTAGGTGGCCTGATCGAGAAAGCGCAGCAGGTCATCTCCGCCAAACATCGGCAGCCCCTGGCCCACATCGAAGATGAACGGAATACCCGCCTCGGCGAACTGGGCGGCGTGCTGGATCATGCCCTCGCGCCCGTCGGGCGACACGATGCCGACGCGAACATCGGCGGCCTCTCCCACATGGTTGAAATGCGAGAAGCTCATCGCGCCGGGGTGGAACGCGGTGATCTGGTTATCATCCTGATCGGTGGTGATGAACGCCTGCCCGGTATAAGTATCGTTTAATTGTTTGATGTGGCGGCGATCGATGCCTTGCCGGTCCAGCCAGTCGGCGTAGGGCGCGAAATCGGCACCCACCGTGGCCATCACGGTGGGTTCGCCTCCCAGCAGTTTCAGGTTATAGGCGATGTTGCCCGCGCAACCCCCGAACTCCCGGCGCAGGTCCGGCACCAGAAAGGACACGTTGAGGATATGCACCTTGTCCGGCAGGATGTGGTTTTTGAAGCGGTCGTGAAAGACCATGATGGTGTCGAAAGCAATGGAACCGCAAATCAGGGCGGCCATGGGGACTCCTCTGGAAGCTGGGTCAAGTAGAAGTGAGGTCAAGGTGGCCGGCTGGATGCCGACCCCTCAGGCGTGAGGATTCATCGGACGAGAACGCGCTTACTTCCTGAAGACAAAGATGCCCCAGACGAGATCGCCGGCTTTACCACGGTCAACCCAATGCAACAGACCTGTCTTCATGCGTTCGATGTAATCTTGCGAACAGGTCTTGACGGCTTCCGCGTAATTCTCCTCAATGGACCGATGCACGCGGCCATAATGATTGACGAGTTGATGAGTCATCTCTTCAAACTCAACTTCGGTGAAGCCGAGTTGGCCCAGCGCCTTCCGGTAAACGCCCGTTGACCCCATCGTATCCAGGTGAAGGCGGTCGAGCACCGGTTGCAGCGCCTCGCGCGACGCGTGATCGGCTTGCATCGGGTCGGTGAAGATGAACGTCCCGCCGGGTTTCAGGACCCGATCGACTTCCGCGAGGACACGGGCGCGACGCCCGCTGTGCAAAATGGCGTCCTGCGACCAGACGATGTCATACTCGTATGTTTCCATCGGCAGGTTCTCGAAATCGCCGTCGACGACCGCGATCCGATCGGTCAGTCCCTGCGCTTCATTCATGGCGCGGTTGCGGCGATTCTGCACCTCCGAGAGGTTCAAACAATCGACGCGGCAGCCGAATTCACGGGCCAGATAACGGGCCGCCCCGCCATAACCCGCGCCGATGTCGAGCACGCGGGTCTCCGGCGTCAAGGCGAGTTTGGCGGCCATGTGCCGGACGGTGCGGTGGCTGGCGTCGAGAATGGGTTCGTCCGCAGCGGTGTAGAGGCCGATGTGAATGTCCTCGCCGCCCCAAACCGTAAAGTAGAAATTATCAGCACTCTCGCTGTTGTAATAATCGCGCGCGGTTTCCACGGCTTCGCTATATTGCGCCATGCTTAAACCTCCTCTTCTTCCCGCAGGTCCACATCTTCGAAATCAATGGACGCATCGTAGGTTTTCTCGGCGATATGAATGTAAAAGTCTGGATCGTCCTGATGATAGGTTTCCTGAAAGTCGCCGAATGTTTTGATGCGCTGAAAGCCAGCCTGGTGAATCAGACGGCGTAGATAATGCTTGCGCAGCGGAAACATGTTCAGGTGATAAAGGCTGCCGTCGGGGAAGGAATACTGAAAGCGCGCCAAACCGTCATCCACATGCGCGGGTTCGGCTTTGATATTTTCGCCGCAGTAGTAAAAAGTGTGTTTGCTTTTAAACTCACTATCGAGCATAGCGTCGTAGTTGCGCTGGTCGATGATGAGTACGCCATTATGGCAAAGCGCGGCGTAGAATTCGGCCAACGCTTTGCGTCGATCACGTTCCTTGAACAGGTGCGTGAAGGAATTGCCGAGGCAGATCACGGCATCGTAGCGGCCGAGGATATCGCGGTTGAGGAAGCGCCAGTCCGCATGGGCGGTGCGCAGCACGTGACCGCGCTGGCGCGCGTTTTCGAAAGCCTTGGCCAACATTTCAGGGCTACCATCGGCGCTGACCACTTCGAAGCCCGCCTCGATCAGGCGCACCGAGTGGAAGCCGGTGCCGGTTGCGACGTCGAGCACGCGCCGGGCTCCGATTTTTTTCAGGTAATCGATGAAAAACGAACCTTCACTTTTCGCGCGGGCTTCCCAGTCGATCAACTCGTCCCACTTGTCCACGAACCCGTGAACGTATTCCGCGCGAAAGTGATCGGATTCCCGAGTCTTGATGGGATCTTCCCCGAAATGCTGCGTCATCTGTTTTTCCATCACACACTCCTTACAATGCAGGCAAAAATGCCAGATCTTGTTGAGGGGAACGTCGAGCCATGGATGCCGCCGCGCGCGAGCACACGCCCCCAGGATGGGCGGGCGTCTGACTTTTTTCGGATACGCCTAAGAAGACATGCCGATAAAAACCGAGATCACACGAAAACTGACTTATTGCGGACCATGAGGACTCGCGTTACTTGACGGCGCCTGGCGACGCCTGGTGGCAGGCAAGGATTGACGAATTACACTTTTGCGAACAACGGTTTCGGCCAAGGACCCTGAGCGCCCACGCGGACCGCAACCTCCTCCCCTCCGCGGCGCGCTCGGATCGACTTGAGCTTACCGCAGACCCCTAGAGTTAACAGATGATGGGTAAAATGCAAGGCTTATTCAGTTTTTTTGATATTAATGTATATTTTTCATAATCTTAGCCACAAACAAAGGAATTCAGACCTGGATTGTCTGGTGCCGTTGTATTGGACTCACCCGAGTCACCAAGGGATCGGCAGGCCATCCCGGAAGACGCCACCGCTCGGTCCATCATCCGGCAACGTCGAGGCCCAGACGATGCCGGTCACGCCCTCCTCGACCGTCCGCTCGGCGTTGTGCCCGCCCATTTCAGTGCGCACCCAACCGGGACAAATCGAGTTGACCAGAATATTGTAACCTTGGGTTTCCGCCGCCAGGATGCGGGTCAGGGCGTTCAGCGCGGTCTTGGAAATCCGATAGGCCGGCGATCTTCCTTCCATTTCACTCAACTGACCCATGCCGCTAGACACATTGACGATGCGGCCGTAGCGTTGTTGCTTCATCAGTGGCACCAGTTCCTGGGCCAGCAGGATGGGACCGTACAGGTTGGTTTTCAGCGTCGCGGTCAGGGTCTCCAAGCTGGCGGTCAGGACGCTGGTGGCGCTGGCGTCCGCGCTCCCGTGACGGTCGAGAAACACCCCGGCGTTGTTGACCAGGATATCTACCCGGCCGCAGCGACTGTGAATGAAGGTGCCCAGTTCGGCGATGCTGCTTTCCGCAGTGACATCCAGCGGTTGAAACAGCACGTCCAGACCTTCGGCCCGCAGCGTTTCCAGCGCCAGTGCGCCTTTCCCGGCGTTGCGGCTGGTGAGAATCACTCGGATATCGCGCCGGGCCAGTTGCCGGACGGTTTCAAGTCCCAGGCCGCGGTTGGCGCCCGTGACCACCGCCACGGGCTTGCTGCTCTTGTCGTTCAACATAACTTTGCCCTCTCGGCCATCGCTTCGAGCGTCGGATTGATCTCGGTCGTTATTTTTGGTTGGCGGTTGTTGTTGAATTCATACGCTTTATAAAAAATGATAACAGAGTATCTGGTTAAGGACAAAAACAAAAACCACCCGAGCCAACGAGCCGACGCCTCGGTCAAGCTTCAGGGAAATAGACGGGTCAAAACCCTCTAAAATTTTGCGCCAACACCTTGTTCCCCTGGAATTCACCGTCTACAGTTTATGGACGCCGCTGCCCCGCAGCGGCGGAAAGCAAGTTCAAATCAATAAGACCCCAAGGAGATCGAGGATGATGAAGAAGCTACTGATCAATGGCATAGCCGCACTCTGCTTTATGGGATTGTCCAGCAGTGTCTGGGCTAACGACTTTGGCTCGCCTGAAGAAGCCAAGGCGATGTTGGAAAGAGCCATCACCGCCATGCAGGCCGATGAAGCCAGCGCCCTGGCCGCGTTCAACGAAGGCGCGGAGGGATTCAAAGATCGCGATCTATACGTCTTCTGCGGGGGTCCCGACGGAATGTTCACCGCGCATGGCGCCAATCAGGCGCTGTTGAGCGTGAGCTTGAAGGATCTGCAAGACAAAGCCGGCAAGGCGCTCGGCGAGGAGATCTACGCGACGGCCCAGGAAGGCGAGATTGCCGAGGTCGATTACATGTGGCCGCGTCCGGGTGAAGAAGAACCTACCGAAAAGGTGACCTATGTCACCAAGGTCGGTGATCAAGTCTGCGCCGTTGGGTACTACAAGCAATAAAGCCGCGTTTGGCGGTTCGCAATCATTCAGCCACGCCGAACTCTCTCTGGAGTTCGGCGTTTTTCTTTCCGATACCGCCGCAGCCCTCGCCGGGTTTCCCGCCAGCCTCGCTGCCCGCCGTTCGATCTCGGTTATACTGCCCCGGTTTCCATCAGTCCGCCTCATCATCTAATCGGGAGGAGCCGGTGATCTATTCCCTTGGCGACCGCAAGGTCGAATTTCACGGCGACGATTGGTTCATCGCCGACAACGCCACCGTCATCGGTTCGGTGGTGCTCGAGCAGAACGCCAGCATCTGGTTCAACGCCGTAGTGCGTGGCGATAACGACGTCATCACCATCGGCGAAAATTCCAACATCCAGGACGGGGCGATCCTGCATACCGACCCCGGCATCCTGCTGACCATCGGTCGCGACGTCACGGTCGGCCACCTGGCCATGCTGCACGGCTGCATCATCGGCGACGGCAGCCTGATCGGCATCAAGAGCCTGATCATGAACCGGGCGACCATCGGCAAGAACTGTCTGATCGGTGCCAACAGCCTGATTACCGAGGGCCAGACCATCCCGGACGGTTCGCTGGTCAAGGGCTCGCCGGGCAAGATCGTGCGCGCGCTGAGCGCTCAGGAAATCGACGGCTTGCGGTTGTCCGCCGCCCGCTATGTGGAAAATTTCCAGCGCTTCAAACGCAACCTGCGCCCGCAGGCTTAACCGGTGGCCGCTCTGGAAGACCGTCTGGAGCAGGTGATCCAGCAGGTCGGTTCGACTATTCTCGGCAAGGAGCGCGCCATTCGGTTAGCCGTGGCCTGTCTGCTGGCGCGCGGTCATCTGCTGATCGAGGATTTGCCGGGGATGGGCAAAACCACCCTGGCCCACGCCCTGGCCCGCTGTCTGGGTTTGCAATACCAGCGCATTCAGTTCACCAGCGACCTGCTGCCGGCCGATATTCTCGGCGCGGCGGTGTACGAGCGCCAGCGCGAGACCTTCGTGTTTCATCCCGGCCCGATCTTCGCGCAACTGATCCTGGCCGACGAGATCAATCGCGCCACGCCTAAAACCCAGAGCGCCCTGCTGGAAGCCATGGAAGAAGGCCAGGTGACCATCGAGGGCGAGACCCGCCCGTTGCCGGAGCCGTTCTTTGTCATCGCCACCCAGAATCCCGCCTATCAGATCGGCACCTTCCCGCTGCCGGAATCGCAGCTCGACCGGTTTCTGATGCGGATCGAACTGGGCTATCCCGATGTTCAGGCCGAACGACTGTTGCTGGAAGGGGAGGACCGTCGCGAAGTGCTGGCGCGCCTACCGGTCGGCATGACCCCGGCGCAGTTGCATGAGGCGCAGGGCCGGGTGGCCGGGATTCACGTCGCGCCGCCGCTGCTGGACTACCTCCAGGGACTGCTGGCGTTCTCCCGCCAGTCCAACCAGTTTCGCGGTGGGTTGTCGCCGCGCGCCGGGCTGGCGCTGCTGCGCGCGGCGCGCGCTTGGGCGCTGCTGCACCGGCGCGGCCATGTCTTGCCGGAAGACGTGCAGACCGTCTTGCCCGTCGTGGTGGGCCATCGCCTGCATCCGGGCGAGGATCATCTGGAACAGTCGTCCGCCGATCTCGTTGGCTTTTTGCGCGCCGGCGTGGCGGTGCCAGTCTGACCTCCCCAATCATGCACGGGCTGTGGCGACGGTTCGAAGCCTGGGTCACCCGCGGCCAGCAGCCGGTGCGCGGCCCGGTCCGGTTGGAGCGCCGCCGCATCTATATTCTGCCCACCCGGCAGGGCTACGCCTTCGCCATGCTGCTGTTCGTATTGTTTCTGTGGTCGATCAATTACAGCAACAGCATGGGATTCGCCTTTACGTTCCTGCTGGTCGCCGTCGCCCACAACAGCATGTGGCAGGCGCACGACAACCTGCTGGGCTTGATCGTCCACGCCGGCGGCACCGAACCGGTGTTCGTCGGCCAGGAGGTCCGGTTCACGTTTCGGCTGGAAAATCCCGATCCCAAACCCCGGTACGGCATCGCCCTGCAATGGCTCGACCAGCCGCCCCAGTACGTGGATCTCCCGGCGAACGGCGCGGCGATCGTCACCCTGCGGATTCCCACCCAGCGGCGCGGTTGGCTGCGAGTCGGGAGGGTGCGGGTGCTGACCCGCTATCCGCTGGGTCTGTTGCAGTCGTGGAGTTGGGTGGAATTCGAGCGGGGTTGCCTGGTCTATCCGGCGCCGCGCGGCCGGCGGCCGCTGCCGGCCGCGCTGCCGAGCGGCGCGGGTAGCGGCTTGGGCGAACAAGGATCGGGCAGTGAGGATTACGCCGGATTTCGTTCCTACGCGCGGGGCGATTCGCCGCGTCGGATCGCCTGGAAGGCCACGACCCGCACCGAGCAGCTATTGGTCAAGAATTTCACCGATCAGGCCCGGCCGGAACTGTGGCTGGACTGGCGACTGCTGGGGATCGACCACATCGAACCGCGTCTGGCGCAACTCTGTCAGTGGGTGCTGAAGGCCGAGAACGAGGGTCGGAAGTACGGTCTGTATCTACCGGGCGTGCGTATTCCACCGGCCCACGGCAACGCCCACCGCCGCCGCTGCCTGGAAACTCTGGCCCTGTTCGAGATCAAAGCTTGACCAAGATCGGACAACCGTTGGGAAAACCCGACCAGCGGTTCGTAACGGACTGATTGAATTGGCGTCCCCAAGGGGATTCGAACCCCTGTTACCGCCGTGAAAGGGCGGTGTCCTCGGCCTCTAGACGATGGGGACCTTAGGCAGGTTAAAACTAAAGAACCCTACTACCGGACTCGGTGAAGGGTGGTGGAGCCAGGCGGGATCGAACCGCCGACCTCTTGCATGCCATGCAAGCGCTCTCCCAGCTGAGCTATGGCCCCAATTATTGGAGACAGGCAATTTAAAAGACCTGGCTGTTTCTGTCAACTTTTTTAAGTCGAGCCATGCTGGGACTGCTGCTGGAGATAGTCTAGCGCCCGCTGGATCCGGGCCAGGGTTTTGGACCGTCCCAACAGATCCAGGGTCAGGTCGATCGGTGGCGACACCGCCGTGCCCGCCACCGCCACCCGCAGCGGCTGCGCGACTTTGCCGAGCGGTAAATCGCTCTCCGTGGCGACTTGAGCCACCGCCGCATGAATCGCTTCGGCGCGCCACTCCGGCAGCGTGGCCAGCATCTCGCTCAGCCGCCGCAGCGGTGCCTTGGCGACGGCATTAAGATGCTTGCTGGCCGCTTTCTCGTCGTAATCCACAAATTCCTGGTACAGGAAGGCGCTGTTTTCGGCCATCTCCTTGAGAGTTTTAGCCCGCTCCCGAAACGCCTTGACCACTTCAGTCAGCGCGGGTCCCGCGGTCGGGTCGATGCCCAACCGGCCGACGTGCCAACTCAGATGGCGGGCCACATGGTTCGGATCGCCGGTCTTCAGGTAATGCTGGTTCAACCACAGCAACTTGTCGGGATTGAACGCGGAAGCCGCCTTGTTGACCGCGGCCAGATCGAACAATTGCACCAGTTCTTCCAGACTGAAGATTTCCTGGTCGCCGTGCGCCCACCCCAGCCGCGCCAGATAATTCAGCAACGCCTCCGGCAGGAAACCGTCGTCGCGATACTGCATGACGCTGACCGCGCCATGCCGTTTGGACAACCGTTTGCCGTCCGCGCCCAGAATCATCGGTACGTGCGCGTACTGCGGCGGCGGCGCTCCCAGCGCCTGGAAGATATTGATCTGGCGTGGCGTATTGTTGATGTGGTCGTCGCCGCGAATGACATGGGTGATGCCCATGTCCAGATCGTCCACCACCACGCAGAAATTATAGGTGGGGCTGCCGTCGGCGCGGGCGATGATCAGATCGTCCAGTTCGCTGTTGCGGATGACGATCCGGCCACGGATCAGATCGTCCACCACCACCTCGCCATCCAGGGGGCTGCGAAACCGGATCACCGGCTCTACGTCCGGACGCGGCGGACCCTCGTAATCGCGGTAGCGACCGTCGTAGCGCGGCTTCTCCTTCCGGACCATCTGGGCGGCGCGCAACGCCTCCAGTTCTTCCCGGGTGCAATAGCAGTAATAGGCTTGGCCCTCGCGCAGTAATTGCTGCAATACTTCCCGATAGCGTCCGAAACGCTGGGTCTGATAAAACGGTCCTTCATCGTAATCGAGTCCCAGCCAGTTCATCCCCTCCAGGATGGCGTTGACCGACTCCGGAGTGGAGCGCTCCAGATCGGTATCCTCAATGCGCAGCACGAAGGGACCGCCGTGCCGGCGGGCGTACAGCCAGGAAAACAGCGCCGTGCGGGCGCCGCCGACATGCAGGTAACCGGTGGGGCTGGGGGCGAAACGGGTCTTGGCCATAGCGGTTCCTGATACGTAAAGGGGTTGTATGAAAAATCCTAATCCTTGGTCTGCTTGACCGGTCGCAACCAGTTCGCGACTTCCTTGCGCGGGGCGCGGGTCAAACACAGACTGCCATCGGGCACGTTGCGGCTGACGGCCGACCCCGCGCCTACCGTCGCCCCTTTGCCCACCCGCACCGGCGCTACCAGCGAGGTGTTGGAGCCGATGAAAGCACCGTCGCCAATCGTGGTGGGGTGTTTGTTAACGCCATCGTAGTTACAGGTGATGGTCCCGGCGCCAATGTTGACCTCGGCCCCGATCTCGGCGTCGCCGATATAAGCCAGGTGATTGACTTTGGAGTCGGAGCCAATGCTCGCCTTTTTGGTTTCCACAAAGTTACCGATATGGACGCCCGCCGCCAGGCGCGTCCCCGGCCGCAACCGGGCGAAGGGGCCAATCTTCGCGTCGGGGCCGATCTCGGCCTCTTCGATCCAGGAATGCGACAATACGGTGACATCGTCGCCGATGACCGCATTTCGCAGCACGCAGAACGGTCCGATCCGGACCCGATCGCCCAGTTGCACCGTGCCCTCGAACACTACGTTGACATCGATCAGCACATCCTTACCCGTGGTCACCGTACCGCGCACGTCCACCCGGGCTGGATCCAGCAAGGTCGCACCCTCGCGCATCAGCCGTTCGGCCTGCCGCCGCTGATAGATGCGCTCCAAGTGCGCCAATTGCCGGCGATCGTTGACACCCTGCACCTCCTCGGGGTCAGCGACGGTAAAGGCCTCGACCGGCGTCCCGTCGCGCACCGCCAGCGCGACCGTATCGGTCAGGTAGTACTCGCCTTGGGCGTTGTCATTGTCCAGACTGGCCACCCACCCGCGCAGTTTCGCGGTCGAGACCGCCAGAATCCCGGTATTGACCTCGCGCAGGCGCCGCTCTTCGGCCGTCGCCTCCTTGTCCTCGACGATCCGACAGACCTGGCCCTGTTCGTTGCGAATCATGCGACCATAGCCTGCGGGATCGGCCAACTCGACCGTCAGCACCGCCAGGCTGCCCCGTTGGGCGGCGACCACCAGCGGCCGCAGCGTCTCGGCGCGGATCAGCGGCACGTCGCCGTACAACACCAGCGTCACGCCGGCATCGTCGAGCAACGGCAGCGCCTGCGCCACCGCATGACCCGTGCCGAGCTGCTCGGCCTGCTCGACCCACAGCACCTCGTCCTCACCGGAGCACGCCGTCTTGACCGCCGCGCCGCCATGGCCGTAGACCACCAGCCGCGCGGTCGCCTCCAGCCCTCTGGCTGTGGCCAGGACGTGGGCCAGCAACGGCCGGCCGCCCACCGGGTGCAGAACCTTGGGTAAATCCGAAACCATCCGCTTACCCTGGCCCGCAGCCAGGATCACCACCGAAAGCTGTTGCATGATCGCCAATCCTCCCATACTTTCTCAAGCTATTGTACCGAACGCGAGCCCTGGCATGGCGGGCCGTGCCAATCCCCAAAACAAAAAGTCCCGCAAACAAAAAGGCCGTGACCTTGGTCACGGCCCAGCGGGGTCGAGATCGTTATTATTATTAGCCGGATCAGCCCGATTTGCGCAACTTGCGCATTTTCTCGATGGCTTGTAACTGGGCGATGGCCTCAGCCAACTCGGCCTTGGCCCTGGCGAACTCAAATTCGCTCCGATGATCGCCGATCGCTTGCTCGGCGCGCTGCCGGGCCGCCTGCGCCGCCGACTCGTCCAGATCCTTGGCCCGTTCGGCGGTATCGGACAGGATGGTGACCACATGCGGCTGCACTTCCAGCAACCCGCCCGAAACGTAAAACAGTTGCTCTTCGCCGCCCAGCAACCGTATTCGAACCTGCCCCGGTTTGAGCCGGGTCAGTAACTGGCTGTGGCGAGGCAAAATCCCCAGCTCCCCGAGCTCGCCTGGCGCGACCACCATCTCCGCGGGTCCCGAGAACAACTCTTTCTCCGCGCTGACGATGTCGACATGCAGCGTCATGGCCATGATGTATCTCCTCGATCGGTTGCGAATGGAACGCGCGCCGGGAAGAGTCTGGCTCCCGGAGCGCCACCCCATTACATCTTGTTGGCCTTTTCCACCGCCTCATCAATCGAGCCGACCATGTAAAACGCCTGTTCGGGTAGGGAGTCGTACTCGCCGGCGACGATGCCTTTGAACGCTGCGATGGTGTCCTTGAGCGGGACGTACTTGCCGGGCGAACCGGTGAATACCTCGGCCACAAAGAACGGCTGCGACAGAAAGCGCTGAATCTTGCGCGCCCGGGAGACCGCCAGCTTGTCTTCCTCGGACAGTTCGTCCATGCCCAGGATCGCGATGATGTCCTTTAGCTCCTTGTAGCGCTGCAGGGTCATCTGCACGGCGCGAGCGGTGTCGTAGTGATCCTGGCCAACCACCAGGGGATCGAGCTGCCGAGAGGTGGAATCCAACGGATCCACCGCCGGATAAATCCCCAGCTCGGCGATCTGGCGGGACAACACCACCGTGGCGTCCAAGTGGGCGAAGGTGGTGGCGGGCGATGGGTCGGTCAGGTCGTCGGCGGGCACGTAGACCGCCTGGATGGAGGTGATCGAACCGGTCTTGGTCGAGGTAATGCGCTCCTGTAACACGCCCATTTCCGAGGCCAGGGTCGGCTGATAGCCCACCGCCGACGGCATGCGACCCAGCAGCGCCGAGCATTCGGTGCCAGCCAGGGTGTAGCGGTAGATATTGTCGATGAACAGCAGTACGTCGCGGCCTTCGTCGCGGAAATTTTCCGCAATGCTCAGCCCGGTTAGCCCGACGCGCAGGCGATTGCCGGGCGGCTCGTTCATCTGGCCATAGACCAGAGCCACCTTATCGAGCACGTTCGACTCCTTCATTTCATGATAGAAGTCGTTGCCCTCGCGGGTCCGCTCGCCCACGCCGGCGAACACCGAGTAACCGGAGTGCTCGATGGCGATGTTGCGGATCAATTCCATCATGTTGACGGTCTTGCCCACGCCCGCGCCGCCGAACAGGCCGATCTTGCCGCCCTTGGCGAACGGACAGAGCAGGTCGATGACCTTGATGCCGGTTTCCAGCAATTCGGTGGTGCCCGACTGATCCTCATAGCTCGGCGCCGGCTGATGAATGGCGCGATAAATATCAGTCTCCACCGGTCCCTTGTGATCGATGGGTACGCCCAGTACGTTCATGATCCGGCCCAGGGTCCCCGTGCCCACCGGCACGGTCACGGGAGCCCCGGTATTGGAGACCACCATGTTGCGCTTCAGACCCTCGGTCGAACCCATGGCGATGGTGCGCACCACCCCATCGCCCAGTTGTTGCTGCACTTCCATAATCAGCTTGTTTTCATCGATGCACAGCGCGTCGTAAATCTTGGGCACCGACCCGCGCGGGAACTCAACGTCCACGACCGCGCCGATAATTTGCACGATATTGCCAGAACTCATTCTCGGGTTCCCCTTCATCTGGTTTCAACTGGCGCCCGTTTCCGGCGGAAACGGGCTTCCGCGGCGACCTCGCAACCTTGGCGACCTTACACCGCCGCGGCGCCTCCGACGATCTCGGCCAACTCCTGCGTGATCGACGCCTGTCGGGCCTTGTTGTAGATCAGTTGCAGTTCGTCGATGAGCGTGCCCGCGTTGTCGGACGCACTCTTCATGGCGACCATCCGAGCGGCCATCTCGCAGGCTACGTTCTCCGCCAGCGCCTGGTACACCACCGACTCGCCATAGCGGCGGAGCAACAACTCGATCAGTTCCTCGGGCGCGGGCTCGTAGATGTAGTCCCAAGGGTGCGCGGGGAGTACCGTCCCGGCCGGTATTCTGCTCGTGATATCGGGCTCGTAGGTGTCATCGCTGTGCCGGGGCGCGGTCCCCTTCACCTCCGACGTCACCGGAAACAGTCGCTCGATCCTGGGCTTCTGGCTCATGGTGTTGACAAACTCGTTGTACACCAGGTAGATCGCATCGATGCGCCCCTCGGTAAAGGCGTCGGCCATGATCTTCACCGGTCCGAGCACATCTTCAAAGCGGGGCGCGTCGCCCAAGTGGGCGATGTGAGCGACGATGTTGCCTCGCAACCGGCGGAAGAACTGAAACGCCTTGGTCCCGACGACACAAAGATCGACTTCAACCCCTTGGACGCGCCATTGCTGCATCGCGCCGATGGTGATTCTGAACAGATTGCTGTTCAAGCCGCCGCACAGGCCACGATCGGTGGAAATAATGATGAGTCCGACCCGCTTCAACTCACGCTCCACGAGCCCCGGACTGCGATAATCGGTGTGCGCATGGGCCAAGTGTGAGATGACATTACGAATCTTGATCGCATAGGGTCGAGCCGCCTGCATGCGTTCCAAGGCCTTGCGCATTTTGCTCGCCGCCACCATTTCCATGGCTTTGGTGATCTTCTGCGTACTTTGGATGCTCTTGATTTTGCTTCGTATCTCTTTGGCGCCTGCCATGCTGTCACCCGTTTAACCGACGTAGTGGGCCTTGAAATCCTCAACGGTCTTTTTCAGACCGGTTTCGATTTCGTCGTTGTAATCGCCCGTCGCGTTGATCCGGTCGAGCAATTCGCCTTGCCGAGACCGAGCGTGCGCCAGCAACTCGGCTTCAAAGTGCCCGATCTGATTCAACGGGACATCGTCCAGGTAACCTCGATCCACGGCAAACAGTGAAAGCGCCATCTCGGCGACCGACATCGGCGAGTATTGCTTCTGCTTCATCAACTCGGTCACGCGTTGGCCGCGCTCGAGTTGCTTGCGGGTAGCCTCATCCAAGTCGGAGGCGAACTGGGCGAATCCCGCCAGTTCGCGATACTGAGCCAGGGCCAGGCGGACACCACCGCCGAGTTTCTTGACGATCTTGGTCTGGGCGGCGCCGCCGACCCGGGAAACCGACAGGCCCGGATTGATGGCGGGCCGGATGCCGGCGTTGAACAGGTCGGTTTCCAGGTAGATCTGCCCGTCGGTGATGGAGATCACGTTGGTAGGCACGAACGCCGACACGTCGCCGGCCTGGGTTTCGATGATCGGTAACGCGGTCAGCGAGCCGGTCTGGCCTTTCACCGCGCCGTCGGTCAAGCGTTCGACTTCGTCGGCGTTGATGCGCGAGGCCCGCTCCAGCAGGCGGGAGTGCAGGTAGAACACGTCGCCGGGGAAGGCCTCACGGCCCGGCGGTCGGCGCAACAGCAGCGAAACCTCGCGATAGGCCACCGCCTGCTTGGACAGATCGTCATAGACGATCAGGGCATCCTCGCCACGATCGCGGAAGTATTCACCCATGGCGCAGCCGGAGTAGGGGGCGATATACAGCATCGCCGCCGATTCGGAGGCGCTGGCGGCGACCACGATGGTGTGATCCATCGCTCCGTGCTCTTCCAGTTTGCGCACCACGTTGGCGATCGAGGAGTTCTTCTGGCCGATCGCCACATAGATGCATTTAACCCCCGTGCTCTTTTGGTTGATGATCGCATCGATCGCCACCGCAGTTTTGCCGGTCTGGCGGTCGCCGATGATCAATTCGCGCTGGCCGCGACCGATCGGCACCATGGCATCGATGGCTTTCAGACCGGTCTGCACCGGCTGGCTGACCGACTGCCGTTCGATCACGCCTGGGGCGATGACCTCAATGGGCGAGGACTGGGTGGACTTGATCGGCCCCTTACCGTCGATGGGCTGACCCAGAGTATTAACCACGCGCCCCAGCAGGGCTTCGCCGACCGGCACTTCCAGAATGCGGCCGGTGCAAAGGGCCTTGTCGCCCTCCGCCAGATGCTCGTAATCGCCCAGGATCACCGTGCCGACCGAGTCTCGCTCCAGATTCAGAGCTAGACCATAGGTCACGGGATCGCCTTCCCGGGGTGCCGGGAACTCGATCATTTCCCCCTGCATCGCGTTGTCGAGCCCATAGAGACGGGCGATGCCGTCGGCCAGACTGACGATGGAGCCTTCGGTGCGCGCTTCGGCGGTGGCCTGGAAACCTTGCAGGCGCTGCCGGATCAGATCGCTGATTTCAGATGGTTTGAGTTGCATAAAGCGGTATTCCCCTTACTGGCTCAAGGCCGTGGCAAGTTTGTCCAGCCGGCCGCGCGCCGAACCGTCGATCACCAGATCGCCGACTCGAATCACCGCGCCCGCGATCAGCGACTCATCCGTCTTGCAGTCCAGCACGATTTTGCGCTTGAACTTTGCCTTCAGCGCCTTGGTCACGCGCTTGCGCTGGGCCTCGGTCACGACGGTCGTGCTGATCAACTCGGCGCGCAGGACGCTTTCCGCCTCCGTGCGCAACCGCTCGAACAGGACGGCAATGCCCGGCAGCAGGTGCAGGCGGTTGTTTTCAGCCAGCAGTCGCAGAAAAGTAACGAACGCTTCCGGCACTTCCTCTCCAGCGCGGATATCGCGGCATAATCCGGTCACCAGATCGGCTTTCTGTGGGCCGCGCAATTGGGGATTCCAGGGTCCCAGCAGGCGGCGCATGGCCGGGTCCGTCGCAACGACGGCGGCGACCATCAGCAGTTCCGACCAGAGCGGCAGCGCTTGGGCGGTCTGAGCATCCTCGAACGCAGCGCGGGCGTAGGGCCGGGCGGCGGCGGCGGGGCGGATGACGGTTGTCGTTTCAGCCATTAGCGTGATCCGTGGTTATAGCTGCGCGACCAAGTCATCCAACAGGGCGGCGTTAGCCGCTTCATCGATCTCGCGCTGGATGATCATGCTGGCACCGGTGACGGCGAGACTGACAACTTGGCTCCGGAGTTGCTCGCGGGCGCGGTTGACCTCCTGCTCGATCTCAGCCTTGGCGGCGACGAGCTGGCGGTCGCCTTCGGTGCGAGCCTCCAATTTCGATTGCTCGACGATTTCGTTGGCGCGCTTGTGGGCTTGGGCGACGATTTCGGCGGCTTGCTGTTTGGCTTCCTTGAGCAGTTGCGCGGATTTGGTCTTAGCTATCTCCTGTTCGCGCATGCCGCGCTCCGCGGACGCCAGGCCGTCGGCGATACGTTTCTGGCGCTCTTGCATGGCCTCCATGATCGGTGGCCACACGAACTTCATGGTAAAGATCACCAGAAGGCCGAACGTGATCATCTGCCCTATGAGGGTGGCATTGAAGTTCACGCGATTACCTCCTCGGGTAACGGGACGAACGCGTCGGAAAATCCCGGACGATCACTGGATCAGGGCCTGCTGCACCGGACCGAGGAACGGGTTGGCGAAGGTGAAGAACAGCGCGATACCGACGCCGATCATGGTCACCGCGTCGAGCAACCCGGCGATGATGAACATCTTGACTTGCAGGGTCGGGATCAATTCCGGCTGCCGGGCAGCGCTCTCCAGGAACTTACCGCCCAACAGGGCGAAGCCGATGGCGGTGCCGAACGCGCCCACACTCAGGATCAGCGCGACGGCGATGACGGTCATACCCTGCACGTTGGCAATCAGGCTTGCAGCTTCCATTGATGGTCTCCGGTTTTAGAGGTTGGGGTTGTGGATGAAAAGCGATTTGAAAGGGCCGAGTCGGCCGCCGTGGCGCGGGCCGACACCCGATCCGCAATCGTTCAGTGATCCTCGTGCGCCATGCTTAGATAAATGATGGTCAACACCATGAAGATAAAGGCTTGCAGGGTGATGATGAGCAGATGGAATACCGCCCACGGCCATCCGAGCGTGAAGTGGAGCCACCACGGCAGCAGGGCGATCAGGACGAAGATCAATTCGCCGGCATAGAGGTTGCCGAACAACCGCAAGGCGAGCGAGATGGGTTTGGCCAAATCCTCAACAATCCGTAACATCAGGTTGAACGGCATGAGCCATTTACCGAAGGGTTTCGTCAGCACCTCCATGGAAAAGCCTTTGAAGCCCTTGACCTTGAAACTGTAGTAATAGATGAGAACCAGCACGCTGAGCGCCAGACCGAAGGGAGCGCTCAGGTCGGCGGACGGCACGACTCGCATGTAGGGGACGCCCAGCGCGGCGGCGATCTCCGGGAACAAGTCTACTGGAATCAGGTCCATGAAGTTCCACAGGAACACCCAGACGAAAATGGTCAGCGCCAGTGGGGCGATGACCGGGTTGCGGCCGTGAAACGAGTCCTTGACCTGGCTGTCGACGAACTCGACCATCATCTCGCAGAAGTTCTGCCAGTGCCCCGGTGTGTCGCTGGTGGCGGATCGTGCGGCTATTCGGAACACCCACAAGAACAGCGCGCCCAGCAGGGCCGAAACCAGCAGGGTGTCCACGTTCAGCACCCAGAAACCGCCCACCTCCGATCCAGACAGGAATCGCATCTGAGTCAAGTCGAACCGGAGATTGGTCAGGTGGTGAATGATGTATTCCGTCGCGGAATGACCACTTTCGCTCATAGCGTCCTCACCGAAGCGTCGAATGTGAAGGGTAACACCAGCCAATACGCCATCAGCGCCGCCATGTACGCCAACAGGAGCGGAAGCGGAGACACGTCCAACCAGAAGAGGGCGATGCTCAGCAGGACGACGGTCAGGAGGATCTTGACGACCTCACCGACCAGGAAGGCCCGGGCGATTTTAGCGGCGGAGGCGCCGATGCGAGCTGAAAAAACCTGCCTGGCGAAATAAAAGGTCACCAGCGTGCTGATCCCGCCGCCGACCAGCGCGGAGTATGCGGCCCGGGCGTCGCCGAACCCGAACGCCATGAAGGCCACCAGCAGCGTGACGAGCAGTTGAATGCGGGTAATTTTCCGGGTGACCTGTTTTGCGCCCATGGCTTGTGTCGATTTTAATTGTTTTGGGCACAGCAATGTGCCGGGCATGAGTCTAGGTTTACGGGTTTGTTCTGGTTGTGGTTTTTACTTTAACGCAGACCCAAATCCCTGTTTGAAATTCTTTTTCCGGATTATCCAAGCCGTGTAGAGGTGTTACTGATTATAGGGAATTTGGCGGCGCGGGGTCAACGAAAATCACAGCGTCACTTCACCCGGGCGATGATGCCATCCAGTTCGTCCAGTGTATTGTAGTGAATGACCACGCTGCCCCGGCCGGACGTCGCATGACGCACTCGCACCCGCGCGCCAAGGCGTTCCGCCAAACTCTCTTGCAACAGGCGAACATCGGGATCGAGCGGTTTCTCCGAAATGGCGGGCGCGGCATCCGGCGGTTGTTGCAGGCGCTGCGCCAGCCGTTCGGTCTCCCGCACCGACAGGCCACGCAACAGAACCTGATGGGCGGCCTCCCGCTGCAAGGGCATCGGCAGGGACAACAGGGCGCGGGCATGACCCATGTCCAGCTTGCGATCCCGCACCAGCTGCCGCACGTCCTCGCCCAGTTCCAGCAGGCGCAGCAGGTTGGTGACCGCCGTTCGCGACCGCCCCACCGCCTCGGCGGCCTGCTGGTGGGTCAATTCGAACTCGGCGATCAACCGTTGCAGGGCGGTGGCTTCCTCCAAGGGATTGAGGTCCTCGCGCTGGATGTTTTCGATCAGCGCCATGGCGATGGCTGCCCGATCGGACACCTTGCGAACCACGGCTGGCACTTCGCGCAATCCGGCCAGTTGCGCCGCTCGCCAGCGCCGCTCGCCGGCGATCAACTCGTAACGATCCTCTCCGATGGGCCGCACCACCACCGGCTGCACCACACCTTGGGCGCGAATCGATTCAGCCAGCTCCTGTAAGGTGTCCTCGCGCAAATCCTGACGCGGCTGGTAGCGACCGCGCTGGATTTGCTCGACCGGTAGTTGCCGCAGCGTCTCGGCGATGGCCAGATCCGGCACGGTTTCGCCCCGCGCCGCCGAGGCGGCCCCCAGCAAGGCGTCCAAACCCCGGCCCAAACCTCCTTTTTTCTTGATCATGCGCGCGCTTCCACCTGACCGCCGGCGGGTCGCCGCAAGCGTTTCCTCACTTCCCTGGCCAGATCCCGATAGCTTTGCGCGCCGCGCGAACTGTCGTCGTAATGGATGATCGGCAGGCCGTAGCTGGGCGCTTCGGCCAGGCGCACGTTGCGGGGGATCAGCGTTTCGAACACCGTCGCCCCGAAATGCTCCAGTAACTGGCCCGATACTTCGTTGGCCAGCCGGTTGCGAGGATCGAACATGGTCCGCACCAATCCCTCAATGCGCAGGCCGGGATTGGTGGACTTGCGCACTTTCTCGATGGTGTCCAACAGTGCCGACAAGCCTTCCAGGGCGTAGTACTCGCATTGCACGGGAATGATGACCGACTGGGCGGCGGTCAAGGCGTTGACCGTCAGCATGTTTAGCGCCGGCGGGCAATCGATCAGAATCACGTCGAAATTCCAGACCACCGGGGCGAGAGCGTCGCGCAGGCGGCCCGGCGCGTCTTCCTTTTCCAGCAGATTGATCTCGGCGGCGGTCAGATCGCCGTTGGCCGGCAACAGTTGCATCTGGGCTTTTTCGATCCATTGCAGGGCGTCGGTCAAGGTCGCCTCGCCCAGCAGCACGTCGTAACTGGTGGCGGGGACGGTGTGCTTGTCCACGCCGCAGCCCATGGTGGCGTTGCCCTGCGGGTCGAGATCGATCAGCAGCACATTCTGCCGCAGCGCCGCCAGACAGGCGGCCAGGTTGACAGCGGTGGTGGTCTTGCCCACGCCGCCTTTCTGGTTGGTGATGGCGATGATGGTAGCCACGCGGAAACTCAACCTCCAGCGGCGGGGGATACGGGCGCCAGGTGAACCAGGTGGCGTTCGGCGTCCAGATGGGGAACCTGCAAGGGGTAAACGCCGACCACGCGATAGCCGGTCGGCAGACGGGCCAGTTCGTCATCGGGGAAGATGCCTTTCATGGCCAGCAACCGGCCCTCCGGCGCGCACAGCCGCCCGGCGTCCGCCACCAGATCCACCAGGGTCGCGAACGCCCGCGACACGACGCTATTAAATAAAGTCGCCGGTTGATAATCCTCGACCCGACTGCGCACCACGCTGACGTTGGTCAGCCGCAACTCAGCGACGGCTTGAGTCAAAAAGCGGGTCCGCTTGCCGTTACTATCCAACAGGCAGAATTCCTCTTGCGGTCGGGCGAGGGCCAGCGGAATGCCTGGCAAGCCGGCACCGCTGCCCACGTCCAGCACTTTTGGCCCTTCCAGCCAGGGCAGAATGGACAGGCTGTCCAGCAGATGCCGGACCACCATGGCCTCCGGCTCGCGCACGGCGGTGAGGTTATAGGCGCGGTTCCAGCGCTCCAGCAAGGCCAGATAAGCGGCCATGCGCGCGACGGCCCCGGCCGGCGGGCGAATATTCAGCCGTTCGCACCCTTCGGTGATGGCTCGTTCGATACTCATGAAAGACGGTTGTTAACGGTTCGCACAGTCGTTTGGCAATCAGGCGCGCATTGTAACATGACGACCGTGAATCGCAGGGATCGGCGCACGTCGTCGGATTGTCGCCAAAGCTTAACCGGTCTGCATGCCACGGTCGTTTCGCTCATCAACTATCAGAAGCTACAGCCTCTGAGAACCAGGAATCCAAACGAAAACCGAACCGCGAAAATTCACGGATACTTTCATCTGAAGCTCTACCCATCGCGCCGCGCCTTGTGAGGGTCTGGTGACCTGGTGCGTGTAGCGATGGTGATGCTTTCCTCTATACTCAAATAATCCATGGGGGCCTGTGCATGGGCGTGCCGAGGATGCACGCTGGATCTTGGAATTCCCCCGCATTCCACGGCGCGACCGCCACTCCGCCGGAGGCCGCTGCGGGTGGCTGGGTTGTGGAGAGTTGGATTTCCTACTCACTGATTATGGAGGTGCTTATGAAGAGGACCCTGAAACTCCTGCTGGCCCTGATAGTGATGGTCGGCATGACGGGCGCATCGACCGTCTTCGCGGAGCAACGCTCGGGCTGGCCCGAGACCCTGCGGATTGCTCTCCATGGCTTACATCCTCAAGACTCCCTCAGAGAGCAACACCCGAACTGGCCCGAGACCTTGCGGATCGGCACGGCGTCGATCGGCGGTACCTATGTGGTCTACGGCGACGGCCTGGCGCTACTGATTAACGAGAAACTGGGGATCATGACCACGCCGCAGGGCACGGGCGGTCCTTATCACAACTTTGCCCTGGTGCAGGGCGGACACGTGGAATTGGGCATGACCACCCTGGGACCGGCGAAGGAGTCGTGGAACGGGCGCAGTCCCGTGCTGCCCGGCCAGCAGATGCGCGACGTGCGGGCGCTCTTCCCCATGTACCGCACCCCGTTTCAGGTCGTGGCGCTCAAGCGCTCGGGAATCTCCCGAATCGCCGATCTGGCGGGCAAGCGCGTCGGTGTCGGGCCGACCGGCGGCACCTGCGCCGGCTATTGGCCGCGCTTTTTCGAGGCGCTCGACGTGGACGACGTACAGGTGAGCTACGCCAACGCCAACGAACTCTCCACGCACCTCACCCACGGATTCATCGACGCCTTCGCCTTCTGCGCCGGCGTGCCGATCCGCGCTTTTCAGCAGATCGCCCAACGCCACGAAGTGAATCTATTCGCCTTCGACGAATCGCAGCAGGCGTTGCTGGTGGAGAAATTTGGCGTCGAGCCCATCGTGATCCCCGCGGGTGCCTACGCCACGCAAGACACGCCACAAGCGTCCGTGGCCTTCTGGAATTTTGGCATCGCCCACAAAGACCTCCCGGAAGACCTCGTTTATGAACTGATGACGCTGACTCTGGATCACCCGGAACTCATGGAGGCCATCCACCCCTCGGCCAAGGAAATGCGCGCCGAGAACCTGCGGCATAACCACCTGGTATGGTTCCATCCCGGCGCGGTGCGCTACTACCGCGAACGGGGGTTGACCGTGCCGGAGGAGTTACTGCCGCCGGAGCTACGCGACGAGTAACCGGCTCATCCGCCACGCTCGAGCGCTACTTTCCCACCCGCAGCAACCCGCTCAAACCATGCTGGTCGAGGAAGCCGTTGGCGCGTTCGCGGATGATGGCGGCATGGTCCAGGGTCATTACCTCGGCCAAAAAATCCTGGGCGGCTTCGTAACGGATGCTGCGGATCAGCCATTTGATCTTGAGCACGCTGCCCAGATTCATGCTCAGGCTATCCACTCCCATCGCCATCAGCACCAGGGCCGACGCTGGATCGCCGGCCATTTCGCCGCAGACGCTCACCGGTCGGCCCGCGACCTGGCACCGTTCGATCACATAGCGGATCGCCATCAGCACCGCCGGATGGAGTGGGTCGTACAGCTTGGCGACCCGGTCGTTGTTGCGGTCCACCGCCAGCAGATACTGGGTCAGATCGTTGCTGCCGATGGAGACGAAATCCACCATCCGGACCAAAGTATCGATCTGATAAACCGCCGACGGCACCTCCACCATGATGCCCACCCGTGGGGTTTGGATCGGCACGCCGTCTTCCCGGAGCTCCGCCTCGGCGCAGCGCAGCAGTTCCAGCGCCTCGCGTAATTCCCCGACGCTGCTGATCATCGGCAGCAGGATCGACAGGTTGGAATAGGCGACGGTGGCCCGCAGCATGGCGCGCAACTGGGTCTTGAACAGATCGGGCTGATCCAGACTGATGCGAATGCCGCGCCAGCCCAGAAACGGGTTCTGCTCGCTGATCGGGAAATAGGGCAGCGGCTTGTCGCCGCCGATATCCAGGGTGCGCAGCACCACCGGATGCGGGTCCATGATCCGCAGCACCCGGGTGTAAAGGGTGGCCTGCTCCTCCTCGCCCGGAAAGCGGTCGCGTAAAAAGAAATGCAGTTCCGAGCGGTAAAGTCCCACCCCCTGAACCCCACTGTTGCGCGCGGCGGCGATGTCGGCGAACAGCCCGGAATTGGCGTGCAACTCCAGCCGATGACCGTCTGGAGTTTCCGCCGGTAAATCGCGCAGGTGTTGCAAATCGCGCGACAGCTCGGCTTCCTGGGCGATCAGCTTCTGGTATTCCTGGCGCAACGCCGGGCTGGGCTGGATGCACACCCGCACCGTGTACCCATCCACCACCACCTCGCGGCCGTGCAGACGACCCGGCGGCAGGTTGCTGACGCCGAACACCGCCGGAACTCCCAAGCCGCGGGCCAGCAAGGCCACGTGCGAGGTGCCGGTGCCGCGCACCGACACCAGACCCTTGAGTTTCTCGGGCGGCACGTCCAGCAGTTGCGAAACGCTGATCTCCTCGCCCATCAGGATGACGTGATCCGGGTAATGCCGGTTGACCGCCTGCGCTTCCTGCAGGCGATCCAGCAGACGCTGCCCGAGATCGAGAATGTCGGCGGCGCGCTCCCGCAGATAGGGGTCGTCCATCTCCGCGAAGATGTTGGCGTATTCGAGCACGGTGGCCCGCAGCGCGCCGGGCGCCCAGTTGCCGGCCTGAATCCGTTCCAGAGTGCCATTGACCAGGCTGTCGCTGCCCAACAGCATGGCGTAGGCGTCGAACAGCGCCCGGTCGCCCGGCGACAGCAGCAAGCGCATCCGCTCGCTGAGTCGTTGCAATTCGGCCAGTTCGGCCGCCACCGCCTGCCGGAAGCGCGAGGCCTCGGTCTCCGGATTGTCGATGTCCTTATCCGGCACCAGACCCATGGCGGTGGCCGGAAAGACCACCACCGCCTCGCCCAGCGCCAGACCGCGGGCGCTGGCCACGCCTTCCAGAAACAGTGTGTCCGACAGCACATCGTCGTCGAGCCGCTCCAGCGACTGACGGATTTCCACCTGATTGATGCAGCCGGCCAGTTGCGCGGCCAGCGTCACCACGAAGGATTCCTCATCGGGGGTGTACTTGCGCTGCTCGCGCTGCTGCACCACCAGCACGCCCAGCACCTTGCGCCGGCGGATGATCGGCACGCCGAGAAAACCGTGGAAGGGCGCCTCACCGGTGGCGGCGATGTAGCGGAAAGCCGGATGAGCGGGCGCGTTTTCGACGTTGACCGGTTCGGCGCGGCTGGCGGCCAGCCCGGTCAGACCCTGCCCGAACTTCAGCCGCACCTTGCCGATCGCTCCCGGACGCAGGCCGTCGGTCGCCATCAACACGTGCTCGCCGCGCGTGTGATCGGCCATATAGACCGAGCAGACATCGGTGTGGATGGCGGCTTTGACTTCGGCGACGATGAGGTGAAGGGCTTCATCCAGGTCGCGGGTGGCGTTGATGTCCTGCACGATGCGCCGCAGGGTATCCAGCATGAGACCGTCCTCGACAGGCAACCGGTGGCGGGGCGGAAAGGATCAGCGCCGGGACAGGCGGTAGGGGTCCGGCGCGGCGGCGCGCGGCGACCGAACCTCGTCCAAAGACGCGACCGTCACTGGAGATTCCAGCGCTGGCGTCGGGATCGCCGTATCCAGCAGCTCCCGGCGCCGCGTCGCCACCACCATGCGGGTGATGACGGGGTGCTGGCCGATTTCCTTGCGTCGTAGCGGCAAGACGACCACCGGCTTGCCCGCGGCGGCGGATCGCGCTGGCTCTGACCACCGCTCGCGGGTCGTCGGTGTCGCCGCGCCCGTTCGCGGCGACCGGACGGGCAGCGGCGCGGGGCCGCGGTCGGGCGTTTCCAGAACGTGGAAACGGGGTCCGATGACGCCGGCCGAGGTCACTTCCGGCAAGCAGTCGCCGAGCAGCAGCGGGGCCAGTTCGCGCAAGGCCCGCCAGTAAACATGCCGCTTGAACGGGACCACGGCTCGCAGCGGATACCAATAATCCACCCATTGCCAGTGATCGAATTCGGGGCGTTCGGATTGATCCAGCCGCACGGCGTCCTCTCCGCCCAACATCCGCAGCAGGAACCAGATCTGCTTCTGACCGATACAGAGCGGTTTGCCGCCGCGCCGGATCAGCCGTTTGGGCAAGCGATAGCGCAACCAGCCCTTGGTGCAGCCGATCACTTGCACGTGCTCGGGCCGCAGGCCGGTTTCCTCGGTCAGCTCGCGAAACATGGCCTGCTCCGGCGACTCATCCCATTGAATGCCACCCTGGGGGAACTGCCAGGAATGTTGGCCGATCCGCTTCGCCCAGAACAGGCGTCCTTCCGCGTTGTACAGGATGATGCCGACGTTAGGCCGAAAACCCTCCGAATCAATCACGGTGAGAACCGAATAGTCAGCAATAAATGATTCATAGTATTTTTTCACAGTTAGCAATCCTTGTTCCACTGGAAATCCATCACGATGATAAATTGTTTGCAGGGAACCGGTTCGCCCGGGCACGGCCGCCGCCGCCCGATCGCGCAACTCCGGCGCTCGAATCCACCGCTTGTTCGCTATTATTAAAGCATAATGCGGGAGCGACGTTCGGGCCAGC
>REEE01000285.1 GCA_007695245.1 Candidatus Competibacteraceae bacterium | reverse complement strand
CTAATAGCGATACGTTGTGGCGAGATACCCAAAACCTGCTCGACTACGGCTTCTCACGCCACGGGCTGGCGCCGCCACTCGCGCGCTCGGCGAGCGCGACCAAGCCGGCTTCCAACCGAACTCCGGCGAACGCTAAAACGAACTCGACTTCCAGAACGGTGGCGAAGGCCAACCAATCCGTGGCGGCAACCGGTAAGAGAGCGACCAAGCCGGTCAGGCCACCCCCCGGCAAAACCCGGTGAATTCGGCGATCCAGACCATCATCGAGATCGTCGGAGGCGTTTTTATAGGCGATTTCCAGAAATGAAATTACTCGGCCTGGCTCCCATGCTCCAGCGTCACTGCCATTAAATTAAAGGGGTGTCCATGTAAATGCTGTTAACACTACGGGTTGTGGGCCCTCCATGGGTATGGGGGGGCCTTCCCTAGCCAATGACGGGGCGTGCGGCTGATGATTGATGGGTGGCACAGGCTTCGCGAGCTTAGCGGCTGGATTCACGACGAGTTCTTTGTCCGGCACAGGCTTGACTTGAACCGCCTGCTCGAGGAGCCGCCGGAACAGGAGGCCACGGAACTCCGCTTGGCGCCGGTTGAAGCGGAAAGCGAACTCGTCGAGGTCGGCTGGAAGAGGCCTCCACGGCCCCTTGATGGGTTCCGAGCAACCCTCGCTTGAGAAGGCTGGCGACCCGGTGAACTCCGGGCAAGGCCACAGGGGCCGGGTCACCGGACCGGCTCACCCCCTGGGGCAGATGGACATCGTCGGTTCCAATCGCTTCCGGGTAAGAGGACCAGCCGTCGGTGACGACGACGGCGCCGGGATGCACCGAGTCGCGCAGGAACGAGCGCAGGGTCGGCGCCTGGGTGTTGGGGATGACGCGCAGGCGGCAACGACCGAACCCCTTGGGGCGCAGCAACTCAACGGCCACCGCGACCAGCGCCTTGCCCGCCGCGCCGCGTCCTCGCTTTCCAGGCTGGACGCCCCCGATGAACCGCTCGTTGACTTCGACCTCGCCGGCCAGCCGATCACGGCCTGGCCGCACCCTCGCCGACCGAAAGCGGTGCCGCATGGCCCACACGGTTTGATAAGAACCGAGACCGAGGATCCGATGCAGGGTCTTGGCCGAAACGCCATTCTTCGCGGCAGTCCTGTGCCACGCGACCGCGAACCACCCCACGAGTGGGGTCCGGGTGCGGTGGAAGAGGGTTCCAGCAGTCGCCGATACCCGGCGCTGGCAGGGCTCGCACCCGAACCGCCCGTCGGCCATCCGCCAATGGCCGGGCGTCCCGCACCGCGGGTCAACGAAGCCGTTGGGCCATCGAAGCCACTCAAGGTCGTCGAGGCAGGCCGCGTCATCCGGGAACCAGGCGCGCAGGTCAGCATAGCTGCGCGGATAATCCCTCCCCGCTCGAAGGCCGGACGCAGGCGTTGGGCTGGATGTTGGCATCCCCATATTTTGTGCCTACAGCACTTACATGGATACCCCTTTAACTTAATGGCAGTGACTCCAACACCGTATGGACGAGCAGGGCTAAGATGATTAGGCTGGCCAGTAGCGCGGACCGATGTTGTTGGCCATAACCATAGTTATGCTCGAAGTGATAACCTTTGGTTTTCAACGTATTGTTGTTTTCATTTTCAATTTTCCACCGACTGCGCCCGGCGGCGACGATCTCGACGACATTCCGATCGTCAATCGCGAAGTTCGTGACAAAGGCATTCTGAAAGAGGACGTGACCCGCTTCATCCGTGCTGGTCAGCTCACACCCATTGACCCCATCAGGGCCTCATTGTGGTCGCGTAACAAGGTATAGCGCGTATTCTTCCCGCGGCGCGGATCAGTGAACTGGGCAAAGGTGCTGCGGAGTTGCCGCGTGATATCCTCTAAGGACAACGCCACGGGGCCAAAGGGTACGCTCATGGTGGGACTTCCAATTAACGGGATGGGGCTACTTTACCCAGTCACCGCCAAAATGAGAATTGCTGGACGCGATGATGAGGGTAACAGTCGTCACCGAAAAACCTGGCGAACGGCCGCGGTCCAACTCTATTATTGACCGCTTATCCGACCCGAGACCCCCATGACCACCGATACTCTTGCTCTCGATTCCCTGGCGCTCGCCCGCCAGCGGTTACTCGTCCCCGCCGGCCTCGGCGAGGACGACCTGCAGCGCACCCTGTCCTGTTTGCTGGGGCACGCCATCGACGGCGGCGATCTGTACTTCCAGCAGCGCCGCGCCGAATCCTGGGGCCTGGAAGATGGCCAGGTCAAAAGCGCCAGCCACGCCGTCCAGCAGGGGGTCGGGATTCGCGCGATCAGCGGTGAGAAAACCGGCTTCGCCTATTCCGACGAGATCGTGCTGCCGGCGTTGCTGGAAGCCGCGACCGCCGCCCGCGCCATCGCCCGCCACGGCGGCGACGGGCGAGTACACGTCTGGCAAACCGCGTCGCGTTCCACCCTCTACGAACCGCTCGATCCTCTGGAAACCCTGGCGGCGGAGGCCAAGGTCCAGCTGCTGGAAGCGGTGGACGCCGAAGCCCGCCGGCAGGACCCGCGCGTCACGCAGGTCATGGTCAGTCTGGCCGGAGTGCGGGATACCCTTTTAGTCGCCCACAGCGATGGGACCCTGGCCGGCGACGTGCGGCCGCTGGTGCGCTTGAACGTGAGCGTCATCGTCGAACACCAGGGCCGCCGCGAGCAGGGCAGCTCCGGGGGCGGTGGCCGGGTCGGGTACGGCTGGTTGCTCGATGAGGACCGCGCCCTCGGCTACGCGCGGGAAGCGGTGCGGCAGGCGCTGGTCAATCTGGAGGCGATTCCCGCGCCGGCCGGGACCCTGACCGTGGTGCTGGGGCCGGGCTGGCCGGGCATCCTGCTGCACGAGGCCATCGGCCACGGGCTGGAAGGCGATTTCAACCGCAAGGGGACCTCGGCGTTCGCGGGCCGCGTCGGCGAACGGGTCGCGTCGCCGCTGTGTACGGTGGTCGACGACGGGACGCTGGCCGGCCGGCGCGGCTCGCTGAACATCGATGACGAAGGCACCCCGACCCAGTACACCCGCCTGATCGAACGTGGGGTGCTCAAAGGCTACTTGCAGGACAAGCTCAACGCGCGGTTGATGAAGACCGTGTCGACCGGCAACGGCCGCCGCGAGTCCTACGCGCATCTGCCGCTGCCGCGCATGACCAATACCTACCTGCTGCCGGGCGACCACGATCCGGCGGAAATCATCGCTTCGGTGGAGCGGGGGCTGTACGCGGTGCATTTCGGCGGCGGCCAGGTGGACATCACCTCCGGCAAGTTCGTGTTTTCCGCCAGCGAGGCGTATCTGATCGAAAACGGTCGCATCACCCACCCGGTCAAGGGCGCGACCCTGATCGGCGATGGTCCGGATGTTCTGACCAAGGTGTCGATGGTCGGCAACGACCTGAAACTCGACGCCGGCGTCGGCACCTGCGGCAAGGACGGGCAGAGCGTGCCGGTCGGGGTCGGCCAACCGACCTTGCGCGTCGAGGCGTTAACCGTGGGCGGGACGAAAACTTGAAGAGTTATCCCGATCCCTCGAACCAGACGGTGATGCCATTGCAATAGCAAAACCGGTCGCCGCTGGATGAGGGACGTAGGTTCTCATCGTAAAGTGCCGTTCGATGACGCGGGTTCATCGCCCAAGTCCGCGTAGCACTCGCGGAGGCAGTCGGGGCAGAGGCCGTGGCTGAAGCGGACATCGGCATGTTGCAACATGTAGCCTTCGACGCTCTGCCAATACCCTTCGTCGTCGCGGATTTTCTTGCAGCCGGCGCAGATGGGTAGCAACTTGCGGAGGGTCTTGACACTGGCCAGCGCGGCTTGCAGGTCGCGGATGAGGTTCTCGCGTTCGGCCTCGGCCTGCTTGCGGGTGGTGATCACCTGAAAATAGACCGAAATCCCCGGCTCGCGTGGATAGATCCGCACTTCATACCAGTTGGCGTAGGGCGGTCGATCAAAGTAAGTCTCGAAAACCAGCGGACGCCGGTCTCGCAAGACCTCGGCGTACTTTTCCTCAAGCATGCTGCCGCGCGCCTCGGGAAAGCCGTCCTGCAGGGCGCGGCCTAGAACCTGTTCCCGGTCGCGCCCCAGCGCTCGCTCCGCGGCCGCGTTGAAATGGACCACTCGCCAGGCGTCGTCCAGGGCGAAAAAGGCGTCGCTGATGCTTTCGAGTGTGTGATTGAGGTCGGCGTTGGCGGCGCGCACGGCGCGCTCGGTGTGGCGGACGCGCAGCAGGGTCCGCACCCAGGCCAGCAACTCCCGAGGATCCATCGGCCAAACCAGGTAACCGTCGGCGCCCGAATCCAGGCCCTCGATTCGATCCTGGCTGTGGGTGCGGTGCGCGGAGAGATAGAGCACCGGTAGGGCGTTCGTGGCGGGTTCCACCCGAAGCTGGAGGCAGACGTCGGTGCCGCTGAGGTCGGGCATTTCCACGTCCAGCAACACCAGGTCCGGTGCGGCGGTTTGGGCCAGGTCGAGCGCTTCCACGCCGCCGGTTGCCTGTAGGACCGCATAACCCGCCTGAGTCAGGATGCGGGTGATGGCCAGGCGTTTGGCGGCGTCATCGTCGGCCACCAGGATGCGAATGGGGGTCGTCATGGCTGGCGGTCTCACGGGTTGGTTAGGGGTAACGCGAACAAAAAGGTGGAGCCGCGTCCGGGTTCGGTCTCGACCCAGATCGCGCCGCCGTGACCCTCCACGATCTTGCGGGCGATGGCCAAGCCGAGGCCGCTGCTGCGCTCGCCGCCGGCGCTGCGCACGCTGGTTTTCTGGAAGAACCGGAACAACTTGCCCACTTCCTCGGCCGGGATGCCCGGCCCCTGGTCGCGCACCGACACCACCGCGCGGTCGTCTTCGCGGACGAGGCGCACCTCCACGCCCGCGCTCGGGGGCGAAAATTTCAGGGCGTTGCCGATAAGATTGTTCAGCACCTGTTCGACTTTCGGGCCGTCGGCCTCCAGCGTCAGGGAGTGGGAGTCCGGCGCGTCGAAGGTCAGGGATATCTGTTTCTTGGCCGCGAGCACTCGATTGAGCGCTAGGTTTTGCTCGACCAGCGCCCGAAAATCCAGCGGTTGGCGGTGCAGTTCCAGTTTGCCGGCCTCGATCTGCGAGACGTCGAGGAGATTCTCCACCAGCCGCAGGAGGGATTCGCTGGTGTGGCGGATGGTGGCGATGAATTGGGCGTGTTCTTCCGAGACGGCGGGACTCAGTTCGGCTTCGAGAAACTGGCTGTAGATCTGAATCACTCCCAGGGGGCTGCGCAAATCGTGCGCGGCGATGCCGAGGAACTGATTTTTTAATTGATTGAGCCGCTCCAACTCGACGTTTTTCTTGGCCAGCTCGCGTTGCAACGCGGCCAGCTCGTTGTTTAACTGGGTTAGTTCCTCCAGCAACCGCGCGTCCCGTTCGCCCTGGGAATGAACGAGGCGCGCGATCTCCTTGGCGAGCGACCGGAAGGCATTGGTCTGCTCGTTGTTGATCCGCATGAGTTCTTCCGTCAGCCCCGCCAGGGCGGTGCGGGTGCGAGCGATCACTATCACCAACCGCCCGTCGTTTACCCCCCCGCCCCAGTGCAGCGGGATCAGCGTGTCCTCCAGCAGCACGTTGATCTCCCAGCCCAGCGCCGCGCCGGTGGCGTGGATGACTTCCAGAAAATGGCCGGCCTTTTCCTGGTTGCCGACGTCCGCGAGTTGGGCGATGGGCGTACCGGGGGACAGGCGCGGGCCGAGGTTCAGATTGTCGCGAATGATTTCGCGCACGCGCCCCTGGAGATCGCAGATCAGCGCGATGCCCTGATCGTGCAGTCCGCTCATGCCGTTTGCCGCGCGGCCAGCAGTTCGCCCGCGCGCTCCACGGCCAGTTGGGCGTCGGGCGCCCACCCGTCGGCACCGATGCGCCGCCACAGGTCCGGTGCGAGATTGAAGGGATAGCCGCCCACCAGGATTAGCACGTCGCGGCAGGCCGGCTCCGCGCGCACGGCCTGGATCAGCCGCTCTACCTCGCCGACGTGATAGGTGATCGTGGCGGAAATGCCCAGCACGTCGGCCCGGCGCTCGGCGACCGCGCCGAGGACGCTGTCGGTGGGCGTGTTCGCCCCCAGATAAAACGTGTCCCAGCCTTCCATCTCGAAGAAGTCGGCGACCATGCGCACGCCGATCTCGTGCAATTCGGCGGCGATGCAGGTCGCCACCAGCCGGCCGGCCCCCTTGTCGCCGGCAAAGATGTACGGGTAGAGCTGCGACATGACCCACTGGGTCGCGGCGGTGCAGTAGTGTTCCTGGGCGACGCTGATCTGATTGGTCTGCCAGAGTCGGCCGATCTCGCGCTGGCAGGGCTGGAATATGCCCAGATAGAGGTCCTTGACCGGCGTGCCCCCGGTTGCGGCGTCGAGCACCAGCCGGCTGGCGACGTGGCGTTCGCCGCGCAGCAGGGCCTGGAGATACTGATGGGCGAGCAGGGAGATCGGCGCGTTGCCTTCGATGAACGCGGGTAAATCGTCGGGCATCGCCGGCAACAACCGCGCGCCCTCCGCCACGTAGGCGCAGGCGGTCACCGCCGCGTCGGCCGGCAAGTTCTGGCGCAGGCCGTCCTGCAAGTACGCGAAATGATCGAGCAGATCCTGCAATCGCACCCGCCGCCGCAGCAGGACCACCTTGAGCCAGCCCAGGTAGTCGGCGAAGAGGGCGGGATTTTCCAGGGCGATGGCCTGGGCGAGGAAGGCGAGATTGTAGTTGGCGTCTTCCAGGGTGCGTTGCCAGCCGATGGGGCCATGGCGGTCGCGCAGTTCAGGATGTTCGGCGTACTGGCGGGTCGCGACCGCCTCGGCGATGGCCGGGCGTCGGGCTTCGAGGGCGGCGCTGATCTCTCGGGCGTTCATGGCTTCAGGAGCAGACATGTTCGAAATGACGGATGATCGTTCGTCCAGGGACCAATTTTAGTCCCTTGGGAATCCCTTTGTGGGCTTGGTGGTAATCGTGGCTGCGATACCAGGATCGAAAGCTGGCCTCGTCGCGCCAGAAGGTGAGCAGCCAGATTTCATCGGGGCAGTCCATCGGGCTGAGCACCTCCAGGCGCACGAAGCCGAGCGCGTGTTCCACCTGCCGCAACCGGTGGCGGAAAGCGGTCTTGACGGCCTCGGTCATGCCGTTGGCGACGGTGAACTGGCTGACGACGGCGAAACCGCCGGGCGGGGTGGGGGACGATGAGGTGTCCTTGGCGGTGTTTTCATTCATGGGGCGGTGGTTGGTTTGGGGCCGGTTGCGCTGTTCGGGGTCATCGAGCCGGAGCGAAAACGGTGACGGCTTGTTGTTGCTCCACAATGCTGTTTTCATAACCTCTAAATTATAAGTCCACCGGAGTGGGTTTTGTTCCATTGGCATCATGCAACGCCATTCGGACCATGACGGGGTAATCGAATTCACCGAATCACTCGGCAAATACGGTTATCCTGGTGCGCGAACGAAATTGACCGACGTCAACCGCTATCAGCCTATAATCTCGCTTTCGATACTTATCCCAGTTCCATGACACCTACATCCATGATCTCCCCCACCGCGCCATTGCCAGCGCGGGAACACCTGGAAACCCTGGTCGGCGATATTCTCGCCGAGGCCCGCGTCCGGGGCGCCACCGCCGCCGAAGCCGCGGTCAGCTTCAACAGTGCTCTGTCGGTCACCGTGCGGCTGGGTGAAGTCGAGACCCTGGAACATCACCGCCAGCGCGGGCTGGGGGTCACGGTCTATTTCGGGCAGAGTCGGGGCTCGGCCAGTACCGCCGACTGGCGGCCGGAGGCGGTCCGCGACACCGTGCAAAGCGCCTGCGCCATCGCTCGCCACACCGCCGCCGATCCTTACTCCGGGCTGGCCGATCCCGAACGGCTGGCGCGGGAGATTCCCGATCTCGACCTCTACCATCCTTGGGCGCTCGCTCCCGAGGAGGCCATCGGTCGGGCTCGCGAGTGTGAGGCGGCGGCGCTGGCGCTGGACCCGCGCATCGGCAATTCCGAGGGAGCCAGTCTCGCCACCCAAACCAGTCTGGTCCTGTACGGCAATTCCCACGGGTTTTGCGGCGGCTACCCGACCAGCCGCCATTCGTTGAGCTGTTCGGTGATCGCCCGGGATGAGGCGGGCATGCAGCGCGACCACTGGCATACGGTGGCCCGCGCCCGCGAGGCGCTGGAAACGCCGAGCGCCGTCGGCAAACAGGCCGCGCGCCGGGCGCTGCGCCGGTTGGGCAGCCGCCGGCTGAGCACCCGGCGAGCGCCCGTGCTGTTCGCGCCGGAGCTGGCGCGCGGGCTGATCGGCCACTTCGTCGGCGCCATTCGCGGGGGCGCGCTGTATCGTAAGGCGTCGTTCCTGCTGGATCGGCTGGGTACGTGCGTCTTCCCCGAGTTCGTGACGATCCGCGAACGGCCGCATCTGCCGCGCGCGCTGGCCAGCGCCCCGTTCGACAGCGAGGGCGTGGCTACCCAAGAGCGGGAGGTGATCCGCGATGGGGTGTTGCAGGGTTACGTGCTGGACAGTTATGCGGCGCGGCGTTTGGGCATGGCGACCACCGGTAACGCCGGCGGCACGCATAACCTGATCGTCGAACCCGGTCCGTGCGGGCACGAGGAATTGCTGGGGCAACTGGGAACCGGGCTGTGGGTGACCGGGTTACTCGGCCACGGCATCAACCTGGTGACCGGCGATTACTCGCGCGGGGCGTCGGGGTTCTGGGTGGAGAACGGTGAAATTCAATATCCGGTCCATGAAATCACCATCGCCGGGAATCTGCGCGAGATGTTGCAACACATCGTGGCGGTGGGGAGGGACGTGGACGCCCGCGGCGGCATCCACTGCGGTTCGCTGTTGCTGGAGCGGATGACGGTGGCGGGGGAGTAGGGGAGCCGGGTGGCGGCGATTCGAACCGCGCCGTCGGCTTTTCGCTACATCTTATCCCCCCCCCGCTGGTACTCCTCGGCATGTGCGGCGCTGTAGAGGTACGAGGCTGGAAACCCTTCCGGCTGGATGACGCGCCCGACCAGAATCAGCGCGGTGCGGGTGAAGCCCTTGGCCTCGACCTGCGCCGCGATGGTCGCCAGGGTGCCGACCACCCCGTCCTGGTCCGGCCACGACACCCGATGCAGCACGGCCACCGGGCAGTCCGCGCCGTAATGCGGCGTCAGTTCCACCACGATCTCCCGCAGTTGGTCCACGCTGAGATAAATCGCCAGCGTGGCCTGGTGTCGCGCCAGTTCCGGCAGGCTCTCGCGCTCGGGCACCGGGGTTTTACCGGCGTGGCGGGTGAGAATCAGCGTCTGGCTGACTCCCGGCAAAGTCAGTTCCCGACGCAGCAGCGCGGCGCCGGCGAAGGCGGCGGTCACGCCCGGCACCACTTCATAGGGGATGTGCAGCCGGTCCAGTTCGCGCATCTGTTCGCCGATGGCGCCGTATAAGGCCGGATCGCCGGTATGCACCCGCGCGACGTCTAGACCCCGTTCGTGCGCGGCGCGGATCCGGGCGATGATCTCGTCCAGACTCAACGGGGCGGTGTTAACGATTTCGGCGGCGGGATTGGCGGTCAGGACGACCTCTTTCGGCACCAGCGAACCGGCGTACAACACCAGCGGGCATTGGCGGATCAGCCGTTGGCCCTTGACGGTGATCAGTTCGGGATCGCCGGGGCCGGCGCCGATAAAATAGACGGTCATGGATTTGAATAGCCTCCCTTCCGAGTGGTTGCGGTATGCCCGCTCACGGCGGATTATCGATCGCCTGTTCGAAGGCTTCGGGGGTCGATTCGCCGACGATCCGGGTTTGGGTCTGCCCTTGCAACAAGTCCGCTGGCGCTCATTTCTTTAAGGTGCCCAGAAATTCAATGATCCGGGCGCGTTCCTGGGGATCGGGCAAACCCGTGAGGATCTTGGTGGTGCCCGGCAGGAAACCGCCCGGGTCGGCGAGATATTCATCCAGCTCCTGCTCGGTCCACACGCCCCCCGCTTCGGCGAGCGCGAGGGAGTAGCCATACCCCTTGGCACCCGCCTTGGGCGCGCCGACGATGTCCCACAGGCTGGGCGCGACCCGCCAGGGCTCGTTCCTTTCCAGACTGTGACAGACCGCGCACTGGCCGGCCGCACTGTCCCAGCCCGCCGGTTTGGCGGCGTATCGGAAACTTTCCGGCGCGGGCGAAAAAAAGCCGGATGAAGGGCCGCTCATCCACCACAAACCGCCCGCAACCAGCAAGGCGAATACGAACAGCGTCGCCGGCCGTATCAGTGACTTTTGCATGTCGCTGTCCTCCTTCCACGAAGTTTTCTTGACTTGTGCGAATTTGAACTATAGTTCTTTCGATAATTATAGCGATCAGATGCGGTGATCTCTGGGTGTGTCGCTGTGAAGTCCGTCTCGGAGGATGGCTTTTCGGAGCGCACTCCAAAAATAAAACTTGAGGTTTTGAGGAGGATGAGCGATGGCGAGGCAATGCGGCGGGGCGCTGGGCGTGAGTTGTCTGAGCTGCCAGTTGCGCCAGCACAGCGAGTGGCGCGTCCTGAATGAGGAGGAAACCCGATTTCTTTCGCGCAACCGCAAAAGTCGGGAATATCGCGCGGGTGAGTCGATTTTTGCGATGGGCGAACCCAGTCATGGTCTCTACTGCATGGTTTCGGGCACGGCCGCCATCCGCAAGGGTGATGCCGAGGGCAACACCGCGCTGCTTCGGGTTTTGTATCCGGGCGACACCCTGGGTTATCGGGGAGTGTTGCTGGACGAGAAGCGTCGCTACGGCGCCGAGGCGCTGGGGCCGAGTCGGATCTGCTTCATCGACAAACCGGTCTTCAGGGCGCTGCTCGCCCGGAATCCGGCGTTGAGCCAGCAATTTCTGCATCGCATCGCCAAGGACATGGACGAAGCGCACGATCATCTGGTCCGGAACGCGACCCTGTCCAATCGCGATAAATTCGTCCACCTGCTCCATGCCCTGATGAATCGTGGGGGCTCCACCGCCACCGATGGCAGCCGGTTCATGGAATTGCCGTTATCGCGGCGCGATTTGGCGTCGATGATCGGCACCCGCCACGAAACCCTGTCCCGCATCATCGGCCGGCTTGAGGAAGACGGCGTGGCCCGCTTTTCCGGCCGCACCGTTCACGTCCGGAAACCTCATGCCCTGCTCCAAGTGATGCAACGACCGGCGCTGCTGGATTGAGAGGCCTGAGTTGAATTTCGCCTGATAAAAAATTTCCATTTTTTGACGATCATCAAACCACGCTCTCCAGGATTCCACTAAATTCCCCGAACATTACTCCGGTAAGAATTAAGGGGCGTGTTCAT
>REEE01000283.1 GCA_007695245.1 Candidatus Competibacteraceae bacterium | reverse complement strand
TGGTGGGCCGTGTGCGGTTCGAACGCACGACCAACAGATTAAAAGTCTGCTGCTCTACCGGCTGAGCTAACGGCCCTTAAAATAAAGGAGCAATATTACAAGGATCCAGCAAAACCGCAAGCCGGCGATCCGGCGATCCGGCCGAAATCAGCGCTCGTTCACTTTGGCGCGGAGATTCTCGACCACGCATTTGAACGCTTCCCGGTTCTGAGGGTTCAACTCGCTGAGCGTGCGGTGTGCTTCGTAGACGATCCGGGTCAATTCATCCTTGGTGGGATCGTGAATCGCCAGCTGTCGCAGCGTCGCCGAGATGGTTTCGCCGGTATCGCGAATGTTGAAAATCTCATAGAACCCCAGATTGTCCAGCACCTGGTTGACGTCGACGTTGCTGGAGAGCAGGGTGGTTTTGTGGTGGAAGCGTTCGCGGTTGAAGTTGGCGATCCGCGCCAGCAGCCCCAAGCTGGTGCTGTCGATGGAGTGCGCCTCGGTCAGGTCCACCACGATGTCGTTGTAATCCGCACGAGCGAAAAGGTCGTTCAGAAAATCGCCCAGCGCGCAACCCATGGTGTAGCGAACGTCGCCCACCAGCTTGAGAATGTAGATGTCGCCCTGTCGGACATAAAAAGCCGCGCCGGTTTCCATCTCAGTCCACCCTCCTGATCAGCAGCAGGGTCACATCATCCGGCAGGGGATCGGCCTGGTCCAGGGCCAGTTCCTGAATCAGGTTCTCGACGGTCAGTTCGATGCTGCCGGTCATTTTCAGCAGGAACGCCTGTTTGTCGCGCAGACTGGTCTGGGGCAGGGTTTCGAGAATGCCGTCCGAAATGAGAATCATGGCGAACCGCGGCGGTAGCCGCAGGGATTCGTTCTGGAAATGGGCGAAATCAAACAAACCGATGGGCAAGCTCTTTTTGCCGATGTAACTCGCCCGCTCGCCGTCGAACAGGATGGGAAAAGGAAACTGGCCGCCGCTGCTGTAGCGCAGGTGGTTGTTCGACCAATCGATCACACCGTAGAACATGGTCAGATATTTGTCCATGTGGCAACTGAAGATTTCCCGGTTTAACCGACTCAGGGTTTCGGCCGGGTTGAGGATGCCCCGGTCGCGGTTTTGCCGGTGCAGTTCCCGATAGCGCCCCATATAGCTCTTGAGCATCACCGTCACGAAGGCCGACGACACCCCGTGACCGGAGACATCGGCGATGTAGAAGCCGAGATGATCGCCGTCGATGGCGAAATAGTCCACGAAATCACCGCTCAGATACTGGGAGGTGAGCAGATGGCGGCTGAACCGGTAATGACGGTACACCTTGTCGTTTTCCGGAAGCAACTGAAATTGGATGCGCCGCGCCGCCGACTCGTCTTCCCGCAACTGGCGCACGGTTTGCTGCAATTGCTCGTTAATCGTTTCCAGATGTTCGCGGTGCTCGCGATTTTCCCGGCGCAGGCGGGCGCGTTCCAACGCATGATCGATGGCGTGCTCCAGGACCATCATGTCCTCGATGGGCTTGGTGACGTAATCCCAGGCCCCCAGCTTGAGCGCCTGAATGGCGTCGCTGATGCCGCCCATCCCGGAGACGACCAGGATCGGCAGCTCGGGAAACTCCCGAGTCACCGTGGCCAGCACCTGCAAGCCGTCCACGCCCGGCATGCGCAGGTCGCACAGCACCAGGTCGGGCGGCTCGCGGCGGATCATTTCGATGCCGGTCTGGCCATCGCCGGCCTCGCTCACCTCGTAGCCGCTGTCTTCCAGGTAGGCGGTCAGAATCTCGCGGACCAACAGCTCATCGTCGATCGTCAGAATACGCGAGGGTTTTACGCTCATGTTCCATTCTCCCGCGCCGTCGCCAGCGCCCGCGCCGTCGCCGCCAAGGGGGCCATGTCGTCCAAGGGTTTATGATAGACCCGGTCTTCGTCAAGCCCCATGACGCGTAAATCCTCGGGTAGACTGTAGCTGGAGGAGCCGGTATGGATCAGAAACTGCATCCGGGGATACCTCTGACGCAGGATGCGAATGGCGGTATTGCCGTCCATGTCCGGCAGGCGCATGTCCATGATGCAGACGCGACAATCGCCGCCCTGGCGCAGCCAGTCCAGCGCTGGCGCGACGGATTCAAACGCCGCCACGTCCAGCCCCTCGTCTTCCAGATACGCCTTCAGGTTTTCCCGAATCAAGGGTTCATCGTCGACGATCAGGATCCAATCGGTCATGGCGACGTCTCGCGGGTCAGGGGCAAGTGGATACTGAAGCAGGCACCCTGCCCGGGTTTGGAAATAACCGCTAGCCGACCGTGGTGTTGCTCGGTGATGATAAAGTAGGACACCGATAAGCCTAGCCCCGTCCCGACGCCCACGTCCTTGGTCGTAAAAAAGGGTTCGAAGACGCGCTTGAGGGTTTTTTCATCCATGCCGGGGCCATTGTCAACCACTTCGATCAAACCGTAGTCGGTGGTGCGGCGAGTGCGCAGGGTGATGGTGGGCGCGGGCGTATCGTCCTCGGCCATGGCCTGAGCGGCGTTTTTGAGCAGATTCAGAATCACCTGCTCGATTTCCGTTTTGTCGCAATACAACAGGCGCAGGGTCGGATCGTAGTCGCGCTCGATGGCGATCCGTTTGAAATCGTACTTCTTTTTGAGATCGTAGTCGCTGGCGGCCAAGCGCAGCACGGTCTCCAGCAACTCTTCGAGATCCACCGGGGAAAAGCGCGACTCGCTGCGGCGGCTGAACGACAGCATGTCGGTGACGATCTTGGCCGCGCGGGTGCCGGCTTCGCGAATCCCTTCCAGGAAGCGGGGAATGTTGCGCGCTTCCAGGTAGCGGTTGATCTGGTGCAGATCGACGCCCGCGGCCTCGGCCGCCGCGCGGTTCTGGGGCAGGTCCGGCGCGAGCCGCCGCTGGATGTTCTGGCTGCCTTGCAGGATCGCGCCGAGCGGATTGTTGATCTCGTGCGCCATACCCGCCGCCAGCCCGCCGACCGAGAGCATCTTTTCGGTTTGCACCATCATCGATTCGATCCGCACCCGGGCCGTGACGTCGTCCACCCGAATCACCGCGCCGCTGGCGCCGTCCGCCATCAAAGGATAAACCATGACGTCGGCATAGTGCAGTTCGCCCTGAACGTCAAGCGTCATCCGCGGCGTCTTGATCGGATGGCCGAGGCGAATCGCCTGGCGGACCGGTTCGAACTGGCTCTCCAGCTGCGGGAAGACATCGCCGAAGAAACGGCCTTGGGCCGCTTCCCAAGACGCGCCGCCGGCCTGTTCGGCGGGCTGGTTCAAGACGGTGATGTAGCCCCAGGGATCCACCCCGATCAACATCGACGGCATCGAATCGATGATGTTCTTGAGATACAGGCGCATCCGCGCGACTTCTTCCTTGGCGTGTTTCTGTTCGGTGATGTCCATCGCCACGCTCAGCACCGCAGTGTCGTTAAGGCCGGGCTCGACGAAGGGAATTTTCAAGGTTTGCAAAATGCGGACGTGACCGTCGGGGTCGGTAAAAGTCTCCTCGGCAATCAGTTTGGAGACCCCGCTGGCGATGACTTCCAGATCGTCGTCCAGCATCCGTTCCAGATCCTCGTGCCGGTCGCGACCGTCGGGCGCGTCGTGGTTGACCAAGCCCTCGACGGTCGTGCCGCAAGCGTCGGCGGCGGCGCGGTTGGCCAGCAAAAACCGTCCGCGGCGATCCCTGGCGAAGATCATGTGCGGCACCAGATCGATGATGCGCCGCAGCCGCAGTTCGCTTTCGTGCAACGCTTCCTCGGCTTTGATCTGCTCGGTGATATCGGTGCCGGTGCCGCGGTAGCCCTGAAATTGGCCCAGGCCATCATGGATGGGTTTGCCGCTGACCTTCAGATAGCGGCCGCCGCGCCGCCCGCTCAATTTCGTCTGATAGACGAAATCGCGAAAAGGCCGGCGTTGCGCCAGCAGTTCCTGGTGCTGGCGCCATCGGCGCTGGTCGGCGACCGAGCGAACCGTCGCGATATCCCAGCGGGTCTGGCCGAGCACCTGCCGCGGGGCAATGCCGGTCAGGGCGTAGAAGCGCCCCGACAGATAAGTAAAGCGCAGGTTGGCGTCCATCTCCCAGATCCAGTCGCTGGCGGCTTCGGTCACATCGCGAAACCGCAGTTCGCTGGCGCGCAGCGCGGCTTCCGCTTGCCGGCGCTCGTCGAGCTCCTGCTGCAACTGATGGGTTTTCAGCGCCACCTGCCGTTGCAAGAGCCCGAACCAGAGCAGGGCGGCGACCGTGGCCGCGCTCAGCGCGGCCAGGAGTCCGACGGCATAGGGCAGCATCGTCGTGAACCCGCGGTCGATCGGTCCGATTGAGGCGGGTTCGAGATCAGGGTCGCCAGTCCGGAGCGGGGTCGCCGGCCGCGCGACGCGCTGATCTGGCGGCTGGCCGGACGTGGTCGGCGGAGGGTCCGCGAGAGCGGGAGCAACCATCGCGCCACCGACGCCGCAGAAGACCGCGATGCCGGCGATCGCGATCCAAACCGCCGAGCGCAATTTCCGAGTCAGTCCGCCCGCTGGCCAACCCTGGCGGGCAAGCGATGGGCGCGGCGTGGAAGGTGAGAATACGGACATGACGGATGGCGCGAAGGGAATGAATCGTTATGATAGAGCTATTTCGTCGAGCACGCGGATTAACCGAGGGGTGAACCATGGCGTTAGGACCGATCATGCTGGGGCTGGAGGGTGTCGAATTAGCCCCGGAAGAGCGGGAACTCCTGCTGCACCCCCAGGTGGGCGGGGTCATTCTCTTTGCCCGCAACTATCAATCGCCGGAACAGGTGGCGGCGCTGACCACCGCGATTCACGCGGTGCGCCGACCGCGCCTGCTGGTGGCGGTGGATCACGAAGGCGGTCGGGTGCAGCGGTTCCGCGAGGGCTTCACCCGGTTGCCGGCCGTGCGACGGTTGGGCGAAATTTACGACCGGGATCCGCTGCGCGCCAAATACCTGGCGCGGGCGACCGGATGGCTGATGGCCGCCGAACTGCGGGCGGTGGGCGTGGATTTCAGCTTCGCGCCGGTTCTGGATTTAGACCACGGGGTGAGTGGAATTATCGGTGATCGGGCCTTTCATTCCGATCCCGAGACGGTGGCGGATTTGGCTCACGCCTACATGAGCGGGATGCAGAAGGCCGGCATGGAAGCGGTGGGCAAGCATTTTCCGGGACACGGCGGCATCGCCGCCGATTCGCATCGGGAGCTGCCGGTCGACCCACGCTCCTACGCCGACCTGGCAACCACCGATCTGCTGGCCTTCGAGCGGATGATTCATTACGGCCTAGTGGCGCTGATGCCCGCGCATGTGGTGTATCCCCAGGTAGACGAGCGACCGGCCGGTTTTTCGGCGCGCTGGTTGCGGGTGATCCTGCGCCAGCGCCTGGAATTCCACGGGGTGATCTTCAGCGACGATCTGGACATGACCGGTGCCCGGGAGGCGGGTTCGCCGCCGGAAGGGGCGCGCGCGGCGCTGGCGGCCGGTTGCGACATGGTGCTGGCCTGCAACGACCGCCACGCCGCCGTGGCCATTCTGGATCACCTGCATGAGGCCATGGAGCCGGTCAGCCAGTTGCGGTTGATCCGGCTGCACGGGCGCGGCAAGCTCACCGTGGAGCGCCTGCGGCGCAACCCGGTCTGGCAACGGGCGGTGCGTTTGGTGCAGGATTACGATACCTTCCCGTTTCTGGAGATGGATATCTGAGCGGGCGCGGATGCGGCGGCTCGATCGCCGGTTGATGCGAACCTTCGGCGTCCCGCATCCCCACCCGTTTGCCCTTGGAGTTCGCGATGTCCGGCAAACTGACCCCCGAACAGGCGCGCGCCGTGTTGCGCGAAGCCGAATTGTTGTATCCGCCGACGCAGGTCGAGGCCGCGCTGGATCGGCTGGCCGCCGCCGTCACCGCCCATCTGGAGCACCGCGACCCACTGGTGCTGGTGGTGATGAACGGCGCGTTTATTCCCGGCGCTCAGTTGCTGTCCCGTTTGCGGTTTCCGCTGCAGGTCGGTTATCTGCACGCAACCCGCTACCGCGGCGGCACGCGCGGTGGTCGGATCGACTGGATCGCGCCGCCGCGCCCCGCGGTGATCGACCGGGTGGTGCTGGTGGTGGACGATATTTTTGACGAGGGTGACACGCTCCAGGCGATTCTCGCCGAGGTGCGCCGCCAAGGCGCGGCGGCGGTGTACAGCGCGGTGTTGGCGAACAAGTTGCACGCGCGCAAGGCACCGGGTTTGCGCGTCGATTTCATCGGCCTGGAGGTGCCGGATCGTTACGTGTTCGGCTGCGGCATGGATTACCAGGAATACTGGCGCAACCTGCCGGCCATTTACGCTGCCCGCGACTGAGCGTTTGACGGCGGTCGCGGTCGCCTTCCCGCTTCTCTCTGGTTCGTGAGGATCTCTATCATGACGCCCACGGTCGCGATCGTTGGAGGCACCGGCCTCACCGCGCTGGATACCCTGAAAATCACCCATCGGGAATCCCAGTCCACACCCTACGGCGAACCGTCCAGCCCCCTGATTTACGGTGATCTGGCTGGTCGGGCCGTGGTGTTTCTGGCCCGGCACGGCACGCATCACACTCTGCCGCCGCACCAGATCAACTACCGGGCCAATCTCTGGGCGCTACACCGGATCGGCGTGCGTCAGGTCATCGCGGTGGCGGCGGTGGGCGGGATTCGGGAAGACATGGCGCCGGGCGTCCTGGCGTTCCCGGATCAACTCGTGGATTACACCTGGGGCCGGCACGGCACTTTTTTCGAAGACAATCTGAGCCATGTCACCCATATCGATTTCACCGAACCCTACTGCGGCGAGCTGCGGATGCGGCTGATTCGGGCGGCCCGGGAGTTGAATTTGGATGCGCGCGAGTCTTGCACTTACGCGGCGACGCAGGGGCCGCGCCTGGAAACGGCGGCGGAAGTCCGCAAGCTGGAGCGGGACGGTTGCGACATCGTCGGCATGACCGGGATGCCGGAAGCGGCGCTGGCCCGCGAATTGGAGATGCGCTACGCCGCTTGCGCCGTGGTCGCCAACCGGGCGGCGGGCAAGGCGCCCGGCGCGATCACCATGGCCGAGATCGAGCGGAACCTGGTCGCGGGGATGAACCAGGTCAAGGCGTTGCTGGAGCGGGCGATTTCGACGCTGGGTGAGGCGCACTCGTCCTGAAAAACCTCAACGACGAAAACGCCGTTTTTTTCCTACCATCCCGGGCGTTCGCTGGCGCCGCCGTCCGGCGGCAACTCATCACGCGTAAAACGCACCAACGAGCCGATGCGCCGTTCGCCCATGGATTCCAGTTCGATCAGGTTTAGGGTTTCACCCGGTTCGGTCGAGTTTGCGTCGAGCTTGACGCCCATCCGGTTCAATCGCAAAGTCAGCGGACGAACCTGCAAATAGTCTTCCGGATGGGCCAGCACTTCCCGGACCTGCGCCAGATAATCATCCAACGTACCCAGTTGCCGGCGAGCCGCCACCAGGTCTTCTTCCATCTGGAGCAGTCGTTGCTCCAAGTCCGCCGCCCGCCGCGCGTCGGGAACATCGCCCGCACTCGACAGGAGCGGCCTCAGACCCTGGGCGTGTCCGCGCAGCGCGCGCAACTGCGCCTGCAACCGTCGGCGCTGCTCCTCCAACTCGCCGCCGTCTCCCCCGTGAAATTCAAGACAGTCGCGCCAGGCGTTGGTGCAGCGGACTGGAGCGCGGAAAATGCGCGCGGAGAAAATCCATCTGGTCGGCCAACACCCGCTTGCCCTGCAAGTAGACGTATTCCGGGTGATTGGGCGTAAAGGGGATCGCCAGCAGCTGCATGCCGGCCTGTTCGGGCGTCCGGCCGCCCTTGTGATGATTGCAGGACTTGCAGGCGGTGACCACGTTGTTCCAGCGGTCGGCGCCGCCTTGCACGATGGGCCGGACGTGGTCGCGAGACAACTCCCGGACCGAAAAAGTCTCGCCGCAGTACAGACACGTATTGCAGTCGCGCCGGAACAACGACAGATTCGAAAGGGGCGGCACGTAATCGTGACGCGCGCGCAACCGCGCGTAGGTCCCACCCTGCGTGGCGATGATGGAATTCACCGTGACGGCGCTGCGCCGCCCGCTGCGCGCGTTAACACCGCCGCGCACCGTGTAGAGCACCATGCCGCAGGTGTAGGCCACCTGCTCGGCATGGTACAGCCGCACCGCTTGTTGGTAATCGATCCACTCCAGTGGCATTCCCGTCACGTCCGTGCGCAAAACCTGCTGTTCCAGTCCGTTCATGCGTCACCTGTGCCTGTTCCCCGTCGTCGATTCCGCGATTATCGCTCGCCAACATGAAGGCTCGTTGACTCGCGAACAATCCATAGACGCGCCGCTGGACGATGGGTTGCACGGGCGCCCGCAATAGACTTCAGAAGCCTATTTGCACTCCGGTCGTTTGTGATCTTGCAAGTCTAGGCTAATATTCTACAAGTATCGCGCCCCCGCCGCTGGCGCGCATGCCCGTAACGGTGAACCCCAGTAACTGCAAAGGCTTCGCGCAAGCCTTTTTTCGTGCCAATTTCCGGGCGGGCGGGCGTCCGGTATCCATAAACCACCCAGGAGGCAACATCATGCCTGTTCGTATGGCCGTCCCGAAAGAGTGTGCTTCGGGCGAACGGCGGGTCGCCCTGGACCCGATGATGGCCGAGCGTTTCACCAAGCTCGGCGCGGAAGTGCTGATCGAAAAGGGCGCCGGTCTCAGCGCCTTTTTCGCCGACGACGCGTACACCAGCAAAAGCAGCCGATTGCTGGAAGACGCCAAAACCCTGTACGCCGAGGCCGACGTGGTGTTCAAGGTGCAGCCGCCCACTTTGGAAGAAGTGGAACTGCTCCGGGAGGGCACCATTCTGCTGAGCATCCTGCAGCCGCACCGTAACCTGGAGCTGGTCAAGCGCCTGCAAGCCAAGAAAATCACCAGCTTCGCCATGGAACTGATCCCGCGCATCTCCCGCGCTCAATCCATGGACGTGCTGTCCTCGCAGGCGGCGGTCGCCGGCTACAAGGTCGCCTTGCTGGCGGCCAACCTGTCCGGCGGCTTCTTCCCGATGCTGACCACCGCCGCCGGCACCATCCGCCCGGCCAAGGTCGTCATCGTCGGCGCCGGCGTGGCCGGGTTGCAAGCCATCGCCACCGCCAAACGGCTGGGCGCGATGGTGGAAGCCTACGACATCCGCCCCGCCGCGCGGCAGGAGATCGAGTCGCTCGGCGCCAAGATGATCGACACCGGCGTCAGCGCCGAAGGCGAGGGCGGTTACGCCCGCGAACTGACCGCCGAGGAGAAGCAAAAGCAGGCCGATACCCTGGCCCGCCATATCGCGGCGGCCAACGCGGTGATCACCACCGCCGCCATTCCCGGCCGAGCGGCGCCGAAGATCGTCACCACCGCGATGGTCGAGGGCATGAAGCGCGGCGCGGTGGTCGTCGATCTGGCGGCGGAATCGGGTGGCAACTGCGAGCTGACCCAACCCGGCGAGACCATCGATCACCACGGTGTGACTGTCGCCGGTCCGCTCAACATTCCCAGCAGCTTCCCGGTCCCGGCCAGCGAGATGTACGCCAAGAACCTGTACAACTTCCTGTCGCCGATGGTTAAGGACGGCGTTCTGAACCTGGACTGGGACGACGAGGTGATCGCCAAAAGCGCGTTGACTCGGGACGGGCAGGTCTGCCACGAGCCGACCCGCAAGCTGCTCGAACAATAATCGTCTGGAGACACGACTATGGAAGCGATGCTACACGCGCTCGAGCTTTTTCTTCCGCTCTACATCCTGATGCTGGCCGGCTTTCTCGGCTATGAGATCATCAGCCGGGTGCCGGTGATCCTGCACACCCCGCTGATGTCCGGCTCCAACTTCGTCCACGGCATCGTGGTGGTCGGCGCGATGGTGGTGCTGGGCGAGGCCAGTCCCGATAACACCCTGGCGCTGATCGTCGGATTCTTCGGCGTGGCGCTGGGCGCCGGCAACGCGGTGGGCGGCTACGTGGTCACCGAGCGGATGCTGGACATGTTCAAGAGCAGCAAGGCCGCGAAAAAGGAGTAACCCATGGGCCACCTGATCGAACTCAGCTATTTCCTCACCGCGGTCCTGTTCATCGTCGGCCTCAAGCGGATGTCGCACCCCACCACCGCCCGCAGCGGCATTCTGTGGGCGGGCGCGGGCATGTTGCTGGCGACTTTGGTCACCTTCCTGCATCCGCAGATCGCCGGCAACTACCTGCTGATGATCGCCGCGCTCATGCTCGGCAGCGCCGTGGCCTGGTACAGCGCCAAGAAGGTCGAAATGACCGCCATGCCGCAGATGATCGCCGTCTACAACGGCATGGGCGGCGGCGCGGCGGCGGCCATCGCCGCCGTCACCCTGTTGGGCGGTCCCGAGTTGTGGGATCACGCCGCTCTGGGCAAACCCCTCTGGCTGTTCCTGCTGCTGGCGGTGCTGGGCGCGATGATCGGCTCGATCTCGTTCTCCGGCTCGATCATCGCCTTCGCCAAGTTGCAGGAATACCAGTCGTTCCGCAATCCGCTGCGGTTCATCGGCCAGCAGAAAGTCAACGCCATTCTGTTCGGTTTGATGTTTGTGCTGGGCCTGATCATCGCCTTGAGCGGCTCGGATAACCTGGCGCTGCTGGCGATTTTCTTCCTGCTGGCGCTGGCGCTGGGCATCATGATCGCCATGCCGATCGGCGGCGCCGACATGCCGGTGGTGGTCTCGCTGTTCAACGCCCTGACCGGGCTGGCGGTGGCCTTCGAAGGCTACGTGCTCAACAACTCGGCGATGATCATCGCCGGCATCATCGTCGGCTCCGCCGGTTCGCTGTTGACCCATCTGATGGCGAAAGCGATGAACCGCTCGATCACCAACATCCTGTTCAGCAGTTGGGATGCGTTGGGCAGCGGCGGTCAGGCCGTCACCGGCAGCATGAAGTCGATGGAGCCGCCGGACGCCGCCATTCAGATGGCTTATGCGTCCAAGGTGATCATCGTTCCCGGTTACGGCATGGCGGTGGCGCAAGCCCAGCACAAGCTGTGGGAAATGTGCCGGCTGCTGATCGAAAACGGCGTGGACGTCAAGTTCGCCATCCACCCAGTGGCCGGCCGGATGCCGGGGCACATGAACGTGCTGCTGGCGGAAGCGGGCGTACCGTATGATCTGATCTTCGATCTGGAAGAGATCAACGCCGACTTCCCAACCGCCGACGTGGCGCTGGTGATCGGCGCCAACGACGTGGTCAACCCGGCGGCGCGCAACGATAAGAGCAGCCCGATCTACGGCATGCCGATCCTCAATGTGGACTACGCCAAGAACGTGCAGGTCATCAAGCGCGGCAAGGGCGTGGGCTTCGCCGGCATCGAGAACGCACTGTTCTTCTCCGACAATACCCGGATGGTCTACGGCGACGCGCAGAAAGTGGTGGCGGGACTGATCCAGGGGATTAAGGAGCTCAATTGATCGCCGAGCGGTAGTTCG
>REEE01000282.1 GCA_007695245.1 Candidatus Competibacteraceae bacterium | reverse complement strand
TACGCGGATTACCGGGCGCGCGTCCGCCGGTGGCTGTGAGGTGGGCCGGCGATGTATTTCTACTGAACGTCGATCAGGAGGTTCGCCATGAGCCTAGCTCGCGCCAAAATCGCTTTCACCACCGAAGATTATCTGGCTTGGGAAGAACGCAACCCAGGCAAACATGAATATTTGGCCGGCGAAATCTTCGCGATGGTCGGTGCCACCGACGCCCACGTGACCATCACGGGCAATCTATTTACCCTGTTGCGCGCCCACGTTCGCGGGCGGCCCTGCCGAGCTTACATGGCCGACATGAAACTGCGGGTGGATGCCGCCGACGCCTTCTTCTACCCCGACCTGCTGGTGACCTGTGCGCCGGAGGATCATGCGTCGTCGCGTTTCAAGCGCCAGCCCACGTTGCTGGTGGAGGTGCTATCCGCCGCGACGGCCGCGTTCGACCGGGGCCAGAAATTCGGGATTTACCGGCAACTACCCAGTCTGCGAGAGTACGTGTTGATCGAGCAGAATCGGATGAGCGTGGAATGCTTCCGCCGCGACGAACAGGACCGCTGGGTTTTGCAAGCTTACGGTCCGGGCGACAGGGTGGAGTTGTCGAGCTTGGACTTCAGCGCAGTCATTGAAGTGCTGTACGAAGATGTAACGCTGCCGGCCATTCCCGATGACGACTGGCGCTTGCCCGAAGAGAACACGGATTGAAAGGGTGACGATCCAGGGCAATCGCATTTAAATTTTTGACACTTGTCTCAATTTACTTTTGCGAGAACGTTGTAAAAAACCCCTGTAACATAGACATTAAAAAATAGCGCAAGCGATTGAGGCGGACGCGGGTATGCCGCCGGACGATCTCCGGCAAGCGAAAAGTCGGAACAGGTAGCTTCACTGCTTGAATTGGCGGAGAGGGTGGGATTCGAACCCACGTGGGGCGGTTAGGCCCCCATCCGATTTCGAGTCGGCGCCGTTATGACCGCTTCGGTACCTCTCCGAGAGAAAATTTGCAACGAACGCGGTGGGGAGCCGCATTCTACCGTATCCTATCGTTTTGCCAAGCCCCGGCATCGGCGTCGTTTTAGCTAAACATTGCCTTCGGCTCCACAAAAAGCAATTATTAGCGTCTAATTGATTCATTAGGACTCGCCCGGCACGGCGAACGGCTCGCGGGATTCTGCCCCGTACCGTCCAGGCCAGAACCGAACCCTGTTATCGCCGCAATGAAATCACTCACTCACACCACTCACTCCGATCTTCCAGATCGCCCGGCGACGCCCGACGTCGAACCGGACGCGTCGCCGGTCGACGCCGGTTCTCACGGGTGGTTGAAACACCTCGCCCTCTATCTGAGCGCCGTGCTCGCCGCCGGACTGGTCGGCCTGTTTTTCTTTTGGCAACTCCCGTTGCCGGACGATCTAACCTCCCTGGTCGACGAACCGAGCGGCGTGCCCCGCTACCGGTCCACGCCCGCTTCGCTGGTGCCGATCGCGACCGTCACCCCCGAACCGCCCACGTCGGCCGACGCCGCGTCCGAGCCCTCCCTCGACTCGACGGAAACCGCCGCCGCGCTGTCCGCCGCGGAATCGGCCGACGATCCGAACGCCCGCACGCCAGACGAACTGGCGGAAGAGATCGCCGATCTCTTGGCCGAGGTTCCCACCAGCGAGGAGGAGCCTCCCACCCTAACCCCGGAGGTGGAAATCGCGCAACTGCTCGTCGAAGCCCAGCAGCATATGGACAACCGTCGGATCACCGCTCCCGCCCACAATAACGCCCTGCTCGCCTACCGGCGGGTGTTGGAATTGCAACCCGGCCATCCCCGAGCGGTCGAGGGCATCCAGCGCATCGCCGCCTATTATTGGGATGTGGCGGAACAGCGCTATCGGCAGGGCCGATTCGACGAAGGCTTGACCTACATCAACCGCGGACTGCGCGCGGCACCCGACAACCGGGCATTGTTGAGCCTGCGCCAGGAAATCCGCATGACCCAGCAACGCCAGCAGGAGGAACTCGCCCTGCGGCTGGAAATGGAACGCCAATGGGCGGTCGAACGGGCGCGGCAGGAACAAATTCGCCGCGAACGGCAGGCGCAACAACAGCCCTGGTGGCAACAACAGGAGCCTCCCAGCGGTTTCCAACACGGCTTCAATCAACGTTGACCGAGGCGTCCGCGCCAGCGACCGATCCGATCCGGCGGGTGCGGAAAAACTCCCGCAACAGTGTTCCGCATTCCTCGGCCAGCATGCCGCCCGTCACCTCGGCACGGTGGTTGAGCGCCGCCGCCTGCAATAGATTGAACGCCGTGCCGGCCGCGCCCGCGCGCGGATCGGCGGCCCCGAACACGACCCGCGCCACCCGGGCGTGAACCATGGCTCCCGCGCACATCGGACAGGGTTCCAGGGTCACGTACAGCGTGCTGCCGGGCAAGCGGTAATTGCCGATCCGGGCCGCCGCCGCGCGCAGCGCCACGATTTCGGCGTGCGCGGTCGGATCGCAAGCGCCGATCGGCTGGTTCCACCCCTCACCCAGGGCTTCGTCGCCCACCACCAGCACGGCCCCCACCGGTACTTCACCCGCCGCCGCCGCGCGCCGCGCCAGCGCCAACGCCTGGCGCATCCAGTATGAATCCCGCTCGTCGTTCGGCGCTGGCCTCCTCTCCAATGCAGCTTCCCTTTATACGGATCCCGACTCGAACTCGAGGATGGGTTGATCGACCGCCAGGCTGTCGCCGGGGGCCGCCAGAAGCTTGGCGACCTTGGCGTCGTGCTCGGCACGCAGCACGTTTTCCATCTTCATGGCTTCGATGACCGCCAATTCCTCGCCGGCCTTGACCTCTTGGCCGACCTGCGCCGTGAGCTTGGTCAGCAGACCGGGCATCGGCGACAGCAGGTACTGGGACAGATCCGGCAACTCTTTCTCGGGCATCAACGCCTGGAGTTCGGCCACCCGCGGCGACAGCACCATCACATCCGCCTGCGAACCCCAGTGGAACAGCCGGTAGTGCATGTCGCGCCGTTCGACCTGGATGCAGATCGCGGTACCGTTCAGCGTTCCTTTGAACAGGGGAAAGCCGAACTGCCAATCGCTGCGGACTTGATAGACTTCACCCATGTAAATGACGTCGTAGCCGCCCTCGGCCGGGTCCACCCGCACCGGATGGTGCCGGTCGCACATCAGCACCACCCAGTCGTTGCCGACCTTGCGCTCGTGGCCGAGCAGTTGCCCGCTGATCTGGGCGGCGCGGTCCATATAACGGCGGTGCAGGAAGGCGGCCACCGAAATCAGCAGCGCCGGGTCGTCGTGCGGTACGTCGGAGGCGTAGAAGCCCGTGGGATACTCCTCGGCGATCATGTTGGTGCTGATCCGCCCGGTCATGAACCGGGTATGGACCATCAGCGCCGCCAGGAAACTGATGTTGTGCTGGACGCCGCGAATGAAGAACTCGTTGAGCGCGTCGCGCATGTGGGCGATGGCTCGGTCGCGGGTCGCCCCATAGGTGATGAGCTTGGCGATCATCGGGTCGTAGTACATCGACACTTCGCCGCCTTCGTAGACGCCGGTATCGACCCGCACCACCTCGCTTTCCTGGGGCGGCATGTATTTCACCAGCCGGCCGATGGAGGGCAGGAAGTTGCGGAACGGGTCCTCGGCGTAGACGCGCGCCTCGATGGCCCAACCCTTGAGTTTGACGTCGTCCTGGGTGAAGGACAGCGGCTCGCCGGCGGCCACGCGGATCATCTGTTCCACCAGGTCCAGCCCGGTGATGAACTCGGTGACCGGATGTTCGACCTGCAAGCGGGTGTTCATCTCCAGGAAGTAGAAGTTGCGCTTGGCGTCGACGATGAACTCCACCGTACCGGCGGACTGATAGTCCACCGCGCGGGCCAGCGCCACCGCCTGCTCGCCCATGGCCCGGCGGGTTTTCTCGTCGAGAAACGGCGAGGGCGCTTCCTCGATCACCTTCTGATGCCGCCGCTGCAGCGAGCATTCGCGCTCGCCCAGATAGACGATGTGGCCGTGACTGTCGCCCAGCACCTGGATTTCGATGTGGCGCGGTTCCTCGATGTATTTCTCGACGAACACCCGGTCGTCGCCGAAGGAGGACCGCGCTTCGTTGGAGGCACGCTCGAAGCCGTCGGCGCATTCGGCGTCGTTCCAGGCGATGCGCATGCCCTTGCCACCGCCGCCGGCGGTCGCTTTGAGCATCACCGGATAACCGATGTCTCGGGCGATCGCCTGGGCGTGCTCGGCATCCTGGATGACGTCGGTACAGCCCGGCACGGTGCTGACGCCGGCTTCCATGGCCAGCTTCTTGGAGGTGATCTTGTCGCCCATGGCCTCGATGGCTTTCACCTTCGGGCCGATGAACACGATCCCCTCTTTTTCCAGCATCTCGCAGAAGGCCGGGCGCTCGGACAGAAAGCCGTAGCCCGGATGCACCGCCTCGGCGCCGGTATCCTTGCAGGCTTGGACGATGCGCTCCATGACCAGATAGCTCTGGGCGCTGGGCGGCGGGCCGATCAATACAGCCTCGTCGGCCAGCTCGACGTGCAGGGCGTCCCGATCCGCCTCGGAGTAGACGGCGACGGTCTGGATGCCCATCTTGCGGGCGGTCTTGATCACGCGGCAGGCGATTTCGCCGCGATTGGCGATGAGAATTTTCTTAAACATGCGTCCGACCCCTTACAGCGGAATGTTGCCGTGCTTGCGCCACGGATTTTCGAGTTCCTTGTCCCGCAGCATCGCCAGGGAACGGCAGATGCGTCGGCGGGTGCCGTGGGGCATGATCACATCGTCGATGAAACCGCGGTGACCGGCGATGAACGGGTTGGCGAATTTCTTGCGATATTCCTCGGTGCGTTCGGCGATCTTGGCGGCATCGCCGCTGTCCTGGCGGAAGATGATTTCCACTGCGCCCTTGGGACCCATCACCGCGATTTCGGCGGTCGGCCAAGCGAAGTTGACGTCGCCGCGCAGATGCTTGGAACTCATCACATCGTAGGCCCCGCCGTAGGCTTTGCGGGTGATGACGGTGACCTTGGGCACGGTGCATTCGGCGTAGGCGTAGAGCAGCTTGGCGCCGTGTTTGATGATGCCGCCGTGCTCCTGCGCGGTCCCGGGCATGAAGCCGGGCACGTCCACGAAAGTGACGAGCGGGATGTTGAAGGCGTCGCAGAAGCGCACGAAGCGGGCCGCCTTGATCGAGGACTTGATATCCAGGCAGCCGGCCAGCACCATCGGTTGATTGGCGACGATCCCGACCGGCCAACCGTCCATGCGGGCGAAGCCGACGAGGATATTTTTGGCGTTATCCGGCTGAATCTCGAAGAAATCCACGTCGTCCACGACTTTCAGAATCAGTTCCTTCATGTTGTAGGGCTGATTGGGATGGTCGGGAATCAGCGTGTCCAGCGAGTATTCCTGCCGGTCGGCGGGGTCGGGCGTGGGGCGAAACGGCGGTTTTTCCCGGTTGTTGGGCGGCAGGAAGTTGATGAACCGCCGCAGCATCAGCAGGGCGTCGATATCGTTGCCGAAGGCGCGGTCGCACACGCCCGACTGGATCGAATGGGCCATCGCCCCGCCGAGTTCCTCGGCCGTGACCTCTTCGTGGGTGACGGTCTTCACCACTTCGGGGCCGGTCACGAACATATACGAGGTGTCCTTGACCATGAAGATGAAGTCGGTGATGGCCGGCGAGTACACCGCACCCCCCGCGCACGGCCCCATGATGATCGAGATCTGCGGGATGACGCCCGAGGCCAGGACGTTGCGCTGGAACACGTTGGCGTAGCCGGCCAGCGAATCCACCCCTTCCTGGATGCGGGCCCCGCCCGAGTCGTTCAGGCCGATGACCGGCGCGCCGACCTTGAGGGCGTGATCCATGATCTTGCAGATTTTCTCGGCGTGGGCCTGGGACAGGGAGCCGCCCAACACGGTGAAATCCTGGCTGTATACGAAGACCAGGCGGCCGTTGACCGTCCCGTAACCGGTGACCACGCCATCGCCGGGGATGCGGGTGTCAGCCATGCCGAAGTCGGTGCAGCGGTGTTCGACGAACATGTCCCATTCTTCGAAGCTGCCCGGATCGAGCAGCACTTCGAGCCGCTCGCGGGCGCTGAGCTTGCCCCGCCGGTGTTGGCCTTCAATCCGGCTTTGCCCCCCGCCCAAACGGGCCTCAGCCCGCTTTTGGTCTAATTGTTGGATGATGTCGTGCATGAATACGGTCTCCTTTACGGTAAATCAGGTATAAGAGTTTTGTTTTTTTAATTTTAATTTCTAAATCAAAGAGATAACTTCGATTTTATCCAGTTACAAACCGGAAAAACCATATTGTATATGGCTTTTTACGACTCCTCAACGAGCCAGGTCCGGCCGCGACCGTCCAGTGGGCAAACCCGTGGAATCGGAGGCAAACAGACCTTAATGCGGCATGTAGCGCACCCGGACGCCCGCCACCGCTTGGGTGACGACGGATTCCATCTCGGTGCCATCCTGCATGGACGCCTGAAGATCCTGCAGGCGACCGTCCGAAAGCCCGTAAATCCAACTGTGCAGCATCAGCGGTTGGCCGCGCCGCCAGGCGTCGCCCACCAGGGGGGTGCGGGCGACGTTGCGCACTTGTTCGATGACGTTCAACTCGCACAGCGCGCGCCAGCGCGCCTCGTTATCCGGCAAGGCGGCAAGAAGCTCCGCGTGCCGGTCGCGTACGTCCTGGATATGACGCAGCCAGTTATCGATCAACCCCAGGGCTGGTCCCTCCAAGGCCGCCTTGACCCCGCCGCAGCCGTAATGACCGCAAACGATGACGTGCTGGACCTTGAGCACTTCAATGGCGTATTGCATCACCGACAGGCAGTTGAGGTCGGTATGCACCACCACGTTGGCCACGTTGCGGTGGACGAACACTTCGCCCGGCTTCAAACCGGTGATCTCATTGGCGGGCACCCGGCTGTCCGCGCAGCCGATCCACAGATAGGCGGGGGTTTGTATCGCCGCCAGTCCGGCGAAAAAGTGGGGGTCGTCGGCCACCATCTTTTCGGCCCAGCGCGCGTTGGCGGTGAATAGTTCCGGTAAGTATTTCATCAGGTTCCTCCCAGGCCGCGCCGTGCGGCCGGTAACGGGTTCAGTGTGTGGGGTCAGCTGGCGGCATCGTCTGGCCTGACTGGCGTTGGCAGGCTATGACGCTGGTCGCGCAACCGTTCCAGTCGGCGCGCCACCGAACGGCCGGCCCGGTCGGCGGCCCGCTCGATGGCGACGCGGATGTCCGCCTCGATATCCTCGATCACCACGCTCGGCGCGCCGGGAAACCTAATCTGGATCCAGCAGCGTTGGTCCTTACTCCCGCGTGGCTCGCTCTCGTCGGACAGACGGACCGAGACTTGGCACAGATAGTCATCGGCCCAGCCGAGCGCGAAGCGCAGATGCCGTTCGGTATGTTCGCGCAAATCGTCGGTCAGCTCGAAACCCTGCGCCTGGATATCGATTTGCATGAAGTCTTTCCTTGCGGATCGAACACTACGGTTAGTGTAAAACGAAGAAAAACTTCCAACAATCCGAATAATGTTGAACAATCATTCGATTTATTCGATGGGCGAACTGGAGGCAAGTCTCGGCGTCGAGCGGTTCCCGCAGAGTGATCGATGCAGCACGCACTCAACCCAGATCCGGCCAAACTTGCCCGGCCTCCAATCGAACCAGCCCCAGTTCCCGCAACTGACGCCAATCCCGCTGTTTCGTCTTATCGCCGCGTTGCAGGTACAACGCCTGATACCAGGGGCTTTGCCGCAGCCGCTCCAAGGGAAACGGAGACGGCAAGGTCAAAAGTTGCGCCAGAATGGCGTACTGCCGCGCGTTGATTTTTCTTTCATCCAACAATTGCCTGATTCGGCCCTGAAACAACAGGACGGAAACAATCCAATTCATGCGGCTGTGCAAACGGTCGATCACCACCCGCATCCCTTCCAGATGGAAGGCGACAAAGGGCGTATTGGGATATTCCACCTTCTTATCCGCCCGCTTGCGACAAGCGTTGAACAGCGCGAAGTAGTTATCGAGGTTATCCAGGTAATACCGCGCCATCGCGAACGGCGCGTAGCGATACCCCGCCGCCTGCAACACGGTCGCCTCCAGCACCCGTCCGACCCGGCCATTGCCATCCCAGAACGGATGGATCAACTCGTAGTAGAGATGAACGAGCGGAGCGCGGATCAAAGCGGGCACCTCCGCCGCGACCAAGTTTTCATGCCATTCGACGCAATGGCGCATCAGCAAGCACACATCGCCGCCATATTGCGGCGGCTTATAGCGCCCGCCATGCGCGGCGTCGCCCACTTGGGTCACGGTGGTCTTGGGGTTCTCGCGGAATACTCCCGGCTGGTCGAGTGGATGCGGCAAGCCCTGGGTAATGGCGGCGTGAATCTCGCGGATAAAATCGAGATCGAGCCGCCAGCCGGGCACGCTTGCCGCTTGCAGAGCGCGGTCGTAGGCCGCCTTGATGTTCACCACTCGTCGTTGCTCGACTTCTCGAACCGCCTCTGGGGCCAGCGTCAGAGTAGCCGCCGTCTCCTCCTCGGTCAGCGTTCCGCCCTCAATGGTGTTGGTGCCGAACACGCTGCTCGCCACCACTTCCCGTTCCAACTGGTGCGCAACCTGGGAGAGCGGCAACGTGACGAATCGCTGGTGCGCGTCTTCGACCCGTTGCAGGGGCAAGGCGACTTCGCTGGGATCGACGCCGATCTGGAAGGTAAAAGGACCGAATCGGGCGGTCTCAACACGCCGATCCAGTGTCTGCCAAGCGTTTGGGTCCATCGGAATGTCCACCGGTCAAGGCTCTTTTTTCTATTGAATCATAGAGCCTTGCATCCGATAGCCCAAGAAAAATGTCCGCGAAAATGTCCGCTTCCCCCATCGAGGCACGAGCGTACCCCGATCGAAGAGAACGCGCATTCAAGCCACTCCAAAAATTCGAAGAGCCCTGGTAATTCCCAAAGAGCCCCCGGTAATTCCCAAAGAGCCGATGTGCTGGACCCTGAGCACCTCGATGGCGTATTGCGTCACCGACAGGCAGTTGAGATCGGTATGCACCACCACAATTGACCACGTTACGGTGGACGAACTCTTCGCCTGCCCATCAGACTGTTGATCTGATGGGCGGACGCGCGGCTGTCCGAGCAGCCGCTCCACAGCGAGGCAGGGTCTTGCCGAACAGCCAATCGATAGCGCTGCGTCTACAGGAACTGCTTGGTGATCTCGACCAGTTCCTTGACCGACTTGACCGAGTGGTCGAACATCGCTTTCTCGTCGGCGTTCAGTTCGATTTCGACGATCTTCTCGACCCCGCCCGCGCCCAGAATCACCGGAACGCCGACATAGATGCCGCTGACTCCATATTGCCCGCTCAGATAGGCGGCGCAGGGCAACAGGCGCTTCTTGTCCTTCAGGTAGGCGTCGGCCATGGCGATGGCCGAGGAAGCCGGGGCGTAGAACGCCGAACCGGTCTTCAACAGCGCCACGATTTCGCCGCCACCGTTGCGGGTGCGCTTGACGATCGCATCCAGTCGTTCCTGGGTGGTCCAGCCCATCTTGACCAGGTCGGGCAGCGGGATGCCGGCGACCGTCGAATAGCGCACCAGCGGCACCATGGTATCGCCGTGGCCGCCCAACACGAAGGCGGTGACGTCCTCGACCGAAACCTTGAACTCGTCGGCCAGGAAATGGCGGAATCGTGCGCTGTCCAGCACGCCGGCCATGCCGACCACCTTTTCCGCCGGCAAGCCCGAGACCTGCTGCAGCACCCCGACCATGGCGTCGAGCGGGTTGGTGATGACGATGACGAAGGCGTCGGGGCAGCGCTGTTTGATGTTCTCGCCGACCGCGACCATGACCTTGGTGTTGACGCTGATCAGGTCGTCGCGGCTCATGCCCGGCTTGCGGGGTACGCCAGCGGTGACGATCACCACGTCCGCGCCTTCGATGACGGCGTAATCGTTGCCGCCGGTATAAACGCCGTCGAAGCCCTCGACCGGCGCGGCCTGGGCGATGTCGAGCGCCTTGCCTTGGGGAACGCCGTCGGCGATATCGAACAGGGCGATGTCGCCCAACTCTTTCATGCCGGCCAGCAGAGCGAGTGTGCCGCCAATTTGGCCGGCGCCAACCAGCGCAATTTTTTTGCGTGACATACGGATATTCTCCTCAATGAACTCACGATCAAGCTGGATCGAACGGATCGGGCTGCGCCACCGGGGTATTGACTGGGGGTTTCTCGCGGGCGCGGCCCGATCCAAAGCCAATAACCGGTCAGGCGGTCTCGTGCGCCAGTTCCCACTGATCGGGCGAACGCCACAGACGGGAGCGCAGCAATTCACGTTCGAAGATGAACTCCTTGGGCAGACGGTCGAAGAACAGATCGAATTGTTCCTCGTGGGCGTGCGCCTCGGACGTTCCGGCCTTGCGGCCTACTGACATCAGGTCATAGAAGGTTTCGCTCGGATAGTCGAGACCTTCCCATGAGAGGTCCTCATGGCGCGGCATCCAGCCGATCGGACTTTCGACGCCATAGCCGCGACCGTGGACCCGGTCCACGACCCACTTCAGGACGCGCATGTTTTCACCGAATCCCGGCCACAGGAATTTGCCGTTGTCGTCCTTGCGGAACCAGTTGACGCGGAAGATGCGGGGTGGATTGGGCACCCGACGACCGACATTCAGCCAGTGACTGAAATAATCGGCCATGTTGTAGCCGCAGAAGGGCAGCATCGCCATCGGGTCGCGGCGCATCGCCGCCTGGCCGATCGCCGCGGCCGTCGCCTCCGAGCCCATGGTGGCGGCCAGATACACGCCGTGGCTCCAGTTAAAAGCCTGGAACACCAGCGGCATGTCTTTGCTCATCCGCCCACCGAAGACGAAGGCGCTGATCGGTACGCCGGCGGGGTTTTCCCAATCCGGATCGATGCTCGGCACCTGGCTGGCCGGGGCGGTGAAGCGGGCGTTGGGGTGCGCGGCGGGCCGACCACAGTCGGGGGTCCAGTCTTCGCCCTTCCAGTCAATGGCGTGCGCCGGCGGCGGGCCGTCCATGCCTTCCCACCACACGTCGCCGTCATCGGTCAACGCCGCATTGGTGACGATGCAATTCTTGGTGATGCTGAGCATCGCATTGGGGTTGGACGCCATATTGGTGCCCGGTGCCACGCCGAAAATGCCCGCTTCGGGATTGATGGCGCGCAAGCTGCCATCCGGGCCTTTCTTGATCCAGGCGATATCGTCGCCCACGGTGGTGACTTTCCAGCCTTCAAAGCCCTTGGGCGGCACCAGCATGGCCAAGTTGGTCTTGCCGCAGGCGCTGGGCATGGCACCGCCGAGGTAGGTTTTCTCGCCCTGCGGCGATTCGATCCCCATGATCAGCATGTGTTCGGCGAGCCAACCCTCATTGCGGGCCATCACCGAGGCGATGCGCAGCGCCAGGCACTTCTTGCCGAGCAGGGCGTTGCCACCGTAGCCCGACCCATAGGACCAAATC
>REEE01000280.1 GCA_007695245.1 Candidatus Competibacteraceae bacterium | reverse complement strand
TGCCGGTGGTCCACAGCGGCTCGCAGCCGCAGAGGTCCAGCACGAACCGCCGCAGAATGCGCTCGCCCTGCCGGGTGTGGGTCACTTCGGGATGAAATTGCAACCCGTACCAGCGCCGGTCCTCATCGGCGATGCCGGCGATCGGGCAGGTGGCGGTGCTGGCGATGCGGATAAACCCCGGCGGCAAGGTCGTCACCCGGTCGCCGTGGCTCATCCAGACATCGAGCAGACCGTGACCTTCGGCGTTGGTGTGGTCCTCGATATCGCGCAACAGGGTGGAATGGGCGTGGGCGCGGACCTGGGCGTAGCCGAACTCACGATGATCGGAAGGCTCCACCCGTCCCCCCAGTTGCACGGCCATGGTCTGCATGCCATAACAGATGCCGAGCAACGGGACCGCGAGATCGTATGCGACCTGGGGCGCGCGGGGACCGTCGGTTACGGTCGTGGATTCCGGGCTGCCGGACAGGATGATCCCGCGCGGGCGGAATGCATGTAATGCGGCTGGATCGGCGTCGTAGGGATGGATTTCGCAATAGACCCCGATCTCGCGGATCCGGCGCGCGATCAATTGCGTGTACTGAGAGCCGAAATCCAGAATCAGAATGCGGTCGAGATGAATGTCGCGGACGGTCATGAGGGCACTCCCCTCCCCCTCGACGGGGGAGGGTCAGGGTGGGGTGAAGGGCGGGAACTCAGGCGATTTACAGAAATTAAATGACCCGAACTGGCTCCCACGCTCCAGCGTGGGAGCCCTGGCCATCGCGATGCTCCGGCATCATGGGCCGCTGGAGCGGCCCGAACGGCATTCCCACGCTGGAGCGTGGGAACGAGATGTAGGTAAGGTCTTTGCGGTAAATCGCCTCAGAGGCCGTACAAAAACGCCTCTCAATCGGCCCGATAATTCGGGGCTTCCTTGGTGATGCTCACGTCGTGGACGTGGCTCTCGCGCATGCCGGCGCCGGTCACCCGGGTGAAGACCGGCTTGGTGCGCATCTCGGCCAGATCCTGGCAGCCGACGTAACCCATACTGGAGCGCAGACCGCCCATCAACTGGTTGATGATCGCCAACACGCTGCCCTTGTAGGGCACCCGCCCTTCGATGCCTTCCGGCACCAGCTTCTCGAACGCGCTGCCTTCCTGAAAATAGCGGTCGCTGGAGCCGTGCTGCTGGGTCATCGCGCCGATGGAGCCCATGCCGCGATAGGATTTGTAGGAACGGCCCTGATACAACTCGATCTCCCCGGGCGCTTCCTCGGTCCCGGCGAACAGACCGCCGATCATCACCGTATGCGCCCCGGCGGCGATGGCCTTGGCCAGATCGCCGGAATAGCGCACGCCGCCGTCGGCGATGACCGGCACGTCGCAATCGCGCAGCGCCTCGGCGACGTTGGCGACCGCGCTGATCTGCGGTACGCCGACCCCGGCGATGATGCGGGTGGTGCAGATCGATCCAGGACCAATGCCCACCTTCACCGCGTCCGCGCCGGCGTCCACCAGATCGCGAGCGGCGGCGGCGGTGGCGATGTTGCCGCCGATCACCTGGATTTTCGGATAGCGCTCCTTGATCCACCGTACCCGGTCGAGCACGTTGCGGGAATGGCCGTGGGCGGTATCCACCACGATCACGTCCACGTCGGCGCCCGCCAGCGCCGCCACCCGTTCCTCGGTATCGCCGCCGGTGCCGACCGCCGCGCCGGCCCGCAGTCGGCCCCATTCGTCCTTGCAGGCGATCGGAAAGTCGCTGGACTTCTGAATATCCTTGACCGTGATCATGCCGCGCAACTGGAACCGGTCGTTGATCACCAGCAATTTTTCGATGCGGTGCTTGTGCAGCAAGGTCACGATTTCCTCGCGGCTGGCCCCCTCGTGCACCGTAACCAGCCGCTCCTTTGGGGTCATCACCGTGCTGACCGGCGCACCCATGTTAGACTCGAAACGCAGGTCGCGGTTGGTGACGATGCCGACCAGCTCCTCGCCCTCCACCACCGGCAATCCGGAAAAGTGGTGGGCGCGGGTCAGCTCCACCACCTCGCGGATCGTGGCGTCAGGGTGGATGACGATGGGATCCTGGATCACCCCGCTTTCGTATTTCTTGACCCGCCAGACTTCCTGCGCCTGTTTCTCAACTGGCATGTTCTTGTGGATAATGCCGATGCCGCCTTCCTGGGCCAGGGCGATGGCCAGTCGAGATTCGGTGACGGTGTCCATCGCCGCCGACAGCAGCGGGATGTTGAGGGAAATGGCGCGGGTCAGTTGGGTCCTGAGGTTTGCGTCCTTGGGCAGCACCGCGGAATAGGCGGGAAGGAGCAGGACATCATCGAAGGTCAGGGCTTCTTGAACGATACGCATGACGGGACCTTAAAACTCAAACAGAAATCAGTGGGGGATTATGACACCGAAGACGCAGCGATAGTGTGAGCCTTCATAAAAAACCTGAGAGATTCATTCGCCGACCATGAATACACTTTTTCCCCCCGCCGACCGCGACATTTATACCGTCTCCCGATTGAACCAGGAGGCGCGCGCCCTGCTGGAGGGCGAATTTCCGCTGTTGTGGGTGGAAGGCGAAGTCTCCAACCTGTCCCGTCCCTCCTCCGGGCATCTTTACTTCTCGCTTAAGGACGCCCGGGCGCAAGTTCGCTGCGCGCTGTTTCAGAACCGCGCCCTGCTGTTCCGCGCCGACCCGCGCAACGGTCAGCGGGTTCTGGCGCGCGGTCGGGTCAGCCTGTACGAAGCGCGCGGCGATTTTCAGCTCATCGTGGAATATTTGGAAGAAGCCGGGGCTGGGGCACTGCGCCAAGCCTACGACGCCCTGCGGCTGCGGCTGGAACGGGAGGGATGGTTCGCGCCGGAACGCAAGCGACCGCTGCCCCGGTTCCCCCGACGAATCGGGGTGATCACCTCTCCGACCGGCGCCGCCCTCCGCGACGTGCTGAGCGTGCTGCGTCGCCGCTGCCCCCACCTGCCGGTCCTGATCTATCCGACGCCGGTGCAGGGCGACGGCGCGGCGGACCGCATCGCCGAGACGATCCACCTCGCGGCGCGGCGTCGGGAGTGCGACGTGCTGCTGCTGGTGCGCGGCGGCGGTTCGCTGGAGGATCTCTGGGCGTTCAACGAGGAATCCGTCGCCCGGGCGATCTTCGACTGCCCGATCCCGCTGGTCGCCGGCATCGGCCATGAAACCGACGTCACCATCGCCGATTTTGCCGCCGACCTGCGCGCCGCCACGCCCACGGCGGCGGCGGAACTGGCCAGCCCCGACCGGCTGGAATGGCTGCGCCGGGTCCGGCTGTTGGACGAACGCCTGGCGGGGGCATGGCGCCGGCGGCTGACCGACCCGCGCCAACGATTGGATGCTCTGGCGCGGCGCCTCGACCGCGCGCAACCGCGCCATCGTTTGCGGGACCGCGCCCAACAACTCGACGACCTGGACCAGCGACTGCGGCGGGCGTTGCGCAACCGTCTGAATCAGGAACGCTTGCGGCTGGCGGGATCGGCGGGACAGTTGCAGGCCCGGACGCCGGCGCTCCGGCTGCGCGTGGCTCGTCAGCGGCTCGGCGAGTGGGAACAGCGGTTGCTGGAGGCGATGCGCCGCCGGTTGCGGGAACCTTCGCAAGGCCTGAGTCATCTGTGCGAAACCCTGCACGCCCTCAGCCCGCTCGCCACGCTCCAGCGCGGTTACGCCATCGTGCGTCGGCGACCGGATGGAGTCATCCTGCGCCGCGCCAGCGACGCCGGCGTCGGCGAATCCCTGGATATTCTCCTCGGCCAGGGTCGCCTGGAGTGTGAAATCAAGGCGGTTTCCGCGTTAAACTCAAAATTCGATTGATGCCTCACCAGGATTTTCCATTCCTGACCCCAGATCTTCGACAATGGATCAAGAACAACGCCAGTATCATCGCATTCGCTATCCTCTCCGGGAGCAGCCGACGTTGCTCTGGGCGGGAAAAAGCTATGCGGTGATCGAGGTCTCGGCGCGCGGCCTGCGTTACCGGTCTTCGGGGCGAACACCGCCTCTGCCAGGCAGTTCGGTCAGAGGCGCCTTGCGGTTTCGGCGCGGCGTCCAGGTCAACGTCGAAGCTAAGGTGATGCGCGTGCAGGATGAGGAGGTCGCGCTTTATCTGTGCGACGAAATTCCTTTTACCGTGCTGATGGCCGAACAACGCTACCTGCACAGTCATTATCCGATGTGGTCCTAATCCACACCTCACAGGAATCATCACCATGAAGTTGGACATGATCAGTCGCCATCCGGAGGTCACGCCCAAACCAATACCCCTGCTGTTCGTGCATGGTTCGTTCTCCGAAGCCCGGATCTGGGACGAAAATTTTCTGCCCTATTTCGCGCGGAACGGTTATGAAGCACATGCTTTCAGCCTGCGCGGCCACGGGCTCAGCGAAGGCCACGAGCACTTGCATACCTGGCGGCTGGCCGACTATGTCGCCGATCTGACCAGGGCCGCGGCGACCCTCTCCACCTCACCGGTGCTGATCGGCCATTCGATGGGCGGCATGGTGATCCAAAAATACCTGGAAACCCAACCCGCGGTTGCGGGCGTGGTCTTAATGGCTTCGGTGCCCCCGCAAGGCTTGTTCCCCGCCACGTTGCACATGGCGATGCGCCATCCCTTCCTGTTCCAGCAGATTTCGCTGTTTTCGGTGCTCGGTCCCAGCTACGGCACCCCCGAATTGATGCGGCGCGCCTTGTTTTCCAAGAACATCCCTTTTGCAAAATTGCGTGAATACTTCCGTTACACGCAGGCGGAATCGCAAGTGGTTTCGCTGGATATGATGGGCCTGAACCCGTTGCGACTGGACCCGCGACAGGTGCGGGTCCCGGTGCTGGTGCTGGGGACGCGGAACGACGTATTCGTCTCGCCGGCGCTGGTGCGGGAAACCGCCCGTTTTTATGGAACCGAAGCCCACATCTTCCCGGATATGGCGCACGCCATGATGCTGGAGCTGAACTGGCGCGAAGTCGCGGATCACCTGTTGGGCTGGTTGGAACGCACGATCGGCGCCCAGCCGGCGGCCACGGTGTAAGCGCGCGGGTCGTGTTCCTAACTTGGATATTTAACCCCCTCCCCACACCCAGAGCCTGCCTCAACCGATGCGCTATGGGGGCGCGAACGCCTCTGCTTCGGCCTTGACAGGCTCAGTGCATGAGGGGATACTTTCACATATGCGGTTGGATTTCCTATCCTTTTCTTATCCTTTCCTTAGTCCTATACCCGTTGGCCCGATTCTTTTTGATTCGGGCATGACCACCTTAATCGTCTCGGAGCCGCTGTCCGGCTCAACTCACGGGCACGCACGCCCACGCCACTTCCGAACCCAGGAGATTTTGAATGAAAGACTCCCGAGAGTTTCTCGATTCACCGCTTTTCCAGGCACTCGCAGACCTGAGCTTCGATTCCGTGATGGTGACGGAGGCCACGGATGACCGTGGCGGTCACAAAGTGATCTTTGTCAATCAGGGCTTCACCGACATGACTGGATACTCCGCGGAGGAGGTGCTGGGACAGACGCCGGGTATCCTTCAGGGTCCGAAGACGGATAAAGCGGTTACTGGCAGGCTCGCGGAGGATCTGCGCCAAGGACGAACCTTCCATGGCAGTACGGTCAATTACCGCAAGGACGGTTCCACCTTCGACATCGAGTGGAAGGTCACCCCCGTGATGCGGGACGGCCGCGTGACCCAGTATCTGGCGGTTCAGCGGGACATCAGCGGTCAGTAATCTCGGAACATAGGGGTCTGCTCGGGATACGTGTGAAAAATTATCACATAGCAGTCCTGCTCGGTCAGCGGAGCTATAACGACTTATAGCGGGATTTTCTCGAGGTGTTCGCGGAGCAGCTCGCCCGGTAGCGACACGAAGGGACAAGCTGCGAGGAGGCGAAGTTCTAGGCGATTTCCAGAAATGAAATGACTCGGCCTGGCTCCCACGCTCCAGCGTGGGAGCCTTGGCCATCGCGATGCTCCGGCATCGTGGGCCGCTGGAGAGGCTCGAACGGCATTCCCACGCCGGAGCGTGGGAACGAGATGTAGGTAAGGGCTTTGCTGGAAATCGCCTACCTGACCGTGTGGGGGGTCCGCTCCCTGGATGGGGACAAGGACGGCGTACCGTGTGAGAAGCTGTGCCGGTGAGCGGCGGCGAGCCAGCGATGGCGGTCGTCATTCTACGGCACCCCTTTCTAATCCCGAAGGCAACGCCCCGTGCGGACCCGCCTGCGGGGTGCTGTGGGAGCCGGGAGAGAAAAACCCCCGGCGACCCGATTAAGATGCGGCAGGACGCCGCGTCGGCGTTCACGCGGCCAGTGCCTTCAGGATGCGCGAGGCCGCGCCGTCCGTCCTGCGCCAAACGACCGAATTCGCGGCCCTGTGTCCGGCGAGCGCGGTGTGCCTGACCCGGACCCTGACCGCCGCCGCCGCTGCGGATCGAGCGACCGGGAGTTGAGACCCATGCCCTTTTTCACCGAACCCGATCATTACCAAAAAACCCTCCTCTCCGACCTGCAAGGCGCGTGGGGAGTTTTGCGCGCCGCAGTGGTGGACCACGCCGGTTTTCCGGGCTGGGAGCGGGTGCTGTTTCACACCGACGAGGCCATGAGCTGGGAGACCGTGCGCCACCTGGAACGGATGTAACCGCTGCGGCTCCTGATCCGCAACCTGGCCACGCAAGGGGACGCGCTGGCGGAAGTCCTGAAGGCGATCGAGGAGATCGCGGAAATCCTTCAGGAGGTGATGCAGGACGTGCGGCGCGGCCGGCCGCTGGAATGATCCCCTTTCTTCCCCCCACTTGGAGATTCCGCCCATGAAACGCATCTTGACTCTGGTCGACGACGTCTACGAAGACCTGGAACTGTGGTATCCGAAACTGCGCCTGGAAGAGGAGGGCTGGCGGGTGGTGGTCGCCGGCCCCGAGGCCGGGCGCGCCTACGCCGGCAAGCACGGCTATCCGTGCGTGGCCGAGGCGGCGATCGCCGCGATGCGCGCCACCGACTTCGACGCCCTGCTGCTGCCGGGCGGGTTCGCCCCCGACCGCCTGCGCCGCGATCCCCACGTCCTGGATTTGACCCGCGCCTTCGACGCCGACCGCAAGCCGCTGGCCTTCATCTGCCACGCCGGGTGGATCTGCATCTCCGCCGGCATCCTGAAGGGCCGGCGAGCCACCAGCACGGTCGGGATCAAGGACGACATGAGCAACGCGGGCGCGTTCTGGACGGACGAGGCCCTGGTGGTGGACGGCCATCTGATCAGCTCGCGCACCCCCAAGGACTTGCCGGTGTTCGCCAAGGCCCTGGTCGAGCGACTGCACGGCCGGTGATCACCCGCTCCGGGGTCGGATGGGGCCGGGCGCTCCGCTCAGAACCGCGCCTGGATCGACTCGACCACCAGCCGGAACGGCCCGGCTTGGCGCTCCGCGATCAGCAACCCGAAGACCCGGATGCGGGCCGGATCGAGGACCGGGGCATCCACCGTGCGCCCGCGAAAGGTCGGTTGGAAGGCGGTCACCGGCCATTCCACGTCGATCCATTCACCGGGTCGGGTCGCGAACCGCGCCTGATACTGGACCCCGTCGAAAGCGTCGTCGGTGCGGACCCCGAACTTATAGGTCCGGCCGTCGCCCTGGACCCGCAGAACGAACGCCGTGGCTCCCACCAGCGCATAATCGCGCGGCTGGGCGCGGATCGAGGCGAAGCCGCCGCCGTGGGCCAGCGAGACCATCCCGTGGAAGACCAGCCCCTCGGGCGCGATCTCCGCCCGGCTGGCCGAGACGCCGCCCATCACCCGGTCGTCGACCGCGGTCCACGCCCGCACCTGGGCCGGATCGCGGAAGTCGAGCACCGAGCGGGGCTCGGAGGATAATGCGGCGCTCATGGCCACCGCCGGAAGGATGGCCCACAGCCGCCACCGCCCCGTGCCCGGGGCGCGCGCCAAAACCGGTGAAGAAGGTTCATGATCCCGATAGTTTACCGTTTTCAAGGTTTACCTGACCTCCGGGTCCAAACCCGGTCTGGCGAGCCGGAAGGTCGGCGCCTGGCCGACGAACTACGCGCCACCATGACCGAAGCCGAACGGGCGTGGGCGTTGGAACCACCCGATCTCTCCGCCGCGCCGGACTGCGTTCAATGGCGGAGATAACGATGATCGAACCCGTCATCTGATTTTGACCGCCGTTGCTCGCGCCGAACCACTGTTCTCCGATACCCCATTAAAATAGCGACTTATCTCATATGAACGCCGTCATCACGGCATTGGGCAGCGGCGGGGATGTGTTTCCCTTCATCGCCCTCGGTCAGGTGCTGCGGGAACGCGGGCATCGCGTCACGCTGCTGGCGAATCCCCATTTCGCCGCGGCGGTGGCCCAAGCCGGCTTGCCGCTGGCGCCGCTCGGGACTGAAGCCGAGTATCTGGCCGCCTTGCGCCAACCGGACATCTGGCATCCCCGGCGGGGCTTTGCCGTCCTCTGGCGGCAGATCATGGAATGGACCCCGCGACTCCTAACGATGATCGAAGGTCGGATCGTCCCCGGGCAAACGGTGCTGATCGGCTCGACCCTGAGCGTGGCGACCCGCCACCCTGCATCCCGAACGCTGGCGGGCTAAACTGGAGCCGTTGCTTCATCCCGCCCTGGCGCTGACGGCCGCCTTGCGCCGCTGCCAGCAACGGATGACCGACTCGCCCGATGCCAGCGCCCTCATCGCCGACCGGATCGAAGCCTTGGCGCGGGCGCGATTTCCCATCGCCGCCACTCGATAACCGCTGATGGCTACCTATCTCGTTCCGCCGCGCCCGACCCTAAAGACAATCGGTGCGTGGGAGCGAACGCCTGCTGACCGCTCACCGACTGGGTGGCCCAATGGAACATCCGATCGGCCACTCCATCACATCCCGCCCGAGCGGTCGCCTCGCCCGCCGGGCGTCAGGTCGCCCGGCGGGCAGCGACGAACGATCGCACCATCAGGGCGAGCAGCCCGCCGCAGAGCAGGAGCATGCCGATGTTGACCGCGAGCGCGAGCGGGCTCATCTGCGCCGCCCGGATGCCGAGCGTCGCAGCCGGGGCCAGCGTGCCGAGCAGCGCGACGACGGCGGCGACGTGCATCAGGTGCCGCCGCCCACTCTCGAAGGCGAGCGCAAGGCCTCCGAGGATCGCGAGCACGAGGCCGGGGTAGGCCGGCAGCAGTGCGGTCCGGCTGCCGGACCAGAGGAACGCGCCGACGCCGAGGGTGATCAGCAACACGGCGAACACGAGCGTCGATTTTGGCATCGGCGAGGATCCTCGGGATGGTTGACTGCGGCAGGACCCGCAGCGACTTGATTTAACACGGAGAATGGATGGTTGACTGCGGCAGGACCCGCAGCGACTTGATTTAACACGGAGAATGGGAACACGCCGCTCGGCCGAAGTTCCTGGGGCGCGTCGTCAGAGTTCCGCTATCACCACGCCCACTCTTAGCTGTAGTCGATCAGGACGTAGTTCGTCTTCATGGAGTTCGCGCCACCGCTCAGAAGGTGAAGGTTTCCCGATCCCAGCGAGGCAAAACCCCGCGTCGGCTGCGGACGGCGATCTCGGTCGGCCCCTCCGCCCGCCATCCCCAGCGGAAGCCATCGCCCTGCCGCACGGTTTTTCGGTCGGTCAACACGGCCTGCCCGTGGTGAAAATCGACGCGGCCCGGTTTGACGACCTCTTTACTCGACTTTGGAGGAAGCGCCCCGTGCGGACCCGCATGCGGGGTGCTGTGGGAGCCGGGGGAGAAAAGCCCCCGGCGACCCGATTAGAGTTCAGGGCTGATAGTTGGCTTCCGGCCATAGCGCGTTAATCTCATCAGCTTGATGTTGTGCGGTGAATCGTTCCCAGACAATGCTTTTCACATCAGTATCCTGTGTATATTCAGGCGCTGTGGGATCTTCCCAACCCAAGTGCCTTGGAGAGCCGGCCTCACCAGCAGGGTCCTGACGCACGGATACGTTTAAAGACTCCGTTCGCCACAGCGCATACTCTCCAGGGATAAACGAGCATGGCTGCACTCCGTTCGCGTCGTGTGGCCGCGCCGCGCCCTATGCCGCCTGTTGCGGGTAGAGTTCTATTGGGACGCCGACGGGACACCGTGAAGAAAGAACCACCAGGCCCCCGCTCTCCCCGGCCGGTACAATGCGCCGGAACGATTCCCCATCACCCGGAGATTCCGCTCATGAAACGCATCTTGACGCTGGTCGACGACGTCTACGAAGACCTGGAACTGTGGTATCCGAAATTGCGCCTGGAGGAAGAGGGTTGGCGGGTCGTGGTCGCCGGCCCCGAGGCCGGGCGCGCCTACGCCGGCAAGCACGGCTATCCGTGCGTGGCCGAGGCGGCGATCGCCGCGATGCGCGCCACCGACTTCGACGCCCTGCTGCTGCCGGGCGGGTTCGCCCCCGACCGCCTGCGCCGCGATCCCCACGTCCTGGATTTGACCCGCGCCTTCGACGCCGACCGCAAGCCGCTGGCCTTCATCTGCCACGCCGGGTGGATCTGCATCTCCGCCGGCATCCTGAAGGGCCGGCGGGCCACCAGCACGGTCGGGATCAAGGACGACATGAGCAACGCGGGCGCGCTCTGGGCGGACGAGGCCCTGGTGGTGGATGGCCATCTGATCAGCTCGCGGACGCCGAAAGATTTGCCGGTGTTCGCCAAAGCCCTGGTCGAGCGGCTGCACGGTCGGTGACCACCCGCTCGGGGTCGGGATGGGGACGGGTTCAGAACCGCGCCTGGTACTGGACGCCGTCTCCGGGTCGTGGTGGTGACCCACCGCCACCACGGCGGTTTGGCCGTCCTGTTCAGCACCGACCTCGACCTGGATCCGGTCACTTTGTATCGCTATTACGTCGCCCGCTTCCCAAGCGAATTTCTGTTCCGCGACAGCAAACAGTTTACCGGTCCGACCCATGGCCAGGCGCGCGATGTCGCCGCCCTGACCTTCCGCGCCAGTGCGATCCAGAGTTTGTGCGGCTCGAGCATTCCTCCCAGAGGAAAAGCGCGCGCGGCCGCCATCGGGTCGCTCAGGCGGCCATCCGCAGTAGATTGATGACCTCGATCGATGCACCCCGAGCGCGGGCGAAGGCCTCCAAGTCACGCTCCTCGGCGGCGAGCAGCCGTTCGGCGGCGAACTGCTGGAACGCCGCGCGCGCCAGCGGGCTGGCCGATCCCCCCTCGCGAAAGCCTTTGGCCCAGATCGGCTGGCTCCGGATGAAGGCCCGGTCGAGGTCCTGGCGCTCCGGGGCGCTCAGCGCCGCCAGGCGCTCTTCCACCTGGACCGCCTGGTGCTGGCGGAAGGCTTGGACCAGGTCGGCGGCCTGGGCGTGCCGCCGCTCCCGCGCATCCTGTTGGGCCTGAGCGATGGCGATCGCGTTGCGCTGACGCCGTTCGGCGGTGCGTTCCTCGGCGGTTTTCTTGCCGTAGCCCTCGCGAAAGCACCGCGCCAGATACGCGCTGGTATTGCGAATCTCCTCCGGCTGGCCCCGGCGGCGGTCGACTTCGGCCCGCACGTAATCGCGAATCTCGCCCGCGCCCTCCAGCCCGTGCGTTTCCAGCGCGCGCACCGCGTCGGCCTCGGTGAGTCCGTCCTGTTGCAGCAACCGGATGA
>REEE01000219.1 GCA_007695245.1 Candidatus Competibacteraceae bacterium | reverse complement strand
GGACCGTGATCTGGTCGAGGTCGAAGCGCAGCACCTCAATGTTGCGCAGATCGACGGTATTGGTTTCCGGGTCCAGGATCCAGACCGCGGGCTGGCCGTCGGTCGAAGTCAGGGCCGACGCCGGAATCTCGATGCCGGGACCGGTGCCGAGGCGGGCGCGGCCGGTTACGGTCGAACCCAACCGCATCGGCTCGGGGGGATCGATCAAGCCGACCCGCACCCGGAACGTGCGGGTCACCGGATCGGCTTGCGGGGAGACTTCGCGGACCCGCGCGGCGGCGCGGATCTCGGGGTCGTCGCTTAGAAAGACATCGATCTGCGTGTCGATGGAGGCGTCCCGCATGATCCGGGCCGGGACGTCGAACACGGCGTCGCGTCCCCCTTCGCGGGCGAGTTGGACGATCATCTGTCCGGCCGTGACCACTTCTCCCGGTTCGGCACCCCGGGCGGTGACCGAACCGCTGCTGTCGGCGAAAAGTTCCGTATAACCCAACTGCGTTTCGGCGGTGTTGACCCGCGCCCGCGCGGCGTCCACCTGTGCCTCGGCGCTTCTGAAGGCCTGTTGCGCCTCGTCGAACATGGCGCGGGTGACAAAGCCGGAAGCCAACAGACTTTGGAAGCGCTCGAACCGGTTGCGGGCCTCGACCAGGCGCGCCTGGGCGGCGGTCAGGTCCGCGCGGGCCGTGCGCAGGGCGTCGCGCGGGGTCTCGGATTCCAGACGGCCGATCAATTGGCCGGCCCTGACCCGGTCGCCGACGTTGACGGGGCGTTCGATCATGCGTCCGCCGGCCCGGAAAGCCAGGCGCACTTCCTCCTGCGCCTCGATCTGCCCGGTGAGCGTCACGGTTTCGCCACTTTCCCGGGTTTCGATGGTCATGACTCGCACCGGGCGAACGGGCTCGGGTTCGAGTTCCTCGGCGGGCCGACAGGCGACGAGCAGGACCAGGAGCAGGCAAGCGCCCAGCTTGGCCGCTCGTCCGAAAATGGCTGATTTATTCAATGAAGGAATCCTCAATTAGGATTTGAAGCGCGGGGAATGCTAGCCTAAATTGCAGTGATTTCCCATCGCGCTTTTCAGAACAGCCGGCGTCCATCAAACGCAACAGACCATCGGGTGATGAGCCAACGACGATCTGAAGCATGGGAAGCCGGATCATTTAACAACGAGGATCGAATTCATGACCTTAAAGGTCGTCAAGCTACTGAAAATTATGGCGTTGTTGTTTGTGGCCAGCCTGGCGACCTTTCTGGGAGTGCGCGCCTATGACGCCTTTCGCGGCGACCCGCTCCAAGCCTGGCATCTCCATGTCCCGAAGGAGTTGACGACCCAGGAACTGGCCAAGGCCGATTGGGCCGCGTATCTGGCGAACGAAAACGCGATCATGGAGGAGATGCGGACCGAGGTCACCCAGAAGCTGGGTCCCGAGGAGCGGATTCCGGCCAATCGGTACTTCGCCGGTAGTCCGGTGTATCCCGGAAACTTCGCCACCGATTGGAACCGTTCCTACCTCCTGGAACCCGACGGCGCTCCAGTCGGTGCCGTCGTGCTCCTGCACGGCCTCACCGATTCGCCCTATAGCCTGCGGCACATCGCCCGGCGCTATCGGGAGCACGGCTATGTCGCGGTCGCGATCCGCTTGCCGGGCCATGGCACGGTGCCGGCCGGTCTGACCCAGATCTATTGGGAAAACTGGTCGGAAGCGACCCGGTTGGCGGTCAGAGAAGCCCAACGGCGCATGGGTCCGGGGTTGCCGCTGCATCTGGTCGGGTTTTCCAACGGCGGCGCGCTGGCCATGAAATATACGCTCGACGCCATGGCGGACCCGGACTTGGCCCGACCGGATCGCGTCGTGCTGATTTCACCGATGATCGGGGTCACCGAGATGGCGCGGTTCGCCGGGGTGGCCGGTTGGCCGGCGGTGTTTCCGGCGTTCGCGCGGGCGGCCTGGCTCAGCGTCATGCCGGAGTTCAATCCGTTCAAATACAACTCCTTTCCGATCAACGGCGCGCGTCAGTCGTCGCTGCTGACCCGCTCGCTGCAACCGCAGATCGCCCTCTACGCGCGTGAAGGGCGGCTGCATGAGCTACCGCCCATTCTGACCTTTCAGTCCGTGGTGGATTTTACGGTGAGCACGCGAGCGGTCATCAGCGCTTTATACGCTCATCTCCCCGACAACGGTAGCGAACTGGTTCTGTTCGATCTGAACCGCAGCGCGACCTTCGGCCCCTTGATGCGCGCCAGCGCCGACACCGTGCTGTCCCGCATTCTGCCGGATCCGCCGCGGGGATTCAAAACCACTCTCATCACCAACGCCGACCCCGGCACCCGCGAGGTCGTCGAGCGCGTCGCCGAAGCCGGCGCGGCCGACGAGCGCACCCGTGAGTTGGGCTTGTCCTATCCAATCGACGTATTCTCGCTCTCGCACGTCGCCGTGCCGTTTCCGCTCGATGATTCCCTGTATGGCATGCATCCCGATCCGCTCGATGAATATGGCGTCAGTCTGGGGGCACTGGCCCCGCGAGGCGAGCGCGGGACGTTGATCGTCAGTCTGGACTCGCTGATTCGGATGTCGTCCAACCCGTTCTTTTCCTACCTGTTGGAACGGATCGAGGAGGGTATTGCCGGCGACCGCCCGACGAGCGTGGGGCAGTAAATCCTCGCCAGCAAAAACCCCTCTTCCGCAAGCGGAAGAGGGGCGGGGATGAGGCGGGTTGTTGGAGCGAGCAGGGCGGGTGATGCCCCCCTGCACCTTCTTCACGGCATCATGCCGCCAAGCGTTCGTTCAACTCCATCAGCACCTTCTGCGCGGCGACCGGAATCACCGTGCCGGGGCCGAAGATGGCGGCGGCGCCGTTGGCCCTGAGGTACTCGTAGTCCTGGGGGGGAATCACGCCGCCGATGACCACCATAATATCCTCGCGATCCAGCTTCTTCAGCTCCGCGATCAGTTGCGGCAACAGGGTTTTATGCCCGGCGGCCAGCGAACTCATGCCGATGACATGCACGTCGTTCTCCACCGCCTGGCGGGCGACTTCATCGGGCGTCTGGAACAGCGCGCCGATGTCCACGTCGAAACCGAGGTCGGCGAACGCGGTCGCGATGACCTTGGCCCCCCGGTCGTGGCCATCCTGGCCGAGCTTGGCGACCAGGATGCGCGGCCGGCGGCCTTCCCGCTGCTCGAATTCGTCGGCCATCTGTCGCACCTTGACGAGTTCTTCGCCTTCGCCGAACTCGCTGCTGTACACCCCGGAAATCGCGCGGATGACGGCTTTGTGCCGGCCGAACACCTTCTCCATCGCATCGGAGATTTCGCCCAGCGAGGCGCGGACGCGGGCGGCTTCAACCGCTTTCTCCAGCAGATTGCCGGAACCGGCTCGCGCGGTTTCGGTCAGGGCGTTCAGCGCCGCTTGCACCTTGCTTTCGTCGCGGTCGGCGCGCAGCTTCTGCAAGCGTTGCACCTGCGACTCCCGCACGGCGGTGTTGTCGATGCTGAGGATATCCAGCTTGTCTTCCTTGGCCATCCGATACTTGTTGACACCGACGATGGTTTCCTTGCCGGAGTCGATCTGGGCCTGCCGGCGCGCCGATGCTTCCTCGATGCGCATCTTGGGCAGTCCGGTTTCGATGGCCTTGGCCATGCCGCCCAGACTTTCCACTTCCTGGATATGCCCCCAGGCCCGCTTGATCAGTTCGTCCGTCAGTGCCTCGACGTAATACGAACCGCCCCAGGGGTCCAGCACCTTGCAGATCGCCGTTTCATCCTGCAAATAGAGCTGGGTGTTGCGGGCGATGCGCGCCGAGAAGTCGGTCGGCAGGGCGATGGCTTCGTCCAGAGCGTTGGTGTGCAGCGACTGGGTGTGGCCCAGCGCCGCCGCCAGCGCTTCGATACAGGTGCGGGCGACGTTGTTGAACGGGTCCTGCTCGGTCAAGCTCCAGCCCGAAGTCTGGCTGTGCGTGCGCAGGGCCATCGACTTGTCGCTCTTGGGGTTGAACTGCTTGATGATCTTGGCCCATAGCAACCGACCGGCCCGCATCTTGGCCACTTCCATGAAGTAGTTCATGCCGATGGCCCAGAAGAACGACAGCCGTGGGGCGAAGGCGTCGATGTCCATTCCCGCCTTGATGCCGGTGCGAACATATTCCAGACCGTCGGCCAGAGTGTAGCCGAGTTCCAGGTCGGCGGTCGCCCCGGCCTCCTGCATGTGATAACCGGAAATGGAGATGCTGTTGAATTTCGGCATCTCCTGGGTGGTGTAGGCGAAGATGTCGCCGATGATCCGGACCGAGGGATCGGGCGGATAAATGTAGGTGTTGCGCACCATGTACTCTTTCAGAATGTCGTTCTGAATGGTGCCGGTGAGCTTGTCGTGCGGGACGCCCTGTTCCTCGGCGGAGACGATGTAGAAGGCCAGGACCGGCAAGACCGCGCCGTTCATGGTCATGGACACCGACATCTGATCCAGCGGGATGCGATCGAACAGAATCCGCATGTCGAGAATGGAGTCGATCGCCACGCCGGCCTTGCCGACATCGCCGACCACGCGCGGATGGTCGGAGTCGTAGCCGCGATGAGTCGCCAGATCGAAGGCGATGGACAACCCTTTCTGCCCGGCGGCCAGGTTGCGGCGATAGAAGGCGTTGGATTCCTCGGCGGTGGAGAAGCCGGCGTACTGGCGCACCGTCCACGGCTGGGTCACGTACATGGCCGGGTAGGGGCCGCGCAGGAACGGCGGCACGCCGGCGACGTAGCCGAGGTGCTGCAAGTCCTTGATGTCATCCCGCGTGTAGAGCGGTTTGACGTCGATGTGCTCCATGGTCGCCGCGACCAGTTGCTCCAGCGTCTTCCCCGTGGCTTTCTCCACCGTCGCCCGCCATTCGGCGAAGCTGGGCTTGGGGAAGTCCATATCGTAGGCCATCGAGGTGAAATTCGGTGACGTGCTCATTGGGCGACCCCCATGTTCTTCTGCAAGGTTGACAGTAAGGCCTGGCAATTGGCGGCGAGGTGAATGAAGTCATCGACGCCGGCGGCCTTGAACGCTTCGACGTGATCGGCCGGATAGCCGGCCAGCAGCACGATCAGGTCAGGACTGGCCTTCTTGAGTTTCTGGACCAGCGGCGGGACGATCTCGGGGTAGGTGGGGTCGGTGGAGCAGATCACCACCGCCTTGGCGTTGGAAGCCAGCACCGCGTCCGCCGCCTCGTCCGGAGTGTTGAACCCGGCGGGATAAATCGTTTCGAAGCCGCCCACGCCCAGGAAATTGGTGACGAAATCGGCGCGGGCCTTGTGCTGGATCAGCGGGCCCATGTTGGCGAGGAACACCTGCGGCCGTTGGCCGATCCGGGCGATATAGGTTTCCGCCGCTTGCCGCAACGCTTCGAACGCTTGCGCGCCGCGCTGGGCATGGATGGGGTTAATCATGGGACCGGCCTTGGCGGTGGCGCGCGCGGCCTGGGCGATTTCACCCAGGGTCGCGCCGGCGCGCGCGGCCTGAATCGCGGCCTCGACCACGGTGCCGCCCTGGGTCAGTTGCTCCAGCGCCGCCTGCTTGGGGCCGGTATCGGCGCTGGCCCGATACGACTTTAGCGCCGCCGTCCGTTCGGTCTGAATCGCCCACGCATCCACCGGCGCCGGTTCGATCCGGGTTTCCTTCAGGTTCGGGTACATGTTGGTGCCGACGAAGATGTCCTTGCGCTTGGCGATGTTGGCCGCGCGCTTGGCGGCGGTGTCGGCGATTTGGGACTGCGGCCAGTCGGTTGCGAGGGCTTTGGCCATCCCCCCCTGTTTCTCGACCTCCTGGAAGAGCGCCCAGGTTTTGCGGCCCACCGAGTCGGTGAGGTTTTCCACGAACCAGGAACCACCGGCGGGATCCACGGTGCGGGTAATATGGCTTTCCTCACGCAACACGACGTGCATGTTGCGCGCGATGCGGCGGGAGAACTCGTCGGGGACGCGCAGCAACTCGTCGAACGGTGAGATATGCATGCTGTCGCAGCCGCCGACCGCGCTGGAAAACGCTTCGGTGGTGGCGCGCAGCAGGTTGACGTGCGGGTCGTAGACCGTCTGGTTCCAGGCTGAAGTACGTGTGTGCAGGCTCATCTTCTGGGCTTCCGCGTTGCCGCCGAACGCCTGGACGATCTTGGCCCACACCAGCCGCGCGGCCCGCAACCGGGCGATTTCCATGAAGAAGTGGGTACCCACCGACAGCGAGAAGCGAATGCGCGGGGCGGTGTCGTCGATGCTCAGCCCGCGGGCCTGCATGGCGCGGAGATAGTCGACCGCCGTGGCTAAAGCAAAGGCCAGTTCCTGAGTGGCGCTGGCGCCGCCGTTGTGATAGGGATGACCCTGGACCGTGATCGTCTGCAAGTGCGGAGCGTGGGTCTTGGCCCAGGTGGCGAGTTGCGCCATCACGTCGTAGATGCCATCCAGATCGCGGGGCAGCTTGCCATCGCGGGCCAGTTGGCCCAGCGGGTCCATGCCGATGCAGCCGCGCAGCTTGGCCAGCGACTGACCCTGTTGCTCGACCAGCGCCGCCAGCAGGGCGGTGAAGGTCAGGGCGCTGGTGCTGGCCTGGATGTAGATCGGGGTGGCTTCGAAATCCACTCCGGCCAGCGCTTGGGCGAGGTCGGCGACGCTGGAAACGGACAGCCCGCCTTTGCCGACGTCCTCGGCTTCGGCCTGGTCGGCGTCGATGCCGGCCAGGGTCGGACGATCGAGCACCAGGTTGATGGCGTTCTGGCCGCGCGCCAGGTCGGCGCGCAGGGCTTCGTTGAACGTCGCCGGCGTGGCGTAGGGAAGTTCCTGAGCGACGTCCCAATATTTGGCGACGTAGCCCAAGGGTGCGGTGCCGCGCAGGTAGGGGGCGAAGCCGGGCAGGCTGTCGAGATGGGGCAGGTTTTCGATGTCTTCCCGCCGGTACATCGGCTGGAGATCGATCTCCTCGTAGGTTTTGGTGACCAGCCGTTTCTCGAAAGGGGCTCCCTTGAGGAATTTATCGACGACCTTGCGCCATTCCTCGTAGGGGGTGGGTGGAAATTCGCCGAACGTCGGGTTTGCCGCGTCCGCTAGTTGTGGGTTCGACATGCGTATCCTCCAGTGGATCGAAACGCCAGGGGTGGACAGTACCGCAATGAAGTATAACTGAAGATGACCTAAAATCGCGGTCGGGCATCAGCCTGACGGTAGCCGGGAATGTTTGCAATCGCGAAAGGTAGTGACATACTAAAAAGGTCTGTTGTTTTTGCCAATCTAAAACCTGTTCGAACCTCAAACCATCAGGAGATTCTCGTGGCCGATAGACCCTTCAAAGTACTGGGTATCCAGCAGATCGCCATCGGCGGGCTGGACAAGTCGAAGCTGAGCCGGCTGTGGATCGATACGCTGGGCCTGACCCTGACCGGTAATTTCCGCAGCGAGCGGGAGAACGTGGACGAGGACATCGCCGCCATCGGTTCCGGCCTGCTCAAGGTCGAGGTGGATCTGATGCAGCCCATCGATCCCACCAAGGCGCCCAAGGTCCACGAGCCGCAGCTCAATCACGTCGGGTTGTGGATCGACGATCTGGCGGCGGCGGTGGAGTGGCTGACCGCCAAGGGGATGCGTTTCACCCCGGGTGGCATCCGCAAGGGCGCGGCCGGTTACGACGTCTGCTTCCTCCATCCCAAGGGTAACGACGCCACCCCACTGTGTGGCGAGGGCGTGCTGATCGAGTTGATCCAGGCTCCGCCGGAAGTCATTGAGGCGTTCGCCAAGGTCGCGTAGCGGCTGGGTAAAAACGCTTTGAATCCCACCGTTTTCCCGCTTGGGGAAAACGGTGATTGCCGCTCATCTTTGCCGATAGCATTCCTTTCCCTTCCCCTTTCCTTTTCCCTCCGAAGCAGGATCGAAGTCGCAACGCTGGGGCTCGCCGCTCGGCCGAAGCGCGCCCAGATGCCGGTCGAGAAACCCTAAAACCGCTTGTTGATACCGCGCTGGATCGAAAGCCAGGAGATCCTCATGGGCCGCGCCCGGGAAGATCGCGAGAGTCTTGGGTTCACCGGCGGCAGCGAACAGCCGTTGCGTTTCCGCGAGCGTGGTGTGCCGGTCGAGATCGCCCGCCATGATCAGAAGGGGATAGTCGATCGATGCCAGTCGCTCGATGGGCCGGAGTCGGTCGGGGTCGATCCCCAGGCGCGGTCGAAATTGCCATAACAGCAACGGAGACGCCAGGGCACCAAGCGTTGTTCCCAAACGCATTTGGATTCGGTTGGCCACGGCTTCCTCAAGGGTGGGATAAACCGATTCGAGCACCAGAGCGTCGATGGGCAGCGGACTGGCCAGCAGGGCGGCGGCGCCGCCGAGCGAACGGCCGACGACCACAAGCCGATGGTCGGGATTTTCCGCACGCGCGAACGCGACCGCGGCTTCGACATCCTTTCGTTCCAGAAACCCGGCGGTGATGTATGTCCCGGGGCTTTCCCCGTGGGCCTGCAAATCGATCATCACCACGGCGAACCCCACGCGATGAAACAGGGCCGCTCGATTGAGCATGGACCGCCGCGAGCCCCGCAGCGGATGGAGTAGCACCACGGTGGCGGCGACGCCATCCGGGGTGGATGGGAGGTACCAGGCGGCGATTGCCGAACCGGAAGCGCTGGGCAGGGTGAGCGATTCGACGGGAAGATCGCGCGGTGGCGGACCGACGCTCCGGTTGGCCGGTGCGATGAGGTCACCACCGATTCGCCAAGCGATGGCGGCGGTGATCGTCACGCAACAGACGGCGGCGGCGAACAACCCGTTGAGTGACTTGCGCCAGGGCACGAATTGAGTCCTCGGTGATGCGGTGATTTCTGTTTTCTTTCCTCGCCGCGCTCTCCCCCTTGACAGGTGGAGAGGAGACTGAATGATTACAGAAATGACCATGATTGAAAGGAGTGCTGAGCCATCGCCCGATCCAGCAAACCCCGCTATCTGGTGGGAATCGATTTGGGCACCACCCATACGGTGGTGGCCTACGCCGATCTGCAGGCAGTCACTGCCCCCCGCGCCTCCGGCTCCTCCCCCAAGGGGAAAGTGAGTCATGAAGGCGAGGAGGTCAAGACGGCCACCGTCCATCTGTTCCCCATCGAACAATTGATCGCCCTTGGCGCAGTGGCACCCCGTCCGCTGCTGTCGTCCATGCGCTATCACCCGGCCGAGGGCGAACTGGCGGCGGCGGATTTCCAACTGCCTTGGCCCTTTGCCGATCCGGGCAAAGTCGCCGATGTCATTCTGGGCGAACTGGCGCGGGAGCGCGGCTCGCGGACGCCGGGGCGGCTGGTGGCCAGCGCCAAAAGCTGGCTGTCGCATTCCGGGGTGGATCGCACCGCGCCGATTTTGCCTTGGGGCGCGGCGGCGGGCATCGCCAAAGTCTCGCCGGTCGCCGCCAGCGCCAGCACGCTCGCCCACGTGCGCGCCGCCTGGAATCACCAGTTTCCCCGTCAGTTGTTGGAGCGGCAGGAACTGGTGCTGACTGTGCCGGCCTCCTTCGACGAGGCGGCGCGAGCGCTGACCGTGGAAGCAGCGCGTCTGGCCGGTCTGCCGCAATTGCGCCTGCTGGAGGAACCGCAGGCGGCCTGCTACGACTGGTTGCACCGCCACCGCGCCGACGTGACGGCGGCGCTGGGCGAGGCGCGCCTGCTGCTGGTCTGCGACGTGGGCGGCGGCACCACCGATCTGACCCTGATTCAAATCGCGCCGGGCGCGACCGGTCCCGAACTCACTCGCATCGGCGTCGGCGATCATCTGATGCTGGGCGGCGACAACATGGACCTGGCCTTGGCCCGCGTCGTCGAAAGCCGACTGAGCGGTGGGCGATTGAACGCTGGCGAGTTGTCGCAACTGCTCCAACAATGCCGGAGCGCCAAGGAACGCTTGCTGGCGGTGGAGGCACCGGAGCGGTTGACGGTGACGGTGTTGGGCGGCGGTGCCCGCTTGATCGGCGGGGCGCGGTCGGCGGAATTGAGTCGCGACGAGGTACGGGCGCTGTTGGTGGACGGATTTCTACCCCAGGTCGAACCCGGCGAGCGTCCCCAGGGCCGGCGCGCGGCGGTGGTCGAGTTCGGCCTGCCGTATGCCGCCGATCCGGCCATCAGCCGTCATCTGGCGGCTTTTCTGGCTCGACACACCGAGACGGGCCGACAGGCGTTGGGCGAGCGGGCGTCCCTGGATCGTCCGCCGATGCCGGATGCGGTGCTGCTGAACGGTGGGGTTTTTCATGGCGCGGCGTTGGCCGAGCGCCTGTTGGCGATGCTGGCCGATTGGCGCGGGGCACCGCCGTTGCGGTTGGACAATCCCGAGCCCGATCTGGCGGTGGCGTTCGGGGCGGTCGCCTACGGACTGGCCCGGCGCGGCCAGGGCTTGAAAATCGGCGGCGGCTCGGCGCGGAGCTATGTCCTGCGAGTGGACGGCGGAGAAAAACAGAAACAGGGGGTTTGCCTGCTGCCGCGCGGCGTTGAAGAAGGCCGGGAAGTGCGGCTGGAGCGGACCTTTGCGCTGCGCCTGGGGGCACCGGTGCAGTTCCATCTGCTGTCCTCGACCGGGGATGCGGTGTACCCACCGGGTGCGGTGGTGGCGCTGGAGTCCGGGGATTTTACCCCCCTCCCGCCGATTGCGACCGTGATCGAAAACGCGACCGGGGCCGACGAAACACCCGTGCAATTGATCGCGCAACTGACCGAGGTTGGAACTCTGGAAGTGGATTGCGTCGCGGCCGACGATCCGGCGCGGCGGTGGCGACTGGCCTTTCAACTGCGGGGTGACGATGCGGCGGCCCAGACCCGCCTGCATCCGCGTTTCCCCGAGGCGGCGGCGCGATTGGAACGGTTTTACGGTGCCCGCGCCACGGCGGTGGATGCCAAGGAAATCAAATCGCTGCGTAACGATCTGGAGCGATGGCTCGGCCGACGGGACAATTGGGAGACGCCGCTGTTGCGCGAGCTGTTCGGGGTACTGTGGGCGGGAGCGCGGCGGCGGCGGCGCTCGGCGGATCACGAGCGGCTGTGGTTCAGCCTGACCGGTTATTGCCTGCGACCGGGTTTCGGCGATCCACTGGACGATTGGCGGGTCGGGCAGTTGTGGACGCTGTACGAACAGGGCGTACAGCATGGCCGGGACACGCAGGTGTGGGCGGAATGGTGGACCCTGTGGCGGCGGGTGGCCGGCGGGCTGGACGCGGCGGCGCAGGCGCGGTTGGGCGATGACTTATTGCGGGATTTACGCCCCCCAACCGGCAAGGCGGCCAAGGACAAACAGCCGGCCGTCGAGGACATGGCACGGTTGGCGGCGCTGTTGGAGCGGTTGCCGGCGGTCCGCAAGACGGAGATGGGCGAGTTGCTGTTGGCGCGCTTGGCGCGCAAGGGCGAATCGCCGCAGCTCTGGTGGGCGGTGGGCCGGTTGGGTACGCGGGTCCCCCTGTATGGCAGCGCGCATGATGTTGTGCTGGGACCGACGGCGACGGCCTGGCTGGAGCAGGTGTTGGCGCTGGACTGGAGGGGTGTGGCCCCGGCGGCCTTCGCGGCTACTTTGCTGGCGCGCCTGAGCGGGGATCGAGAGCGGGATTTGGACGCTGAAACACGAATCCGCGTAATCCAGCGGCTGCGCGCGGCCAAAGCGCCCGCTTCGTGGGTGCGGATGGTCGCGGAGGTCGTCGAACTGGACGAGGGCGACGCCGGACGCGTGTTCGGCGAAACCCTGCCACCAGGGTTGAAGCTGGTTGGCTAGGGATTAGCGAGCAGGGTGCCGGGCAGTTTGGAGGGCCCGACCCCTGCCTTCTAAATCGAGTGAAGGTCGCAGGTCAATAACGACCGCCGCCGCCGCCGCCACTCCGGCCGCCGCCGCCGCCGTAGCCGCCGCCGCCACTCCGGCCGCCGCCG
>REEE01000274.1 GCA_007695245.1 Candidatus Competibacteraceae bacterium | reverse complement strand
CTGGGCGGGCGTTGCTCGGTCATCGGGTTCCGCGGCGGCGTCAAGCCGTGCGGAGAGCGGGAAGTTCTGGTGGGATGGCGAACCGGTCGGGATTTTATGGGCCGTGGAGGTGCATGAAGGTTATGCCGCTAAAAAAGCCATAAAAATTAAATGTGTTTTTCCAACGATGGCGAATCGTAGTAGATAAGCGGAAATCGCATAATCCAGCGTTTCGGCTAAAATTGAGCCAAATCCTATTCTCAACCACCCGCTGCACACCTGCATGTTGTCCGGACCTTATGCGCCAGTTTCTTCTGGCTTCCCCGTCACCTCCAGGCCCGCAAAAATGTGGTAGGCATAGAGCCTATCGTAGTCGACCTGTGCCCTTTTCCCAGATCTACCCCGAACGAGCTCTCGCGCTGACTCGGCGGTGAGATCCAAGAGGCTCCGCTTGAACCGCGTCACGCCGTGAGCCGCGAGGTCGGCATCGAGATAGCTTAGGAGCAGCAGGGACGATTCCACATCGTCCTTAATTCTACTTTGTCAGAACACCTGTCACTATTCGTTTAGTTGCTGTTGGCGATAGGCGGAATCGATAGCCGCTTGACGTTTGCGGTGACGGACCTCCATCTGGCGGAGGACCTCCTCGAGCGTGGTGTCCCGCCGCGGCAAGAAGTGGTTCAACAACGCCCGGAGATCCCGACCGCTCAACAACGGTCGGGTCTGCTGGTGAAGCCGACGTTCTTCCAGCAGGAACAACATCGCCATCATGACCAGGGTCAGGTGATGGTGCCAGCCCCGCCAGCCGCGAACTTGATAGTCGCCCAGGCCCACGTCCTGTTGGCCCTGTTGCAAGGCCCGTTCGATCCAGTAGCGCTGGCCTTGCATGAACGCCAGTCGGGGCGCCGGCGGGTCCGCCGGGGCGTTGCTGAGGCTGTATTTGATCTCGGTCGGGTCATCGATCTCCCGGCGCACGAGCAAATGCCACGGCCGGGCCTGAGCTTCTTCGCCATCCCACAGCCACACCCGCCGATGCAGAATGTCCACCCGCAGCGGGCCTTTGGCGCCGTCGCGCCGGGTGACCGGTGGCCAGGCGGTGATCGGTTGCTGCTGGGTCCAGTCGTCGACCCGCACCGCCGGGGTTTGCGCCTGAAGGCGGGTCGGGGGACGACCGCGGGCCGCTTGGGCCGGCGGGACGAGCGGCTGCGGATCCTCCAGGTAAATCCGCTGGTCCTGATGCACGTCCCCCACGAAGACCTCCCCGGCGGCGTCGAGGGCGCGCAGGAAGGTCGGATCGCTGCCGTAGAAGCCGTCAAAGCCCACCCACGCCAAGCCGATGCCCTGCTGCCGGGCGTGGGCGATCATCGCCAAGGCCAAGTCGGCTTTGCGCTGGAAGCCCCGCTGGGTCTTGGGAACGCCCGCCGCCTGGCAGCGCGCCGAATCGCTCGTACATGAATCTGACAAAGTAGAATTGTAGAGTCGCTTGATTGCAGGATCAGCGATCCGAAACCAGCATGCGGGGCCGGTTCTACAGAAACATCGAGCGCGCCGTCGAGGAAGGATGCACCATCTACGACAACCTGCGCAAGGCGATCATGTTCATTCTGCCCACCAATGGCGCAGAGGGGCTGGTGATCCTGGCTGCCGTCGTCTTCGGGCTGGTGCTGCCGCCGGTGCAGATTCTGTGGGTCAACATGGTCGTCGCCGTCACCCTCGCGCTTCTATCTGTTCAACAGCCGCTACCTGCGGGAGTCGAGTCTGATGTTGTCTCGTCTGTTTGACAATAGCATCGCCTGGCTGACCGTCGGCGTGCTGGCGGTGCTGCAGCTGACGTTCGTCTACGCGCCCTTCATGCACCAGTGGTTCGGCTCGGCCGCGCTGGATCTGCGCCACTGGTTGCTCCCGCTGGCCATCGGACTGGGCGTGTTCCTGCTCGTCGAAGTCGAGAAAGCCGCCACGCGCCGTTGGTTGTAATTTTTACCGGGCGCGTTGCAAGGTCCGAATCCCCTGTTCTAGTCCTTCCAGGGTCAGCGGATACATGCGGTCACCCATCAGTTCGCGCACCATCTGGATCGAGGGCACATAGCTCCAGCGGTTCTGGGGCTGGGGATTCAGCCAGATGGCGCGCGAATAGATATCCAGAAGCCGGTTCAGCCACACGTCCCCGGCTTCGGGATTGAAATGCTCGACGCTGCCGCCCGGGTAGGTGATCTCGTAGGGGGACATGGTGGCGTCGCCGACCAGGATCAGCTTGTAATCCGCCCCGAAGGTGCGCAGCACCGTCAGCGTCTCGATTTTCTCGGTATAGCGGCGGCGGTTGTCCTTCCACAGGCCCTCGTAGATCATGTTGTGGAAGTAGAAATATTCCAGGTGCTTGAATTCGCCGCGCGCCGCCGAGAACAGTTCCTCGCAGGCCCGGACGTGATCGTCCATCGAGCCGCCCACGTCCAGGAACAGCAACACCTTCACCGCGTTGTGTCGCTCCGGCACCATCTTCAGCTCCAGATAACCGGCGTTGCGGGCGGTGGAGCGGATGGTGTCGTCCAGATCCAGTTCCTGAGCCGCGCCTTCCCGGGCGAAGCGCCGCAGCCGGCGCAACGCGACCTTGATGTTGCGGGTGCCCAGTTCTACGGTGTCGTCCAGATTGCGGAACTCGCGGCGGTCCCAGACTTTGACCGCTCGCCGGTGCCGGGACGTGTCCTGGCCGATCCGGATGCCTTCCGGGTTGTAGCCGTAGGCACCAAACGGTGAGGTTCCCGCAGTGCCGACCCATTTGTTGCCGCCCTGATGGCGTCCCTCCTGCTCGGCCAGGCGCTGGGCGAAGGTTTCCATCAGCTTTTCCCAACCGCCCAGCGCCTCGATCAGCGCTTTATCGTCCTCGCTCAAGGTCAGTTCCGCCAGCTTGCGCAGCCATTCCAGCGGCACCGTGGCCCCGACGACTTCGCCGAACCGGGTTTCCAGGCCCTGGAAGTGGCTGCCGAACACCTGGTCGAAGCGGTCGTAATGGCGCTCGTCCTTCACCAATGTCGCCCGCGCCAGGTAATAGAACTCCTCAATGCTATGCGTGGTGACCCGCTGGTTCAGGGCTTCCAGCAGAGTCAGAAATTCGGTCAGCGTGACCGGAATGCTGGCCTGGCGTAGTTTGCGAAAGAATTCGGTCATCATCGAACACCCCCAATCCCTCTCCCGCTGGGGGCGAGGGGATCTAACTGATTCAATCCTTCTTGCGCCGGCTCATGAAAAGCAGCCGCTCGAACAGATGCACGTCCTGCTCGTTTTTCAGCAGCGCGCCGTGCAGCGGCGGAATCAGCTTGTGCGCGTCGCCGCGCAGCGCCTCGGGGGGAATATCCTCGGCCACCAGCAGTTTGATCCAATCCAGCAGTTCCGAAGTGGACGGTCGTTTTTTCAACCCCGGCACGTCGCGGATTTCAAAAAACGCTTCCAGCGCCTCGCTCAGCAGCCGTTTTTTCAGATCCGGGTAATGCACCCGCACGATCCGCTCCATGGTCTCCGGATCGGGAAAGCGGATGTAGTGGAAGAAACAGCGGCGCAGAAACGCGTCGGGCAGTTCCTTCTCGTTGTTGCTGGTGATGATGATGACGGGCCGGTGCCGGGCCTTGACGAGCTGTTGGGTCTCGTAGACGTGGAATTCCATGCGGTCGAGTTCGAGCAGCAGGTCGTTGGGAAACTCGATGTCGGCCTTGTCGATCTCGTCGATCAGCAACACCGGTTGCAGCTCGTGGGTGAACGCCTCCCAGAGCTTGCCCTTGATGATGTAGTTGCCGATGTCGTGGACCCGCGCGTCGCCCAGTTGCGAGTCGCGCAGCCGCGATACCGCATCGTACTCGTACAAACCCTGCTGGGCTTTGGTGGTGGATTTGATATGCCATTGAATGAACGGCCGGTTCAGGGCCAGGGCGACTTCCTCGGCCAGTTGGGTCTTGCCGGTGCCGGGTTCGCCTTTCACCAGCAACGGCCGGCCCAGCGTCACGGCGGCGTTCACCGCCATCATCAAATCGTCGGTGGCGACGTAGCGGTCGGTACCGCGAAAGCGGGTTTGGGACATAGACGGTCTTCTCCTGCGGGACGGTGGCGGCGGCGAAAGACCGCATTGTTGGACAGGAAGGCGGTCGGCGCAAGCCTCGGTCACACTGAATCCGAGTTCGCGTCGCCTAGACCGTTCCCTGCTTTGGATATAAGGTTAAATTATATAACAATCAGAATTGAATAACATTTTTAGTATAAACTTTCACAGGTAGGTTTGAAAATTTCACACAGCGCAAGAGAGTAACGAGCGATGAAAGCAAACAACATCCTGGAAACGATTGGTAATACCCCCCACGTCCGCATCAATCGGCTGTTCGCCGACCGTCAGGTCGAAGTCTGGATGAAGCTGGAACGGGCCAACCCCGGCGGCAGCATCAAGGACCGCATCGGCCAAGCGATGATCGAGGATGCCGAACAGCGCGGTCTGCTGAAACCGGGGGCCATCATCATCGAGCCGACCTCCGGCAACACCGGCATCGCCCTGGCGCTGGTGGCGGCGGTCAAGGGTTACCGACTGATTCTGACCATGCCGGAATCGATGTCGCTGGAGCGGCGGCGCTATCTGGCGGCGCTGGGCGCGGAGTTGGTGTTGACGCCCAAGGAAAAGGGTATGCCGGGCGCCATCGAGAAGGCCGAGGAGTTGGTGCGGAACACGCCGAACGCCTGGATGCCGCAGCAGTTCGAGAATCCCGCCAATGTGGAGATTCACCGCCGCGCCACCGCCCAGGAAATTCTCGCCGATTTCCCCGAAGGCCTGGATTATATGATCACGGGCGTCGGTACCGGCGGCCATATCACCGGCTGCGCCGAGGTGTTGAAAGAGCGGTTTCCGAACCTAAAAACCTTTGCGGTCGAGCCGGCCGCTTCACCGGTCCTGAGTGGGGGCCAGCGCGGTCCGCATCCGCTGCAGGGCATCGGCGCCGGCTTCGCCCCGGCGGTGCTCAATATGAAAATCCTTGATGGAATCGTGCAGGTCGCCAACGAGGACGCCTTCCGGTTCGCGGTGCGCTGCGCCAAGGAGGAGGGCATCTTTATCGGCATCTCCTCCGGCGCCTCGCTGGCGGCGGTGGCCAAGAAGCTGCCGGAGATTCCCGACGGCAGCCGCGTCCTGACCTTCTGCTACGACACCGGCGAACGTTATCTGTCGGTGGCGGGGTTATTCAACTGATCGTCGAACCACGATGAAGCACAACGGTTCGATGCCCTGGATGCATCGAACCATCGCGACACGATCAGTCTGGTTGGGAAGACCAGACTGCCCTCGCGGAGTGGGGTATTCACACAATTGATCGATAGTTTTAATGGTGCTATTTTCCAGTGGCAAGATCGCGCGAGTCTATCGTGAAACAGGAGCGGGAGATCGCGGAACCGGCGATGCTGGGAAAGCCGGGTCATCGTCGGCGACCCTGCCAAGGTCGCCAGCGGTGTGTTTTTTATCGTTGGCGTGACCGGTCTGCTGCGTGTGGCACGGGCTGGTTGAGGAGGTAGCGGTGAGACACAACACGACGCATGTTGGCAGATTAGCATTGCAGGTCTGGGTGGGTTTTATCCTGATCGCCCTGGGTTCTGTCGCGTGGGCGCAATCCCTGGCGAATTTGGAATCCCCCTCGTCGGATTCATTTGTGGAGAGCGGGGTGGGTCTGATCCGGGGCTGGGTGTGCGACGCGGAACGAGTGGAAATCAGCCTCAACGGTGGACCGCTCCAGGCGGTGGCCTACGGCACCGAGCGACTCGACACGGCCGGCGTTTGCGGCCGAGTCAACACCGGATTCGGACTGACCCAGAACTGGAACCGGATCCGCGACGGCGTTCACAACCTGCGGGCGTTCGCCGACGGGGTGGAATTCGCCGATGTCAACTTCACAGTCGTCACCCTGACCGCCGAGGAGTTTCCGACTGGACTACGGGGTGAATACCCCTTACGGGATTTTCCCATGGCCGGCAGTTCGCCCCGAGTGCGCTGGTCCGAACCCCATCAGAATTTCGTGTTCGCGCGGGCGGTGACGATTCCGAGCGCACCCGATGTGCCAGAGAATCCACGCGCTCGGCTGGAATCGCCGACCCAAGGGTCTTTTGAAAGTGGCATCGGGTTGATCCGTGGCTGGGTCTGCGAGGCGGAGCGGGTGGAAATCAGCATCAACGGCGGCGACCTGCAACGAATCGCCTACGGTACCGAGCGGCTCGATACGGTCGCCGTCTGCGGCGACGCCAACAACGGGTTCGGCCTGACCATCAATTACTGGGAAGAGCTGGGTGATGGCGTTCACAACCTGCGCGCGTTCGTCGACGGGGTGGAATTCGACAACGTCAACTTTGCGGTCACCACTCTGGGAACAGAGGAAAAGTTCTTGACCGGTCTGAGCCGGAAATACTCGCTAGGCGATTTCCCGAGCGCCGGCCAGACCACCGAAGTCCGCTGGTCCCAGCCCCATCAGAACTTCGTCGTCGCCCGGACCACCGCAACTGGCCCGAAAGTGGGCATTCTGTCGGCGATCGCCGACCGGACCAATCGCTTCGCCGGGCTGCTGGCCGGTCCCGGGCTTCAGGACGACGTCATCGGCATGCAAGCCACCCGGACTCCCAGCGGTCAGCCCGAGCAAGTCACCGGGTTCGCCTGGAGCGATCCCCAGAGCGGCGCGTCCGCCGATCTGGATCTGGCGGACGACGGGTTGCCCGCCGTCTACCGCGATCCCAACGGGACCGAGGCACGGTTGAGCAACCTTACCGCGACCACGGTCGACGTGGGCTTTTTCCGCGGCGGCCAAGCCGTGGCCGATCCGGTCACGGTTCCGGTCGAAGGCGGCTTTTTGCTAACGCTCCAGGCTTTCGTCAACCAGTTGCGGAGCGCCGCCCAGAGCGCGGAGGCCGCGCCGTCTGGTTGGGAGCGCCTCACGGCGGCGGACCAGGGAGCGCACGCGGCGAACGCCGCATCCCGCGGGTTTTCCATGAACGGACTGTTCGTCAATACCGTATGGATCGGCGGTGTCGCCGCGGGAGAAACCTTGTGTGCCGTGCAGCGCGCCGCCGAAGCCACCGGATTGCTCGGCCAGATCGCGGCGCGAGTCGCCTGTCAGTCGCCCACGATCAATTCTTTTTTGGAGCTGGCCGGGACCTTCACCGCGCAGACGGACGCGCCGTTCGACTTTAATCGCGTCGATCCGATCCTACAGCAAGCGTGCCGGTTCGAGGAGGACATCGCGGAAGCCCCTTGCGGGCCGACCGATCCCAGCGCCGCCTGCCTGATCCCGGCCGCCTTGGAAGTGCAGGAGCGTGAAGCCGGAGAGGATCCCATTCCCCCCGAAGAGCCGCCGCCGGCGGTGGAAATCCCCGCTGTGCCTCGCGATATCAGCGCCAGCGACGGGACCTTTCCAGACCGGATCCGGGTGACTTGGGGCGCGGTCGCAACTGCGGAATACTACGAGGTTTACCGCGCGCCGACTTCGTTTGCCTTCGGTTCGCTGATCGGCGAACCCACGGTGCCGCGGTTCGAGGATACCGACGTGACGCCCGGCACCGACTATTGGTACCGGGTCAAGGCGTGCAACAGCGCCGGCTGTAGCGACTTCAGCGGTCCCGACAGCGGTTACGTACAACCGGTGCAAAAACCCGTGCTCTCGTATACCGGGCAAAGCACGATCTGTTTTGTGGTGGCCGCCAATTTCGGATCTCGGGGAGCCGCCGCCTGCCCGCAACGCTGTGCCTCCAGCGGTGCTCAGGCTATGATACAGGACAACTCTTTGAAGCTCGATAGAGCCTCGTTCCGCTACACCTTTGAGTTTGATACAAAAGGTAGTTGTATCGAGGCGCAACTGAGCCGGTCGGGGCAGTTTTCATCCAGCACAACTGCCTCTAATGGCAGATTTTCTTTCTCTTACAACATCTTCAGTGGTGGCAGCGCTATAGGTACGGTGAACATGCAAGGCTCTTATAACGAGACTTCCTTATCGGCGTCGGGTGCGGCCCGTTACAGCCAGCAAAGCTCTAATGGGACGGTAACCATTGACTTTCGCGAGGACATCGATCTTCGGAGATCCGCGCACTAACACTTCGGCAACCACCTTTCCGTTCCTTGGGAAAGGAGCTGTCGATAGCCATGATATCCGCAAGAATCGTCATGCCGTCATTCACCCCGATCCGACGGCATGAACTCCTGCAACAGGTCGTTCAAAAACCGCAGACCCCGTTCGCTGGCTTGCAAGCGTTCGGGGTCTTTTGCCAATAAACCGGCCTCCCGCGCCCGACTCAAACCCGGCTCCAGCGCGGCCAGCGGCAAGCCGGTGCGTTCCGCGAACAACGTCGCCGGTACGCCCTCGACCAGTCGCAGCGCGTTCATCAAGAACTCCACCGGCAACTCCGCCTCGCGAATTGGCACGTTGCCACCGATCCCGGCCGTCGTCCCCGCCGTCGCCAGATAAGGGCGCGGGTGCTTCAGTTTCCACAATCGGTGAATCCGCCCGCTGGCGGGATCGCTCAGTTTGCCGTGCGCGCCGGCACCGATGCCGAGATAGTCGCCGAATTCCCAATAATTCAGATTGTGCCGGCAGCACCGGCCCGGGCGGGCGTAGGCGGAGACCTCGTACTGTTGGTAACCATGCCGGGCCAACTCCGCCTGGGCCTGTTCCTGGATGAGCGCCACAGTGTCATCGTCCGGGAGCGTCGGTGGCGAGCGATGAAACGCCGTGTTGGGTTCAAGCGTGAGCTGGTAATAGGACAGATGCGCCGGTTGCAACGCCAGCGCGGTGGCGATATCGGCCAGCGCCACTGCGACCGTCTGGCCTGGCAGGCCGAACATCAGGTCCAGGTTGAAATTCTCCAGTCCGGCGGCATGGGCTTCCTCGGCGGCGGCAAGGGCCTCTCGGCGGTCGTGAATCCGCCCCAACCGCCGGAGATGCTCGTCGTCGAAGCTCTGGACGCCGATGGACAGCCGATTGACGCCGGCGGCGCGGAATTCGGCGAACCGGCCCCGTTCCACCGTGCCCGGATTGGCTTCCAGAGTAATTTCCAGGTCCGGGCGCAGCGGCAAACGGGCGCGCAACCCCGACAACAAACGATCCAACGCCTCGGCCGAGAACAGGCTCGGCGTGCCGCCGCCGATAAAGATGCTGACGATGCGCCGCCCCCACACTCGGGGCAAATCCTGCTCCAGATCGGCCAGCAAGGCGTCCACGTAGGCTTGTTCAGGCACCGGTCCGCGCGCCTCATGCGAATTGAAGTCGCAATACGGGCACTTGCGGACGCACCAGGGGATGTGCATGTAGAGCGCCAGCGGAATCGGCGCGGTCAGCTGCGGCATCGGCTTTATTCCCGCGCTCCCGCCAGCGGCGCGCGATCCAGGGCCAGGGCGCGAACCAGTTGAGCCAGCGCCTGGCCGCGATGGCTGAGCCGATTTTTGACGGCCGGTTCCAGTTCGGCGGAGGTTTTGCCCTCCTCCACCACGAGGAACACCGGGTCGTAGCCGAAGCCGTTCGCACCGCGCGGCGCGAAGGTGATCACCCCTTCCCAGGTTCCCTGACAGAGCAGCGGCGTCGGATCGGCCGGATGATGCAGCAGTGCCAGCACGCACTGAAACCGGGCGGTGCGCCGCGCTTCCGGCACGTCGCGCAACTCGACCAGCAACCGATCGAGATTGGCGCGGTCGCTGGTGCCGGGACCGGCGTAGCGGGCCGAATAGATGCCCGGCGCGCCGTCCAGCGCGTCCACCGCCAGCCCGGAATCATCGGCCAGCGCCGGCAGGCCAGTATGCATGGCGGCGTTACGGGCCTTGAGGATGGCGTTTTCGACGAAGGTCAGCCCGGTTTCCTCCGCTTCCGGCACCCCCAGCACCGATTGCGGCACGATGTCCAGGTGAAAATCCGCCAATACGGCGTTGAATTCCCGCACCTTGCCGGGGTTTCCGGTGGCCAACACGATTTTCCGCACGAGCGCGACCCTCAGCCCGGCAAACCCAGCGCTTCGCGTTGCTTGCCCAGCAGCTCACCGATCCCGGTTCGCGCCAGTTCCAACATCGCCTGCAATTCCTCCATGCGGAAGGCGTGCCCCTCGGCGGTGCCCTGGATTTCGATAAAGGCACCGGCGTCGTTCATCACCACGTTCATGTCGGTTTCCGCCTCGGCATCCTCGGCGTAGTCCAGATCCAGCACCGGCGCGCCCTGATAGATGCCGACCGACACCGAAGCCACCTGCCCGTGCAGGGGGTTTTTCCGGAGGGATTTTTTTTTGACCAGGTAGCGCACCGCATCGGCCAGCGCCACGAAACCCCCGGTGATGGCGGCGGTGCGGGTGCCGCCGTCGGCCTGAATCACATCGCAATCCAGCGTGATGGTCCGCTCGCCCATCGCTTCCAAATCCATGACCGCGCGCAGCGCCCGGCCGATCAGCCGCTGGATTTCCATGGTCCGCCCGTCCTGCCGGCCCCGGCTGGCTTCGCGCTGCATCCGGGTATGCGTGGCGCGCGGCAGCATCCCGTATTCCGCCGTGACCCAACCCCGGCCCTTACCCTTCAGGAACGGCGGAACCCGCTCCTCAATGCTGGCGGTACAAATCACCTGGGTATCCCCGAACTCCACCAGCACCGAGCCTTCGGCGTGTTTGGTGAAGGTGCGGGTGAGGCGAATCGGGCGCAGTTCGGCGGCGGCGCGGGCACTGGGACGCATGGGCGGGTTCCTGGGTTCGGAGAATATTACAAGGGGCGGCACTATAACAGAACCGCCCAGCAGGGGTGGCTGGGCGCTGGCCGGGTCGGAGCCGTGCGAAAAATACCGCGCCGACCCCGCGCGAATGTTGCGAAGACCGCCTAAGCTAAAAAACCACTGAAAGCCAAAAACCGAGGATAGCCCATGTTACGCAGCATGACCGCCTTCGCGCGGCGCGAACAACCCAGCGCCTGGGGCACCATCACCTGGGAGTTGCGGTCGGTGAACCACCGCTATCTGGAAGCCACCCTGCGCCTGCCGGAAGCGCTGCGCGGCCTGGAATCGCTGGCGCGCGAACGGGTCGGCACCGTCGTGAGCCGAGGCAAGGTCGAAGGCTCGCTCAAGCTGCAAGCGGCCGGCGCGGCGCAGACCGCCATCACTCTGAACCTGCCCCTGGTCGAACGCCTGCTCGAAGTCGCGGCCGAGTTGGAGCACATGATGGGGCCAGGCACGGGGCTGCGGCTGGTGGATGTGCTGCGCTGGCCCGGCGTGATCAACGAGGTGGAACCGGATCTGGACGAGATCAGGCAGGCCATTCTCGACAGCCTGGATGCGGCGCTGGCGGAATTAATCGCCACTCGGGAGCGGGAAGGCGAGCGCACCGGGGAATTGCTGCGGCAACGCTGCGCGGCGCTCCGGACCCAGGTCGTGCGGGTGCGGGCGCGCCGGCCCGAGGTGCTGACCCGCTGGCGCGAGAAACTGCTGGCCCGGCTGGCGGAGATTCCGGCCGACGCCGATCCCCATCGTTTGGAACAGGAGTTGGTGCTGATCGCTCAGCGTCTGGATGTGGACGAGGAGCTCGACCGTCTGGACACCCATCTCGATGAGATCGAAGCGGTGCTGGACCGTCCCGAACCGGTCGGCCGCCGGCTCGATTTCCTGATGCAGGAACTCAACCGTGAAGCCAACACCCTGTCCGCAAAAGCCGCCGATGCCGACACCACCCGCGCCGCCGTCGACATCAAGGTGCTGATCGAGCAGATGCGCGAGCAGATTCAGAATCTTGAGTAGAGTTTCACGGCGCTTCATCGCGCTTCATGTTTCCATGACAAGGTTTTGAGTCGTATCCGGACTTCCTGTCAATCCACCGGCTTGCACATGAACCGCCTCGACCCACTGCACGCGCCGCTGAGCGGCCTCAATCTGATTGAAGCCAGCGCCGGCACCGGCAAAACCTA
>REEE01000278.1 GCA_007695245.1 Candidatus Competibacteraceae bacterium | reverse complement strand
AAACCGCCGGGTCGCTTACTCCGGTTGTGCCAATTCCTCGGCGTCCGCGACCCGGACCGGCGCGGCGGTGGTCTTCGTCGCCGGGGCAACAGCGGCTTGCTCCTCCACCACCTCCTCTTCAGACGTTGCTGCCTCGGCCAGCTCCGCCGTCAATGGTTCTTCCTCCTCGGCGGCGATCAGCACCGGTTCCGGCAGCGGGTCCGGCTTGATTACGAGACCCGCCAGCGGCGGCACGGTCAGGGTGATCGAGTAGGGGTGATTCATCCAGGGGTGGTCCTCGGCGATCAGATCGATCCCGCCGTTGCCGACCCCGCTGCCGGCGTAGAAGTGGGAATCGGAGTTGAAGATTTCCGTATAACGCCCCGACCGCGGTACCCCGATCCGATAGCCTTGGCGGGGCACCGGCGTGAAGTTGACCAGCACCACCAGAAAATCGTCATCTTTCTTGCGCAGATAGCTCAAGATGGACTGATCGGCGTCGTGGCAATCGATCCATGAGAAACCCTGCCACTCGAATTCGTAATAGTGCAGTTCTGGGCTGTCGCGATAGAGCCGGTTGAGATCGGCGACCAACTGCTTCATGCCTTTGTGAAAATCGTACTCGATCACGTACCAGTCGAGGACGGTGGCGCTGTTCCATTCCGTGCCCTGCCCGAACTCGGTGCCCATGAACAGTAATTTCTTGCCGGGATGAGTGAACATGTACAGATAGAGCAGCCGCAGGTTGGCGAAGCGCTGCCATTCGTCGCCCGGCATCTTGTTGATCATCGAGCCTTTGCCATGCACCACCTCGTCGTGCGAGAACGGCAACATGAAATTCTCGGTGAAGCAGTACAGCATGCTGAAGGTCAGCTTGTCGTGGTGGTACCGGCGGTGGATGGGATTTTCCGCAATGTAGTGCAGGGTGTCATTCATCCAGCCCATGTTCCATTTCATGCTGAAGCCCAACCCACCGAGATACGTGGGGCGGGTAACCTGCGGCCAGGAAGTGGATTCCTCGGCGATCACCAGGGCACCGGGATGCTCGCTGTGCACGACGGTGTTCAGTTCGCGCATGAAGTCGATGGCTTCCAGATTCTCGCGGCCGCCATATTTATTGGGAATCCACTCGCCTTCCTTGCGCGAATAATCCAGATAGAGCATGGACGCGACGGCATCCACTCGCAGGCCGTCGAGATGATATTCCTCGATCCAGAATAATGCGCTGGACAACAGGAAATTTTTGACTTCGTAGCGGCCGAAGTTGAAGATCAGCGTGCCCCAGTCGAGATGCTCGCCCTTGCGCGGGTCGGTGTGTTCGTACAGGGCTTCGCCATCGAAACGGGCCAGGCCGGACGCATCCTTGGGAAAATGCGCCGGCACCCAGTCGAGGATCACCCCGATATCGTGCTGGTGGCAGTAGTCGACGAAATAGCGGAAATCTTCCGGAGTGCCGAAGCGGCTGGTGGGGGCGTAATAGCCGCTGGTTTGATAGCCCCAGGACGCGTCGAAGGGGTGCTCGGTGATCGGTAGTAACTCAATGTGGCTGAAGCCCAGTTCCTTGACGTACTCGACCAGTTGGTGCGCCATCTCCCGGTAGTTCAGGAATTCGCCTTCCCAACCCCGCCGCCACGAGCCGAGATGGACTTCGTAAACGGACATCGGTTGGTGCAGCCAGTCAGCGTTGCGACGCTTCTCCAGCCACTCCGCGTCCTGCCAGGCATGGGTATCGGGTTTGGTGACAATGGTGGCGGTGCTGGGGCGCAGTTCGAACTGCTGGCCGTAGGGGTCGGACTTGAGCAGGATCGCCCCGCTGTGGCGGTTGCGGACTTCAAATTTGTAGAGATCGCCGGGAGACAGGTTGGGAATGAAGAGTTCCCACACGCCGCTGCCGCCGCGCACCCGCATGGGGTGAACCCGGCCATCCCAGCGGTTGAAGCCGCCGACCACGCTGACCCGTTCGGCGCTGGGCGCCCACACCGCGAACAGGACGCCGGCGACGCCGTCCGCCTGGTGCGGATGCGCGCCCAGGAAGCGATAGGCGTGCCAGTGTTTGCCCTCGCCGAACAGATACAGGTCGAAATCGGGTACTTGCGGCGGGAAGCAGTAGGGATCGTGGGCGATGTGTTCGTGATGGTCGGCATCGCGCCAGATCAGCCGATAGCGTTCGGGCACCTGCTCGGGTTTGCCCTGCCACTCAAACAGATCGGTATGGGGGATCCGTTGCAGCGGCAGATTGCCCTCGGCAATGTGGACTTCCTCGGCGTAGGGGAGGTGCGCGCGCACCACGACCTTTTTGTCCTGGGAATGGCGGCCCAGCACGGCGAAGGGGTCGTGATGGCGGGCGTCGATAATGCGTTGCAGTTCGGGTTGAATTTTCGGGCTCGTCACGTTTTTCATCCTGTTATCTGTTGACGGTGGAGGTCATGCCCGACGCCGGTTGACGTTGCGGACCGCGAATGGGGACTGACGGTGCGGCCTCAGAGTCGCGACGTGGTTGGGATCGGGAATTGGCGAATTATTTAAGCCGGGCGTCGAGCACCGTGCTTTCATGGCCTAAGTATAACGCCGAATCGCTTAAAGGATGGTTTATCGTGGGGCTATCCAACGGCGGTCCGGTGAATGTTCCAGCAACGGCGGTCCGGCGGGTGGTGTGAGAAGATTCCGATCGTCCCGTCGCCCCGTTGTATTCTGGAGTCTGATAAAATCAATGTCACACCGTCCGCATTTTGTGTGAAACCCGTCTAGAACTTGATGATAAAGGGTGATCCATGAACTTTCGCACACTGCTTGTATCCGCGTTGATTTTGGGCTTGGGCGCGCTGGTGGGTTGTTCCCGGGAAAGTCCGGACCAGTCGGTGAGCTTTCAGAACGACGTGTTTCCGATCCTAAAGGCCAGTTGCCTGGAGTGTCACGTCGCCCCCGGCAGCGAGGGCTATCAGGCCAGCGGCTTGGCGCTAAGCACCTATGAAGAACTGATGAAGGGCACCCATCACGGTCCGGTGGTCGTCGCGGGCCAGAGCCTCAACAGCAGTCTGAACCGGCTGATCGAGGGTCGTCCCGGCGTGGATCCCTCCATCCAGATGCCGCATGGCCAAATCAAGCTCCCCGAGGACCAGTTACTGATCATCCGCAATTGGGTCGATCAGGGTGCCATGAATAATTAGGCGTCGTCGTTCCTCGCCTTTACAGGTCATCGCGCCGGCCTTCTCCCCCGGACTTGGGGAGGAAAAGTCCGTGGGCTCGCCGTCTGGAACGCCCGCCGCGCCGGGGCCCTCCGCTGATCCTGGAGCGCATCCCCGGTCCTCCGCGCGCGGAGGACCGGGTAATTTCGGGTTGCCTGCCGAGGATGAGCCATGGTGACTTCCCGACAGACCGCGTTGGCCGGCGCGGATTTTGACACGTGGCTGACCTCCGTGCGAGTCGGATGGTCGCCGGCGCAAATCGAGGTCGTGCGGCGAGCTTACGCGCTGAGCGACGAGCCGGAACTGGCGGTCGCCGATCTGTTGGTCGATCTGCGGATGGAGCCCGAGGTCGTGAGCGCCGCGCTGCTGCACGAGTCGGTCGCGGTCGGCATGGTCGAACGGACGACGGTTGAAGAGTCTTTTGGCCCGACGGTCGTGCGTCTTCTGGAAGGCATCGCCAAGCTCGATGCGATCGGTGAGTTGCACCAGAACAGCCAGCATGTCGGCCACCAGTTGGAATGCTTGCGGAAAATGTTGCTGGCCATGGCGCAGGACGTGCGCGTGGTGCTCATCAAACTGGCGATGCGCTTGCATGATCTGCGTCGGCTCGGGCGATTACCCGTCGAGGAACAACGGCGCGTCGCCCGGGAAACGTTGGATATTTTCACCCCACTGGCCAACCGGCTCGGCATCGGCCGCATCAAGTGGGAAATGGAAGATCTGGCGCTCCGCTACCTGGAGCCGGTCACCTACAAGCAGATCGCCGCCGCCCTCGACGAGCGGCGAGCCGACCGGGAGCGCTACATCGCTCAGGTCGTGGACGATCTGAGCGATTACTTGCGGCAGGCCAACCTCCGTGCCGAGGTCAGCGGCCGAGTCAAGCATATTTACAGCATCTGGCGCAAGATGCAGCGCAAGAAGCTGTCCTTCGAGCAAATCTCCGATGTGCGGGCGGTGCGGGTCATGGTGGACACCGTCAACGATTGCTACGCCGCGCTCGGTGTGGTGCATACCCACTGGAACCATATTCACCACGAGTTCGACGACTATATCGCGCACCCCAAACCCAACGGCTATCAGTCCTTGCATACCGCGGTGGTGGGGCCGCGGGGCCGGGCGGTGGAAGTGCAGATCCGCACTTTCGCCATGCATCAGAACGCCGAACTGGGCGTCGCGGCGCACTGGCGCTATAAGGAGGGCGGTCAGGGTCCGGGCGAGACGGCCGAACAACACATCGCCTGGCTGCGGCAGATGCTGGAGTATCGGGAGGAGGATAGCGATGAGGGCGATCTCCTGGAGCGGTTCAAGGCCGAGGCGTTTCAGGATCGGGTGTACGCCATCAGTCCCAAGGGCGCCATCATCGAATTGCCACAAGGCGCCACTCCGCTGGATTTCGCCTATCACATTCACACCGAGGTCGGGCACCGTTGCCGGGGGGCCAAGGTCAACGGCCGCATCGTCCCGCTGACCTACGAACTCAAGAACAGCGAACAGGTGGAGGTGCTGACGACCCGGAACGGCAGTCCCAGTCGGGACTGGCTCAGCCCTCATCTGGGGTATGTCAAAACCAACCGGGCGCGGGCCAAGATCCGGCAGTGGTTCATCCAACAGGACCAGGAGAAGAGCATCGCCGTCGGGCGCGTCGCCCTGGAGCGGGAATTTCAGCGGCTGGGCATCCGGCATCTCAAACTGGAGAAGGTGGCGGAGAAACTCAATTTCGCCAAGCCGGACGAGTTGTTCGCCACCATTGGGCACGGCGCGCTGACCATCGCGCAGGTAGTGGCCAAAATTCAGGATTTGCTGCCAGCGACCCCGGCGGTCGAGCCCGGTCCGCCCGTCGCTCGCAAGCCCAAAACGGGCGAGTCCGGCAAGGGCGAGGTGCGAATCCGCGGGGTGGGGCACTTGCTGACGCAACTGGCGCATTGCTGCCAGCCGGCACCGTTCGAGCCGATCACCGGCTACATCACCCAAGGCCGTGGCGTGACCATCCATCGCCAGGATTGCGCCAATCTACTGGCGCTGGCCAGCCAGCATCGCGAGCGGATCATTGAGGTGAGTTGGGGCGAGACGCCGGCGACCTATGCGGTGGACATCATGATCGTCGCCCACGACCGGTCCGGCCTGTTGCGGGATATCACTTCGATCCTGGCCAACGAGCAGGTGAACGTGCTGGGAGCGAATACCCTGACCGATCGGGAGACGTCCATCGCCCGCATGGGGCTGACCCTGGAAATTACCGATGTGGTGCAACTCAGCCGGATCCTCGACAAGATCGGCCAGTTGCCCAACATCGTCGAGGTGTACCGAAAAAACTGAACCGGCGGTTTACTCTTCCAGTCCCGCCAGCAACCGCCGGACTTCCCGCAGGAGGGGGTTGCGCCGCAGCAGCAGGGTCAACCGGCCGCCGCCGCTCTGGCGCCACAGGGTCGCCGCGCGGACTCCGGCCAGCAGCAGCGCCCGAATCCGATTGGCGTTTTCCGGATGGCTCAGGTAAGTGGGGTCGCCGCTGACCATGACGCGCGGCGACAAGGTGCTGAGCGTGCGCAAATACAGATCGGCGAAGCGGGCGATGGTGTTGCTGTGATCGACGGGAAAATGCGGCAGGTTCTGGATGGTCTCTTCGAGACCGGCGCGCAGGACGTTCAGCAGGTCGGCCTGCCGGGACAACTTGCGCTCCAGGCTCAACAGCGTCACCGCGTAACGGGTCAACTCCATATCCTGCGGGTGGTTCAGCTGTTGTTCGAGCAGGCGCAGGCCGGAACGCAGCCGGTCGACGCCGCCGTAGATGGCGGCGCTGCTGGCGGCATCGATCCGGATCAGGCTGGCCAGGCAGGTTTCGACGTCTTCCGAAAGAGCCTGACCGCGCCGGGCGATGTCGCGGACCAGTTCGGCGGCTTGCATCATTCCGGCGAGGGCGATGACGCGGTCTTGGTCGGTTTGGGGCATGGCGTATTGGTATAGGGGGCTGGAGAGGTTCAATCGGCGGCGGCGTCGATCACGCCACCGCCCAGACAGACGTCGTCGCGATAGAGCACGATCGACTGACCCGGCGCGATCGCCCGCTGCGGCCGGGCAAAGCGCACCTCCATAACGCGCGGGTCCACCCGTTCCAGAATACAGTCCTGATCCGGTTGCCGGTAGCGGATTTTAGCCTGGCAGGGCAGGGATGCGGTGGGAGGCGCGCCCGCGATCCAGTGCGGATCGACGGCGCGCAGTCGGCGGTGGAACAGAGCGGGGTGGTCGTGGCCCTGGACCACGATCAACGTGTTGCTCGCCAGGATCTTGGCCGCGACGTACCAGGCTCGACCGCTGCCGTCCCGCCGGCCGCCGATGCCCAGTCCCTGGCGCTGGCCGATGGTGTGAAACATCAATCCCGCGTGTTCGCCGAGCCGTTCTCCCTCCGGGGTTTGGATCGGGCCGGGCCGGGCCGGCAGATAGCGGTTCAGAAAGTCCCGGAACCGGCGCTCGCCGATGAAGCAGATGCCGGTGCTATCCTTTTTGGCGTGGGTGATCAGCCCGGCCGCGGCGGCCCGTTCCCGCACCTGGGATTTGCGCAGCTCGCCCACGGGAAACAGGGCGCTGGCCAGTTGGGTCTGGGTCAGTCCGTGCAGGAAGTAACTCTGATCCTTGTCGGGGTCCCGGCCCTTGAGCAGCTCGGACCGGCCCTCTCGTTCCGCGCGTCGGACGTAGTGACCGGTGGCGATGAAGTCGGCCCCCAGGCGGCGGGCGTGGTCTAGAAACGCCTTGAACTTGATTTCGGTGTTGCACAGGATGTCCGGATTGGGCGTCCGGCCGCGGCGGTACTCGTCCAGGAAGTAGCGGAACACTCGATCCCGGTACTCGGCGGTGAAATTGACCGCGTGCAGGGGGATGCCCAGCGTTTCGCCAACCGCCCGCGCGTCGTCCAGATCCTCGGCGGCGGCGCAGTAACCGGCTTCCGGAGCATCTTCCCAGTTTTTCATGAACACGCCTTGCACGTCGTAGCCTTGTTCGACCAGTAGCAGGGCGGCAACCGAGGAATCGACGCCGCCGGACAGACCGACGACGATGCGGGTGGTGGGCATCAGAGCAAAATAGCGCGGATTGACGACGGTTCAGATGAGAATGCCGTCCATCATAGCAGACCGTTGGGGTGAGGGCAGCGATTGCGCGATCGCGAACAGACAGACCCCCGGACCGAGTGGAGCTTCGATCCGGGGGCGCGCGAATCCGGCCTAATCGATGGGGATGGATCGGTGGGTCGGGGTCGCGGAAACCGGAGGGCGGGAACCGGTTAGGACTTGACCGACAGGCTTTCCTGAGCCAGTTGGTCGAAGTCGGTCTTAAACTTGGCCATCAGATCGGCCAGCGCCTTGGTGTCGTCCAGAAATTTTTGGTTCAGGCTGGCCATCGTTTCGACCTGACCGCTCATAAAGGTTTGGAAGCTTTCCGGATCGCTGATCTCGGCGGCGGTTTTCATCCGACTCATGGCCATGTCGACGTACGACTGGAGGGTACTCATCTGGAAATTGACCAGCATTTCCAGGTTGGCGGCGGAGAGTTTGTTGGCCTTGGTCATCGGACCCAGGAAACTTTGGTACTGCGTGGATATTTTGGTGAAGCTGGCCAGCATGTCGTCGTTCATTGGTGAATCTCTCCAAAGGGTTGTCGTGGGGGTCAGTTTATGTGCGAGTGCAGCATAGCCTAGTTTTTGCTGCAATGCAACATAGTGATGGAGCCGTTCTGAAGGGGCCGCATTAACGTCCTCGGGGCCAGCTTGGAGATCGGGAGACGTTAGCGGATAATGCCGCCCTTAACGGCAACGGATGGTCTCCCATGTGGTTTAAAAACCTGACTCCCTTTCGGCTGGTCGAGCCGTTCCCCTTCACGGCCGAGACGCTGGCGGCGCACCTGGAACCGCGCGTTTTTCAGCCCTGCCCCAGCCATCAACCCAGCGCCGCGGGTTGGGCGCCGCCGCTGGGGCGCAAGGCGGTGGATTTGGTCCATGCGGTGGCGGGGCGTCTGCTCGTGCGGTTGCGGACCGAGGAGAGAGTGTTGCCGGCCTCGGTGGTCCAGCAGGCGCTGGCCGAGCGCGTCGCCGCGATCGAGGAGCAACAGGGCCGGTTGGTGCGACGGCGGGAGCAACGGGAACTGCGCGAGCGACTGGTGGAAGAATTCCTGCCGCGCGCCCTGACCCGTTGTCGGGACGGCTATGCTTATGTGGATCCAGCAGCGGGTTGGCTGGTGGTGGATAGCGCCAGTCCCCGCGGCGTTGAGGAAATCACCGGGTTTTTGCGCGAGACTCTGGATACGCTGGCCATCGCGCCGCCCGAGGTCAGAAAACCGGTGGTGGCAATCATGACCGCTTGGCTGGCTGAGGGCCGGGCGCCGGCGGGCTTCGCGCTGGGCGACGTCTGCGAATTGCGGGAGGCGAGCGAAACTGGCGGAGTGGTGCGTTGCCGGGGCCAGGATTTGACCGGCGACGAGATTCGCGGTCATCTGGAAGCGGGCAAGCAGGTGACCCAACTGGGACTCATCTGGAACGAGCGAATCGCGTTCGTGCTGGATGAGGCGCTGGTGGTGAGGCGCCTCCGTTTCCTCGACGTGATCAGGGAAACCTTGCGGGACAGCCGAACCGACTCGCCGGAAGCGGTCTTCGACGCGGAATTCGCTCTGATGACGGGCGAGTTGGCGCTCCTGCTGCCGCGGTTGTTGGAAGTGTTTGGCGGTGAAGCCGGGCCGCACGTGTGATCGGTCTCCCACAGGCGCGGCGGTTATAACAACAAACCCGGCTCGGGCTCAGCGGTTGGGGAAATACAGCGCATGAGTATGTGGCAACTCACAAACGCAATGGTTTTTCTGGGGGTCGTGGCGGGCATCGCGCTCGCGGGTTGGTTGTTCGTCGACCACTCTCGGCGGCGAAAGCAGCGGATCGAGGAGCAGGTCCTGGCGATGAAGCGGGCGGCGATGGAGAAAATGGCGGTGGAGAAGGCGACCGCGGAGCAGGCGGCGGCGGAGCAGGCGGCGTTGGCCTTGGCGGCGACGGAGCGGTTGGCGGCGAAGCGGGCGGTCATGGAGCAAGCGGCGCTGGAAAAGACGGCGCTGGAAAAGGGGGCCGTGGAGCAGGCGATCGCCGAGTGGGCGGCGGCCGAACAAGCCGAGGCCGACCGCGTCCATCTGCGGCGGACCGTGGAAGAGCGGCGGGCCGCCGAGGAAGTCGATGCGCGGATGCAGGCCGTCGAGGAAGCGATTACCGAATGGCTCGAGGCGGAACGGGAGGGAAGACGCTTGACCGCCGCTGTCACGCCGGATCCGGCGGCGCGAAAGAACTATACCCGGGTCGAGGCGATCCACCAGCAAGTACGTTCGGTGACCGAAGTGGTCGAGAAGGAAGCCCAGGAACTGGAATTCATCAAGAATCGCATTCAGGCCGGGGTGGATTTCCTGCCTATCGAAGTGGGTCTCACCATCGCCCAATGGAAAGAGGGCAAGCTCTATCGGCATCGCACCTTCGAGGATCTCAAGCTGAAGTTTCGCTACCAGGCCTACTCGATCGAGGACGGTTACGAGCTGCTGTATCGATACCATGAGTGGATGGCGCAGCACCGGCAAAAGCTTCGCGTGTTCATTCGCTTGCTGGGCGGCGATGCGGATAAAACCGAAAGCATTCAGGCCGCCATCGAGCGGTTGGAGCGCAGCGAGCGCGCCAAGTACTTGGAGATGGAGGTCGATGTGATTTTTACTCTGAGCGATATCCGCGCCATTCTGGAAAAGTTGATCGGCATGGAGGCGATTCTCAAGGAATTCGAGACGGTGTGTCGCAAGCGTTCCGAGCAGGTGATCTCGCCGTCCTGGGAAGCCCGGGGGTCGCTGTAACGATTTCCCAACAAAGCACCGAAATGCGCGCCGGCCGAACGCGCGCCGGGTCACAGATAACCGAACAACTCCAACGGATAGCGCGTTCCCGCCAGATAGTCATCGACGCAGCGCAGCACCATCGGACTGCGCAATTTCGGTCCCAGCGCGGCGATTTCGTCGCGGGTCAACCAGAGCGCCCGCGTGATGCCGTGATCCAGCGGTTGATCGGGGTGATGATGCAACGCAGTACCGGCGAAGCAGGTGCGGACGAAGGTATGGCCTTGGGGGTGGGTCCAATAATAGATGCCGACGATGGCGTCGACCCGAACTTCCCAAGCGGTTTCTTCCAGGGTTTCCCGGATGGCCGCCGCCGCCAGCGTTTCATGTTCGTCCAGATGGCCGGCCGGCTGGTTGTAAACCAGTTCCTCGCCGTCGGCGTATTCTTCCACCAACAGAAATCGGCCTTCCCGTTCGATGACGGTGGCTACGGTCAGCCGTGCGTCCCAATCCATGCGGTCCTCTTGCGGTCGTGGTTTGATGAGGTGGCCAGTATAGCGAACCGGCTCGCGCCGGGGGATTTTTCCCGGATTCGCTCGCTCTAACCAACGGTCATGTCAATGAAAAAAACTGGAGATCAACCGATGAGCCTGACCCAGAAAACCTGTACGCCGTGTCAAGGCGGCATTCCTCCGCTCACGCTCGGCGAGGCCGAGGCGCTGCTGGCGCAGGCCCCGGCTTGGCAACTGCTGGACAACGGGACCCGGCTGGAACGGCGCTTCGCGTTCCAGACCTTCGCCACTGCGCTGGCCTTCGTCAATCGGGTGGGGGACCTGGCCGAAGCGGAGGGTCATCACCCGGATATCACCTTCGGCTGGGGTTACGCCAACGTGCTGTTCTACACCCACAAGATCGGCGGCCTGCACGAAAACGACTTCATCATGGCCGCCAAGGTCAACGAACTGTACGCGACCGAATACTCGGCGGGTTGACCGACTCTTCTGTTCCCTGACGGATGGAACCGGGAAGGCGGAATTTTTCCACGCGATCGAGAGATCAACAGACGCCATGCACACCATGACTCTGAGCTATCCCGATGATTTACTCATAACAACGGGAAAGTCACCGCAGGAGCTAGAACAGGAACTCACGCTGCTGCTGGCGGTAAAACTGTTCGAGTTGCGCCGACTGTCGATCGGTAAAGCGGCTGAGTTGTGCCGTATGAGCAAACCCAAGTTCCTGTTCGAGCTGGGTCGTCTCAGGGTTCCCGCCATCAATCTGGACGATGATCAGATCGTCGACGAACTCCGCGATGACTGAATCCGCGATGACTGAACAGGTCGTCGTCGCCGACAGTAGTCCCTTGATCGCGCTGGCGGTGACCGGCGCGATCGATCTTCTTCCGCAACTTTACCGCGACGTCCTGTTGCCTCCGGCGGTTTGGGATGAAGTGACCATTGCGGGTCAGGGTTTGCCTGGCGCGGAAGTCGTTCGCGGTGCCGGATGGCTGAAAGTTACCAAACCCGACCCGGCAGTCGTTGCGGCTCTGACCATTCTGGTCGGCCAAGGCGAGGCCGAGGCCATCGCACTCGCTCAGAGTGTGGTCGGTTCGGTTCTGTTGCTGGATGATGCCCAAGCGCGCCGCGTGGCGGAGCGAGTCGGACTTCGCCGGATCGGTACGCTGGGCATTTTGCGCAAGGCAAAAATCGCTGGGCTATTGGATCGGATCGAACCGCTGATCGATCAACTGGCACATCACGGAATTTATATGAGTCGCAATCTCATCGACGCTATTCTGCGGGATGTTGGCGAGAGGATCTGACTCAGTCCAACGCCGCCGCCACGCCGCGCAACGCCGGGTTAGCGGCGGTGATCACCCAAGTCGGAATCGCCGCCAGATACGCGCTGAACCGGCCCTTGGCCTCGAATCGGGCGCGGAACG
>REEE01000183.1 GCA_007695245.1 Candidatus Competibacteraceae bacterium | reverse complement strand
CTGAGGATCGCCACCAGAATCGACATGATGATGCCCGCGATCACGACGCCCAGCCCCAGGATCAGGGCCGGTTCCAGCAGGGTCAACAAGCGCTTGACCGCGGTTTGCACTTCCTCATCGTAAGTGTCGGCCACTTGCAGCAACATCTCTTGCAACTGGCCCGTTTCCTCGCCGACCCGGATCATCTGCACCGCCAGCTTGGGAAAATCGCCGGCTTCCAACAGCGGATCGGCCAGTCCCCGGCCGGTCTTAACGTGTTCGGCGACCTCGCCCAGCGCGAGCGCCAGCACCCGGTTGCTCAGCGTCTCCCGGACGATGGTCAGCGCGTTCAACAGCGACACCCCGTTACCCAGCAGGGTTCCCAGGGTGCGCGACAGGCGGGCGGTTTCCACCTTGGCGATCAGATCGCCGAACAGCGGCAGACTCAGGAACCAGCGGTCCCAGCGGACGCGGCTTTCCGGCTGGTTCAACTGCCGGCGCAGCGCCGTCGCCAGCAGCAGAATCGCCAACAAACCCACCCACCAGTAATACCGAAACCCATGACCGGCGGCGATGACGATCTGCGTCGCCAGCGGCAACGCCCGGCCTGCGTCGGCGAACAACTGTTCGAATTGCGGCACCACGAACGTCAGGAGAATAATCACCGACAGCGCCGCCACCGACAGCAGGATCAACGGATAAATCAGCGCCGAACTCACCGACTCCCGCAAGGCCCGAGAGCGCTCCAGAAATTCGGTCAACCGCTTGAGCACCGCTTCCAGCGCCCCGCCCGCCTCGCCCGCGCGGACCATGTTCAGATAAAAGCGCGAGAAGGTCCCCTGCGCTTCCAGGGCGTCAGCCAGCGTCGAACCGCCTCGCACCTGGTCCTGAACTCGCTCCAGCAGGGACTTGCTCGGCGCGTCGTCGGTCACGCTGATCAGGATGGTGAGCGCCCGGTCCAGCGGCAGCCCCGCGTTGAGCAGATTGGACAACTGCTGGGTCAACAGCATGACGGCCTGATCCGATAATGCCCGGCGATGGCTGAACAGAGGCTGACTGAAACCACCGCGCCACCAACCGCTCTTGGCCTCGGCGACCGACAACGGTAGCAAACCCAGGTCGCGCAGGCGCTCGATGGCAGCCTCCGCCGATGCGGCGTCCAGTTCGTCATGCAACAGCTCGCCGGCGGCATCCACGGCTTCGTAGCGATAGCGCGGCACCCTACCCCTCCTGTTCCTGCTGGGTCGTGACCCGCAGCACTTCCTCGATGGTGGTCACACCCGCGACCGCCTTGCGCAGCCCGTCCTCATACATGGTATCCATGCCTTCGCGCTGGGCGGTGCCCTGCAACTCCCCGGCGTCGGCGTGCTTCAACACCAGCCGCCGCAAAGGGTCGCTCATCACCAGGAATTCCATGATCGCCGCCCGACCCCGGTAGCCGGTGCCGCCGCACTGCTCGCAGCCCACCGCCTTGTACAGCATGATCTCACGACCCTCGCTGAACCGTTTCAGCCGCAGTTCCTCGACCAACTCCGGCAGGGCTGGATACGGTTGGCGACAGTGCGTGCAGAGCAGCCGCACCAGCCGCTGCGCCAGAATGCCGTTGATCGTCGAGGTCAGGAGATAATCCTCCACTCCCATGTCGAGCAGGCGGGTGACGCTGCCGGCGGCGTCGTTGGTGTGCAGAGTGGACAGCACCAGGTGCCCGGTCAACGCCGACTGCACGGCGATGCCGGCGGTCTCCAGATCGCGCATCTCGCCGATCATGATCACGTCCGGGTCCTGACGGACGATGGCGCGCAGGGCGTTGGCGAAGGTCAGATTGATCTGCGCCTTGACCTGAATCTGATTGACGCCTTCCAGTTGATATTCCACCGGGTCCTCGACGGTGAGAATCTTCCGTTCCGAGGTGTTGATGGTCTGCAGGGCGGTGTACAGGGTGGTGGTTTTGCCGCTGCCGGTCGGGCCGGTGACCAGGATGATGCCGTGCGGCATCCGCAATACATTGAGAAACCGATCGAGCGTGCGCGGGCTGAAGCCCAACACCGGGAAATCCAGCACCACGCTGGCCTTGTCGAGAATCCGCATCACCACGCTTTCGCCGTACAGGGTCGGCACGGTGGACACCCGCAAGTCGATCTCCTTGCCCTGCGCCCGCAACTGAATCCGCCCGTCCTGCGGCAACCGCCGTTCGGCGATGTTCAGTTTGGCCATGATCTTGATCCGGGAGATCACCGCCGCCGACAGCCGCGAAGGCGGGGATTCCACCTCGTGCAACACGCCATCCACTCGGTAGCGGACCTTCAGCCGATTCTCGAACGGCTCGATGTGAATGTCCGAGGCCCGCGATTCCACCGCCCGGGCGATCATCAGGTTGACCAGGCGAATCACCGGCGCTTCGCTGGCCAGCTCCTTGAGGTGCTGGATCTGTTCCTCGTCGGTGAGGTCGTCAGCCAGGCCGATGGATTCGACGATCTGGCCCATCGCCGAACGCCCTTTACCGTACAGGCGTTCGAAGGCGGTTTCCAGTTCGGTGGGAATGCCCACGCGCGGCAGGATCGGTTTGCCGGTGGCCAGGCCCAGCGCCGATAACACGTAATCGTCGGTCGGATTAGCCATCGCCACCGTCAGGCCCTGCTCGTCGTCGAACAACGGCACAACCCGCGATTCTTTGAGAAAGCGTGGTGAGACCGCACCATCGGTCGCTGGTGTGTCAGGGAAATCGGCGGGGCGGACCAGTGGCAGGTTCAACCGCGCGGCCAGCGCTTCGGCCAAGTCGCGTTCCGACACCAGCCCGAGTTTGACCAGCAGGGTCTCCAAACTCTCGCCGGTGCTGTCTCGCACTCGTCGCGCGCGTTGCAGGTCGGCATCAGCCAGTTTCTGACGCTCGACCAGCATTTCGCCAAGATCAACGGACATTGGGGTTCAAGGCTAAAGGTTCGAGGCTAAAGGTTCGAGGCTAAAGGTTCGAGGCTAAAGGTTCGAGGCCAACATCGCTGCCAGCCCTTCCCGCCACGGGCGCGGCTGGATGCCGAAACGCTCGGTCAGTCGGGTGCTGTCCAACACGGAATTGACCGGTCGGGCGGCGGGGGTCGGGTAATCAGCGGTAGCGATGGCGGTGATGGCACGGACCTTGAGTGGCTCACGGATTCGTGCCTGTTCGACAATCGCGCTGGCGAAGCCGTTCCAAGTGGTGGCCGGCGCGCCGCAGTAATGGTAGGTGCCCCAAGTGTCCCGCGCGTCGATTTCCGCCCTCCGCCCCGCCAGTTCCAGCAAGACATCGGCGATGTCGCCGGCGTAAGTCGGGCAACCGTGTTGATCGGCGACCACGCGCAGTTCCTCCCGCTCCCGCGCCAGGCGCAGCATGGTCTTGACGAAGTTGTGGCCGTGCGCGCCGAACACCCAACTCACCCGCAGGATGAGATGGCGGGACCACAGCCGACGCACGGCCTCGTCGCCTTCATGCTTGCTTTGACCGTACACGCCCAGCGGTGCGACGGGATCATCTTCGGTATATGGACCGGTCTTGCGCCCGTCGAAGACATAATCCGTGGAAATGTGCAGCAGCGGGATGTTCGAGCGGGCGCAGGCGGCGGCGAGATGGGCGGGACCGTCGCGATTCACGGCAAACGCAAGTTCCGGTTCCTGTTCCGCCTTATCCACCGCCGTGTAAGCCGCCGCGTTGATCGCGACGTCCGCATCGCTGGCGGCCAGTTCTCGATCCACCGCAGCGGCATCGGTGATATCCAGTTCCGCCACATCCCAAGCCAGCACGTCATGACCGAGCAGAGTTGCGCGCCGGGTCAGTTCCCAGCCGACCTGACCTCGAGCGCCCGTCACAATAATTCTCATGATTCACTCGTTCGAAACTCCCCTCGCCCCTGGGGGGAGAGGGGTTGGGGGTGAGGGGAGGTTATAAACCGGTAAATTTTCAATGGTCTGCTCGTTCAGCCGCGGATTTTGCTGATCCTTGGCCGACAGCGCCACGTCGCGCAACGGCCAGGCGATGCCGATCTCCGGGTCGTCCCAGGCGATGCCGCGTTCCGAGGCCGGATGGTAGTAATCGGTGCATTTGTAGAAAAAGTCCGCGTCTTCCGACAACACGCAAAATCCGTGGGCGAAACCGGGCGGAACGTACAGTTGGCGATGATCCACATCGTCCAGCACGCAACCGTACCAGCGTCCGAAACTCGGCGAGCCGCGCCGGATGTCCACCGCTACATCGAAGACCGCGCCGCGCGTGACCCAGACCAGTTTGCCCTGCGGTTGCACCAGTTGATAATGCAAGCCGCGCAGCACGCCCCGGCGCGAGCGGGAATGGTTGTCCTGAACGAACCGTTCGGGCATCCCGGCTTCGCCGTAGCGCGCCGCCTGCCAGGTCTCCATGAAGAAGCCGCGGGCGTCACCGAACGCCTTCGGCTCCAACAGCAACACCCCTGGCAATTCCGTCTCGATCACGTTCATTGCACGCGTCCGTGTTTTAGTAGTTCCAATAAATATTGCCCGTAACCGCTCTTGGCCAGCGGCGCGGCCAACCGCGTCAGTCGTTCGTCGTCGATGAAGCCCATCCGCCAGGCCACTTCCTCGGGGCAGGCGATTTTCAAGCCCTGCCGCTGCTCGACCACCTGCACGAAGTGAGCGGCGGCCAGCAGCGATTCATGGGTGCCGGTATCCAGCCAGGCGTAGCCGCGCCCCAACAGTTCGACATTGAGTTCGCCGCGTTCCAGATAGACCCGATTGAGGTCGGTGATTTCCAGTTCGCCGCGCGCCGAGGGTTGGATGGTCTTGGCGACGTTCACCACGTCGTTGTCGTAAAAATACAATCCGGTGACGGCGTAGTTGGACTTGGGTTGCCGCGGTTTTTCCTCGATATTCACAGCCCGGCCTTGGGCGTCGAAACCGACTACGCCATAGCTCTGTGGGTCGCGCACGTAGTAGCCGAACACCGTGGCGCCCCGCTCGCGGGCAACCGCCCGGCGCAGCAGCGCCGACAGCCCCTGACCGTAAAAAATATTGTCGCCGAGGATCAGGCAGGCCGGATCGGCACCGATGAAGGATTCGCCGATCAGGAACGCCTGCGCCAGCCCGTCGGGACTCGGCTGCACCGCGTAGTGGAAATTGACGCCCCATCGCTCACCGTCACCGAGCAGGGTCTGATACGCCTCCTGATCGCGCGGGGTGGTGATGATCAGAAGGTCCCGGATACCGGCCAGTAATAACGTCGCGACCGGGTAGTAGATCATGGGTTTGTCGTAGACCGGCATGAGCTGTTTGCTGACCGAGACCGTCAGCGGATGCAATCGGGTGCCGGAGCCGCCGGCGAGAATGATGCCTTTATACGTCATGACTTGTGGACCGTCGCGGATGGATTATGGAAATTTGTAACCGGAGTTCCCAGGATATTTTCCAGAGACATCCTGTCTTGTTGCGGACGGTGCCGCCCGATTACGGCGCCTGTTCCTTCCGCGCCAGTTTTCGATAAACATCATCGTCATTTCGCCGGCCGATGACGATGATTTGCATCTCTTCGCCCTGCGCCCGATACACGATACGGTACTCTCCTACATCAACCCGTCGATACGGATACCCTCGCAAGGCGCTGGAATCATGCGGTTCTGGATTTTTGAGCAGACCGAACATGGCGCTGACCACCTGTTTGAATTGCTTGCCCGGCAGGTCATCCAGAAAGGATAGCGCGTCATGGGTCAGGTTAAGCCTCAGCATTCAGGCGTTCCTGGAGCCGGCGCAGGGTTTCCTCGGCTCCAGCGAAACCGCCCTCAATAGCCTGTCTGGCCTGTTCGCCCCACCAGGCATCCTCCAGCGCACAAAGCCGTTCATACTCAACGACGGAGAGCATCACCACCGCCGGACGCCCGGATTTCTCGATGACCACAGGTTCGGTCAGCGCGCTTTCCAGGTACTGCCCGAGACGTTGTTTGACTTCAGTGGCGGCGACATTGAGCATATCAGCGTCCTTATAAATAGCTATATTAGTCAATATAGATTATTAATAAGGTTTGGACAAGCCTGTATGCCCTGCCTGGTGCAGTCGGCTGGGTTCTTGTGCGCCCCTAACCACTACTCCACCGTCACCGACTTGGCCAGATTGCGCGGCTGATCCACATCGGTGCCTTTGAGCACCGCCGCATGATACGCCAACAGTTGCAAAGGAATGGCAAACACGATGGGTGCGATCGATTCGGGCACCGCGCCCAGCGACAGGACGTGGGTATCGACGCCGCTGAGATGGGTATCCACTTCGCGGTCGGCGAACAGGAACAACACCCCACCCCGCGCCCGCACTTCCTGCAGGTTGGACAGCACTTTTTCCAGCAGTCCGTCCTTCGGCAGCACGCAGACCACCGGCATGTCGGCGTCCACCAGCGCCAGCGGCCCGTGTTTCAACTCACCGGCGGGATAGGCCTCGGCGTGGATATAGGAAATTTCCTTGAGCTTGAGCGCCCCTTCCATGGCGATGGGATATTGGGCGCCGCGCCCCAAAAACAGCGCGTGATGCTTCTCGGCGAAATGCTCGGCCAGCCGCTCGATGGCCCCGTCCAACAGCAGCGCTTCTTCCAAAAGTCGCGGCAACCGCTCCAAATCCCGCGCGAGTACCGCCTCATCGCTTTCGCTCAAGCCACGCCGCCGGCCCAGCAGCAGCGCCAGCAGGCGCAGCGCCACCAGTTGCGTGGTGAACGCCTTGGTGGACGCGACGCCGATTTCCCGGCCGGCCCGAGTCAATAAGGTCAGGGCCGACTCGCGCACCAGCGAGCTTGCGGCCACGTTGCAGATGGCCAAGGTGGACAGATAACCGCGCTCCTTGGCCGCGCGCAGCGCCGCCAGCGTATCGGCGGTCTCGCCGGACTGGGAGATGCTGACGAACAGGGTGCCCGGCGGCGTCACCCCATGGCGGTAGCGGTATTCGCTGGCCACCTCGACCGCGCAGGGCACGCCCAGATTTTCCAGCCAGTAGCGAGCCACCAGCCCGGCGTGATAGCTGGTGCCGCAGGCGATGATGTGAACGCCTTGCACCTGATCGAACAGCGCGCCCGCTTCGGGTCCGAAACAGTCCTCCAGCACTCGGCCCTGATGGACGCGACCCTCCAGAGTTTCGGCGACCACCGCCGGCTGCTCGAAGATTTCCTTGAGCATGTAATGACGGTAGCCGCCCTTGCCGACCACCCCACCCGGCTGCCCGGCATAGGACAACGGCCGTTCCACCACCTGACCGTCGCGATCGTAGATGGTGAAACCCTCCCGGCGCACCTCGGCGAGGTCGCCCTCCTCCAGGAACACGAAGGTCTGGGTCACCGGCGCCAGGGCGAACACGTCCGAGGCGATGAAGTGCTCTTCGATGCCGATGCCCAGCACCAGCGGACTGCCGGCCCGGGCCGCGAACAGCCGTTCCGGTTCTTCACGGTAGATCACGCCCAGACTGTAGGCACCGGTCAACCGGCCCACGGCCTGGCGCACCGCCGCCAGCAGATCGCCGCCGGTTTCCCGTAGCTGCTGGTCGATCAGATGCGCGATCACTTCGGTGTCGGTATCGGAATCGAAGCGATAGCCGGCGGTGCTTAACTCCTTCTTCAATTCCTGGTAGTTTTCGATGATGCCGTTATGCACCACCGCCACCGAGTCGTTGCTGAGATGGGGATGGGCGTTGCGCTCGCAGGGCGAGCCGTGGGTGGCCCAGCGGGTGTGCGCGATCCCGAGCGGCCCGCGCACCGGTTCCTGACGCAAGCGTTCCGCCAGCGCCTGGACCTTGCCGACCGTGCGCAGCCGGTGCAGGCGGCCGTCGCGGCTGTCCAGGGTGACGATGCCCGCCGAGTCGTAGCCGCGGTATTCCAGCCGCCGCAGACCTTCGATCAGGATGGGAGTGACGTTGCGTTCGGCGATGGCGCCCACGATTCCACACATGTTGGTTGCCCTTTACGATCCGTTCGGAAGTGATGATGGCTTCGGCCAGCCCATTAGCGGCTTGCCCGTTGGCGGACAAGCACGGTGTTTGTCCCTGGTTTTTTACAGTGATAAGGTTGAGGCAGGGAAAGCAAACGGCCCATCCGAGGCATGAAGAATTTAAGGCAAGATTCGTACCGTTTTTTTAGGAGGTGCGAACGGCTTATCCGGCGCATCCAGCGCCAGCGTGGCGAGCATGACTCCCGATTCGTCCGGGCACGGGCGCACGGTGAAATCCATCGCCCGGCACAACTTTAACATCGTCTCGTTCTCGCGCAGGATGCGCCCGCACAGTTCGCGAAAACCCCACGCGCGGGCGCACTGGATCAACCGGCGCAACAGCAGGCTGCCGAGGCCGATGCCGGTCGCGGTCCGCAGCAGGACGATGGCGAACTCGGCGCGCTCCCGGTCGACGTCGCCGCTGATCCGCGCCACTCCGCACGGGACCGGCTGCTGATCCCCGAAGCCCCGCAACACCATCAGAGCCAGATCCCGGTCGTAGTCGAGATGGGTCAACCGGACCGCATGCTCGTGTGTCAGCTCCTTGAGCACGTACATGAAACGCATCCGGATCTCCTCGGGCGACAGCCGCTGGAAACACGACTGGAAAACCGGTGCATCCTCCGACCGCACCGGTCGAATCAGCACGGTGGAGCCGTCCGGCAAGGCCAGGGTTTCCTCCAGTTCCCGGGGATAGGGCCGAATCGCCAAGCGTTGCCGGGCGGGTTCCCCAACCGTCGCCACCCGGATTCGGGCGGCGCCCGCCGTCAGGGTTCCGGCAACCAGCCAGAGCGGCTCCAGCGCCAGTTCGACGACGTCCTCCAGATCCACGATCAGCCGCGCGACTCGGACCAGGGTCAGGATGGCGCGATCCAGCACTCCAGGGTCGGCGACAGCCGCGTTTTGCAGCAGTCGATGAATGGGGCTACGGGCGATCGCCTCCCGCGCCAAGACCCGATCGAGCGGCGGCAGGGCGGCCACGCAATCGCCCGACCCAATCGCACCGGGTCCGCTCGGTCCCAGCAGCAACACCGGACCGAACAGCGGATCGGTGATGACCCGTAGCGCCAGCGCCAGCGGCGCTGGACCCGCAACGGGTAGGGTGAGCGTGGCGTTCGGTTGTGGGACCGGCAGGCCATACAGACCGAGCAGCGTCGTGACCTCGGCGGCGTTCGGTCGGTCGCGGCCTTCGGCTTGAAGGTTCCGGACGATGTCGCGCGCCTTGACGATATCGACGTCGAACAGCCCCGGCACCTCCGTCGGGGTCTCCATCAGCGCGGCCCGGTCGCGGACGTAACGCCAGCGTCGCAGGAAGGCCCGAACCGCCTCTTCGGGCGTGTCGAAATGCGGAAGGCGCGCTTCCTGAAAGCAGCGCCGGGCGGCGCGGGCGCTATCCGCGCCCGGCCAGCAGGCCAACACCAGCGGTTGCGGATCCATGGGGTCGCGAGATCGGTCGACGAGGGTTGCCACCACGGCGGCGGCGTTGTCCTCGGCGACCACTCGCGCGTTCGGCGCGTGCAGCACCAGCACCCCATCAAGGGCCGGCATCCGCAACACCTGTTTCAGGACGGCGGCGAACCGGGGAGGACCGGCGTCCGCGCCCAGATCGAGCGGATTGTCGGGCACTTCGTCGGACTTTAGGAGTTTGCGCAACGCCGCTTGCGTTTCCGCGTCGAAGCGGGCCAGTCGTCCCCCTTCGGCCAGCAGCGCGGCGGCGGCCAGCCGACCCAAACCGCGGCCGTTGCCGACAATGGCCAGCCGGTCGCCGGTCGCCGGCGTGGGGTGCGTCAGAGCGGCGGCGGTCGAGCACAATTCGCGCAGCGACGGGAGCCGCGGGATTCCAACCCGGCGGAAAGCCGCGTCATAAATCGTGTCGATCTGCTGGGAGTCCGGCTCGCCGCTCCGACCGGCCCGTACCGCCAACACCGGTTTGCCGCGCGCCGCCGCCCGCGCCGCCGACAGGAATTTGCGAGCGTCGGTCAGGGCTTCCAGATAGAGCAGGATGGCGTGAGTTTTGGGATCGTCGGCCAGCCAGTCCAGCAGGTCGCCGCAGTCGATATCGACCGCTTCACCCAGTGCGACCACCCGGGAAAAACCGACGCCATGGCGCGCGGCCCATTCCAGGACCGGCGTCAGCACCGCGCCCGACGAGGTGATGAGCGCCAGCGGTCCCGGTGGTGGCGAGACGGCACCGAGCGAGACATCGAGACCGAGGTGTGGAACGATCGCCCCGAAGCTGCCCGGACCGAGCAGGCGCGGCCCGTGGGGATGGCGCTGGTTGATGGTTTCCCAGGCCCGGCGGACGGTGTCGGGGAGCCGTTTGACCGGGGTGGCGATGACGATGACCTTGACGCCCGATCGGCCCAATCTGGCCACTTGTCTGACGAGCGTGGTCGCTGGGGTGGCGAGGATCGCCAGTTCGGGAACGCGCGGCAGTTCGGACAGTTTTTGGAAGGCCGGTTGGCCCTGGACGCGCCGATGGCGGCGGTTGACCAGGAACATTTCACCCTGGAAACCACCGGCCAGCAGCTTGCGAGCCAGCGCCGCCCCGATGGAGCCGGGACGCTCGCTGGCGCCGATCAGGGCCACGGAGGACGGTTCGAACAAATACTGTAAATGACGGGTCGCCATGCGCGTCGCTCCTCGATCTTCCCGATGGATCTTCCCGACAGATAGGGATATACGACGCGCCGGTGGGAAATGCAATCGGCGGTTCAAGTGGTTATCTCTCTCCTCAGGGTGGGGAGGACCGGGTTGGAGGGCATGAACGAGCCGCCGCATAATTCGCATCCAACGCGGATTGTAACGCCGCCAGCGCCGCCAATCGCCGGATCAGATCGGTGACGTAGAGCGCCTCGTCCAACCGCAAATCCCGCCCCAGCACGGTCTTTTCCCGATAGCTCAGCCACTTTTTGACGACCTGATAACCGCCGATGCTGTACTCCCACACCGACCGGGGGACGTTGGCCCAATAGGCGACCTCGTTCAGGTAGAGGTCGTAAGCCGGCTCGGGCGTGGACTCCGCGAGCGGGCGCGGCTCGCTGCGGCCCTTGCCCGGCATGGTGACGCCGCCCTTGCCCGCGTAACCCCAACCCGCCGTCACGGCCAGTTCGCCGGCATCGGGATCGAGCGCGCCGCCGCCTACCCTTGAGATGACGCCCAGGGCGCGCCATTCCGGCTTGATCTTGCCCGCGGTCACGCCCGCGACCGGCCGGTCGGCGTCGAGCAGCGCGGCGATCTCGCGGCCCAGTTCGGCGGAAGCCAGCAACACTTCCCGTTCCTCGGGCAACGGAATTCGGGGCCAGTCCTGGCGAATCCCGTCGGCGTTCTCGCGCCGATAGGTCGGACTGAAACCGATGGCCAGCGCGTGCCGCCACAGCAGCGCGGCGGTCTCGGCGTCCCGGTCGGGGTCGGGCAGTTGCAGGCGCTGTAGATAGACGCGGGCGGAAGGCGAGAGATTGGCGGTGACGACGGGTTCATCCCCCATGCCGGCCAGCACGCCGTTGGCGCCGTTTTTCTGGCTCGGCGGCGGAAGACGGCGCAACCACACCGGAAAACAGGCGTTGTCGGGCATGAGGAAATGATCGTCGGACAGCCCGGTCACCCAATAACAGGGGACGCCTTCCGGCGAAGCCGAGGAGCGAAACCGGGTCATGAAGAAGGCGTTGCCCTCCCAACATTGCTCCCAGTAGCGCGGGCGTGGTCTGTTCCACAAGGACTTTAAGGGAAGGTAGTAACACCAACGGGTATCGAAAGGTCGCACCGCGTAGCGCCGCAGCCGTTCGGGTTCGAAATGTTCGGTCGCCAGCAACTGCTCGCGGATTTTTCGAGCGTCGTAAAGTGCCGCATTCCGGGTCAATCCGCCGTTCAGCGCCTCCAGTTCGGCCCAGCTCACCGCCGGGTCGAAATAGGCGCGCATCCGCTTTTCCAAGGATTCCTGATCGATGTCGATCAAACCGCCGCCGCGTTTTTCCATCAGGCCGTTGGTCGGCGGCTCCGCGCAGAGATCGAGGACGCTCGGCCAGCCTTGATA
>REEE01000354.1 GCA_007695245.1 Candidatus Competibacteraceae bacterium | reverse complement strand
ATCGCCGCCAGATACGCGCTGAACCGGCCCTTGGCCTCGAATCGGGCGCGGAACGCGGAGCGGTCGAAAAATTCCCCCAGACGCGGCACGATGCCGCCACCGATGTATACCCCTCCCAACGCACCCAAGGTGATCGCCAGATTGCCCGCCGCCGTGCCCAGCGCTTCGCAAAAGATCTCCTGGACTTCCAGACAATGCGGGCAGGTTCCAGCCAAAGCCCGCCGGGTGATTTCGCCAGGGGTTAAATCCTCCGCCGCCCACCCGTCCAGTTCGGCCAGTGCGGTGTAAACATCGACCCAACCCGGCCCGGCCAGCACCCGTTCCGGCGAGACGTGGCCGAACCGGCGCTGCAAAATTCGACTGACCGCCCATTCCCGCTCGTTGGCCGGGGAAAAAGTGACATGGCCCCCTTCGGTTTCCAGGGGAATCCACCGGTCGCCCGACCACACCAAACCCGAGACGCCCAACCCGGTGCCGGGGCCGATCAAGCCGATCGGCGCATTCGCCAGCGCGGTGCCGCCGCCGACCGCCCGGCGTTCGTCCGGACCGAGTTGCGGCAGGGCCAGCGCCAGCGCGGTGAAATCGTTGAGCACCCGCAGTTGCTTCAAACCGAGTTCCCGCCGGGTGGTTTCGATGGAAAACGACCAGGGACTGTTGGTGAACTGGACCCAGTCGTCGGTGATCGGGGTGGCGACCGCGATAGCGGCTCGGGACAAGCGAGGCGCGTCGACCTCGCGCAGGTAGGCTTCGATGGCGGTGCGCAACCCGGCAAAATCGGCTCCCGCCAGCGTTCGCTCCGCAGCAATCCGTCGGTGCTCGTCGACCAGCGCGAAACGGGCGTTGGTGCCGCCCACGTCGCCGATCAAACAGGGGAATTCAAGGGTTGAGTCGTGCATGATGATTTTCCTGGTTCGTGAAAAATTGAATAAGTTGAACGGGTTGCTGCCATTGATCCACAGCGGCGGCGCACTGTTTTAGTGCTTGGCCAATCTCTTTACAGTTTCGTTGCAACGAGCCTTGTCAATCGCTGCATAGCCACATTAGAATGAGTGAAATTCCCTACAATTTCATCCTACAAAAGTCCAGAAGCGTTCCTAAGGATAATGCGCCATCGGTTGGTGCGTCATCGGCACCCGACCATCGGCGCGGATTTGAGCCAACACGCGACCTGGTTTCGACAAACCCATCCCGTAACAAACCACGAATGAGGAGTGGATCATGGCGCATTTGAGCGTTGAACAGCTTAAGAAAGACTGGGCGGAGAATCCCCGCTGGAAGGGCATCACGCGCGGTTATAGCGCCGAGGATGTGGTGCGGTTGCGCGGCAATATGCCCATCGAGTATAGCCTGGCGCAACGGGGTGCCGAGAAACTCTGGCAACTGGTCAACAACGAACCCTACGTCAACTGCCTGGGCGCGCTGACCGGCGGGCAGGCCATGCAGCAGGCCAAGGCCGGGGTCAAGGCTATCTATCTGTCCGGCTGGCAGGTCGCCGCCGATAACAACACCTATCTGTCGATGTATCCCGATCAGTCGCTGTACCCGGTCAATTCGGTGCCGGCGGTGGTGGAGCGCATCAATAATACGTTCAAGCGCGCCGATGAGATTCAATGCGCGCGCGGCATCGGTCCAGGACATAAGGACTTCATCGATTATTTTCTGCCGATCGTGGGCGACGCCGAAGCCGGGTTTGGCGGGGTGTTGAACGCCCATGAGTTGATGAAGTCGATGATCCGCGCCGGCGCGGGTGGCGTGCATTTCGAGGATCAACTGGCCTCGGTCAAGAAATGCGGCCACATGGGCGGCAAGGTGCTGGTGCCGAGTCAGGAAGCGGTGCAGAAACTGATCGCCGCCCGGCTGGCGGCGGATGTCTCCGGGGTGCCGACCATCATTCTGGCCCGCACCGACGCTGAAGCCGCCGACCTGTTGACCAGCGACTGCGACGAGAACGACAAGCCGTTTTGCACCGGCGAGCGCACCGTGGAAGGTTTCTATAAGACCCGCAAGGGTTTGGAACAGGCGATTTCGCGCGGTCTGGCCTATGCGCCCTACGCCGACATGGTGTGGTGCGAGACCGGCACCCCGGATCTCAATTTCGCCAAGAAGTTCGCCGAGGCGATTCGCGACCAGTTCCCCGACCAGTTGTTGGCCTACAATTGCTCGCCGTCCTTCAACTGGAAGAAGAATCTGGACGACGCCACGATTGCGAAATTCCAGCGCGAGCTCGGCGCGATGGGCTACAAGTATCAGTTCATCACCCTGGCCGGTATCCACAACATGTGGTACCACATGTTCGATCTGGCGCAGGACTACGTCAAGCGCGGCATGACCGCCTACGTCGAGAAGGTGCAAGAGCCGGAATTCGCGGCGCGCGACCGCGGCTATACCTTCGTCAGCCATCAACAGGAAGTCGGCACTGGCTACTTCGACGACATGACCACCGTCATTCAGGGCGGCGTGTCGTCGGTCACCGCGCTGACCGGATCGACCGAAGAAGAACAATTCCACTAAGCGGCGTAGTACGTCGTCCGTCCTACCGCAGCGGATGGCGTCCAGCGATTCTCGATAACCCGGAGGCGCAACCCTCCGGGCCTTTTGCCGTGTCCATGGCTATAGTCTCCCTGTCCACGCCCTAATTTCGCATCGCCGTCACCGCGAGGAGCAATCCGTGAGCCTGAATCTACCTGCTGGCGTCCAAGTCAACGCCCCCCTTCATCCCCGTTTCGACGAGGTTCTCACCCACGACGCCTTGGCCTTGGTGGCCAAACTGCATCGCGCCTTCGAGCCGCGCCGCCAGGAACTCTTGAAGATGCGCGGCGAGCGCCAGGCCCGTATCGACGCCGGTGAAATGCCCGATTTCCTGCCAGAAACGCAGCACATTCGCGAAGGCGACTGGAAGGTCGCGCCGCTGCCCGAGGCGTTGGAGTGTCGCCGCACGGAGATCACCGGTCCGGTCGAGCGGAAGATGATCATCAACGCCTATAACTCCGGCGCCGATTCCTACATGACCGATTTCGAGGATTCCAACAGCCCCAACTGGTACAACCAGATTCAGGGGCAAGTGAATCTGGTCGACGCCATCCGCCGCAACATCAGCTACGTGAACGAGGCCGGCAAGGAGTACCGGCTGAACGACACCATCGCCACCCTGCAAATCCGCCCGCGCGGCTGGCATCTGGACGAGAAACATGTGACCGTCGACGGCCAGCGCGTCTCGGGCGGCATCTTCGACTTCGGCCTGGTGTTCTTCCACAACGCCAAGGAACAGATCGCCCGGGGCGCGGGGCCGTTTTATTATCTGCCGAAGATGGAGAGCCACCTGGAAGCCCGGTTGTGGAACGACATTTTCTGCATGGCGGAGGATGAACTGAGTCTCCCGCGCGGCACGATTAAGGCCACCGTGTTGATCGAAACCATCCTGGCGACCTTTGAGATGGAGGAGATCCTGTACGAGCTGCGCGAGCATTCCGCGGGGCTGAACGCCGGGCGCTGGGACTATATCTTCAGTTGCATCAAGAAGTTCAAGAAGAACAAGGGTTTTTGCCTGGCCAATCGCGGCGCGATCACCATGGAAGTGCCGTTTATGCGCTCGTATGCCCTGCAACTGGTCAAGGTTTGCCACAAGCGCGGTGCGCCGGCCATGGGCGGCATGTCGGCGCTGATTCCGATCAAAGACGATCCGGTCGCCAACGAGAAGGCGCTGGCCGGCATCCGCCACGACAAGACCCGCGACGCCAACGACGGCTTCGACGGCGGCTGGGTGGCGCATCCCGGCCTGGTGCCCATCGCCCATGAGGAATTCGTCAAGGTGCTGGGCGACCGGCCCAATCAACGGGAAAAGCAGCGCGACGAGGTGTTCGCCGCCCAGGACTTCCTCAACTTTGTCCCCGAGCAACCGATCACCGAGGTGGGCCTACGCAACAATATCAACGTCGGCATCCACTATCTCGGTTCCTGGCTGGCCGGCAACGGCTGCGTGCCGATCCACAACCTGATGGAAGACGCCGCCACCGCCGAAATCTCCCGCTCGCAGGTCTGGCAGTGGGTGGTGAGTCCCAAGGGGGTGTTGGACGACGGGCGCAAGGTGACCGCCGAGATGGTGCGGGCGCTGATTCCCGAGGAACTGGCCAAGGTCAAGGCCACGGTCGTCGCCCAAGGCGAGGAGACCGCGACCTACGATCAAGCCGCCGGGATCTTCGAGAAGATGAGCCTGTCGCCGGAGTATCCGGAGTTCCTGACCCTGCCGCTGTACGAGGCGATGGATTGAACGGCTTCGGTCCGCGTTGATAAGAAAACGGCGCTCAAGAAACCGGGCGCCGTTTTTTGTATTTGATTTCTGTCAGTAGCTTTTCGATGTCACGAGCAAGCATGCTCCTCAGGAGGGGATCATCACCGTCGGTATTAAACCCATCCGTTTGGCCCGACGGGCGAACTTGCGGTCATCGAAGGAGGCCATGGCATCGCAGTTCCGGTAGCTGGCATGGTGCAGGGCGTCGGCCAGGCCGACGCCGGCGGCGTGGTGGGCAAGTGCTTGCCGCACCGCGTCGCGATCCTCGACGGTCACGTGAGGCAGCGCCAGCAGATGGCTCAAGGCCGAGGCGATTTCGTTGGCGGAAAAGCCGTAGTAGCCCCGCATCACCCACTCCAGTTCCAGCAGAACGGTCTTGCAAACCATCAGCGGCTGACCCGATTCGATGAGACGGCGGGCAGCCAAATGCTGTTTCTCCGCTTCCTCGTCCCCTTCATCCTGGATGTAGTAGCGGGCCAGGATATTGGTATCCAAGCCAATCATGGCTTCAACAGGTCGGCCGGGTCAAAATCCGCCGGGATGGCGGGTCGTTGGCTCTTGAGCATTCCAAAGCCGCCGGTAGGCGCGTCTTGCGGAGTGTTTTTAACTCGCATTTCGATATGATCCCCGACCAGCGCAAACTCGATCTTGCTGCCCTGCCGAATGCCAAGCCGCTGCCGCACCGATTTTGGAATCGTCACCTGGCCTTTACTGGTTACAGAACATGGTTCCATAGACGCCTCCAAGTAATACCGGGCAAGGCTACCAACAGATAGCGAATGGGTGCAAGCGGACGGATGGTCACGAGGCAACCTGGCCATTCGCGCTTGGGAAGCAGACCTCAACCTGATGGAAGACGCCGCCACCGCCGAAATCTCCCGCTCGCAGGTCTGGCAGTGGGTGGTGAGTCCCAAGGGGGTGTTGGACGACGGGCGCAAGGTGACCGCCGAGATGGTGCGGGCGCTGATTCCCGAGGAACTGGCCAAGGTCAAGGCCACGGTCGTCGCCCAAGGCGAGGAGACCGCGACCTACGATCAAGCCGCCGGGATCTTCGAGAAGATGAGCCTGTCGCCGGAGTATCCGGAGTTCCTGACCCTGCCGCTGTACGAGGCGATGGATTGAGAGGCTGTCGAGAGTTAGTCGAGCAATACGGAGCGACGGCGCGTCCCGGCCGGTTCGGCCGGGCACCGATCGCTGGATGGGTGGAGCTGAGGGGTCAGGCGACCATCGCCGGGCCATGATCGTCGCAGTGGTCGCCGTGGGCGTGGTGCAGGCGGCCATCCACCAGGTAATCCACATGATCGCCGTGCGGAACCGCTTCGTGGCCGCAGTCGGGACCATGCGTGTGCCCGATTTGCGCGCAGGCCGTGACGTGCGGCGTGCATTGCACGGGGTTTGTGGCGTCGATGGCCAGCGCGTGTTCGTCGTAGTGATCGCCGTGCGCGTGGTGGAGGTGACCTTCGTGCAGATAATCCGTGTGGCCGTCGTGCTGGAGCGCGGTGTGGCCGCAGCCGGGGCCATGGACATGTTCGGGATGGCGATGGGTCGTAGGGTCGCTCATGGGGGTCTCCGGTTGAAATATAGGGCTTGGAGGAGTATAGAGAATACGCCTCCATCGCGTGGGATACCACCGGCGGGTGGCTGTGATGAGATCGTTTGGCCCGGCGAATTCAGCCAGACGTATCGCCAGTGGGATCGCCTTCCTGGAAGATTGATGAATGCACAAGGTTTTTTTATGTTGGTTTTGAGAATGACTGTGATTTGTGTCATGTTTTCATAGGCCGTGCGATCCGGCTGTCACATTGCAACAGCGCGACTTCCAGACTTGGCAGGTCGTCACTTCCGTTTTCCATTAATCATGGGGTAGCCCGAGATGAACCAGACCTTCGACAAAGACGCCGCCATCGGCGTGTTGAACCGTATTCTCGAACTGGAGTTGGCTGGCGTGGTGCATTACACCCACTATGCCCTGATGGTGTACGGCTACAATCGCCTGCCCATCGTCAGTTGGCTCAACGCGCAGGCCGACGAAAGTCTGCTTCATGCCCGCCAGGCGGGGGAGTTGATCACCAGTCTGGGCGGGCATCCCTCGCTCGGCTTGGGGGCGCTGCTGGAAACCCATCAGCACGATGTCGGCGATATCCTGCGCGAATCCATGGCCCACGAGGGTGCGGCGCTCGCGGCGTATTACGAACTGCTGGACTGCGTGCGCGACCAGGACGTGCGCCTGGAAGAGTATGCCCGGACGATGATCGCCGAGGAACAAACCCACAAGGATGAAGTAGACAAGATGCTTCGAGCGCCCGGTCAGACGAGTTCTTTCGTTGCCGGGGAGATCTGAAACCGATCGAGATCATCAGTCATCAGTCAGGGGCGCACGGCCGTGCGCCCCGCAAAGGTCAATGATGGCTCGCCTTTCCGGGAAGGGGGCAACTCTTGTTTTGGCCGCATTCGGTGCAAGCGCCGCGACCGCGCCAGAATTTACGGTAAAGGTAATAGCCGGCCAGGGCCACGACGACGATGATCCCCGCGGTATCCACCCAGCCGAAGTAGGGCGCGGCGGAAACATCGGGCGTTGCGGGAACCGGCGCGCCGGTTTCGGTCGTGATGTTCATGACGGATCCTCACTGGGTATCAAGGGGTGACCGACGCCGGTTCCGTGTTGTTGGCGGAGCGCCGCCGACCGCCGGCCAAGCCGATGACGAGCAGCAACGCCAGGGCCAGAAAATAGACGATGCTCATCATCTGAATCCCGCTCGCCCCGATGGCGTGGCCGATGGTGTAGACGGCGCTGGCCACGGCCAGTCCGAGCAGCGTGGGGAAAACGATCGAGAAGGCCATCCAGCCGTAGGAACCGGTTTGGACCCGCACCATGATGGTCGTGGCCAGGCAGGGTGGGTAGAGGGCAAAGAACAGGATCATCGAGACGGCGAGCAGGGCCGTGGCTCCGCCGGCCTGCGTCTCGGCGCCCATCCGCGCTTCCAGGGGCGCGTTCGAGTCCTCATCCTGCTGGAACAACACGCCGAGCGTCGCCACGCTGCTTTCGCGGGCCGCGAACGAGGCGAGGAGAGCGACATTGATTTTCCAGTCGAAACCGGCGAATTGGGTGACGGGTTCGAGCCCGCGGCCGATCTGGCCCAACAGGGAAGCGACGAGGCGTTCCTCGCGCAGCTCCCGGCGCAGCGTGGTGCGCTGGGTGGCCAGGGCGCGCAGGGCGCGCTGGGCCTGGCGGGCGTCCGCGTCGCCGGGAGGGGGACGCACGAAGGAGAAGAAGTCCGGATCGCGCGCCGCGAACCGCCGGTCGACGGCCTGTACGCCCTCGGCGCCGCTGGCGGTGAGCCGGGCGCGCCGGTAGTCGTCGAAGTAGTTCAACAGCGCGACGAGATCGGCACCGCTGGCGCGTTCCCGGTAGGGGTTGCCGGCCATCGCGGTCTGGAACTCGGCCAGCGCCTGTTGCGCCGCGGCCTCGAAGTGCGCCTTGCGGTCGTCGGCGAGCCCCGGAAACTGGAGCAGCGTGAAGATGACCACCGCGACGGCCAAGACGATGGTGCCGACTTTTTTGATGTAAATCCAGGTGCGGTCGAGGGCGCGCCGCAGCACCGCGCGGAGGGTCGGGGCGTGGTAATGAGGAAGTTCCATGATAAAGGGCGCGGTTTCGTGGCCGCGCAGCACCGTCCGAGTCAGCAGCGTGGTGACGAGCAGCGCGAAGATGATGGTCATGGTCGAGATATAGAACATCATCAACGACTTGTGATCGACGAAAAAAATACCGAGCAATAGCGTGTAGAGCGGGACCTTGGCCAGGCAATTCATGAACGGTACGGCGAAGATGGTCGCCATGCGCGCTCGATGGTCCGGAATGCCCTTGGTCGCCATGATGCCGGGCACGGCGCACCCCCCGGCGAAGACGCCGCCGAGAATCAACGGCAGGGTACTCTGTCCGTGCAGTCCGAACCGGTGCAACACCCGGTCGAGGATGAAGGCGATGCGCGCCATGTAGCCTGAGTCTTCAAGGATGGCGATCAGGGCGAACAGAATCAGAAAAATAGGCACATAATTGAGCAGGGTATTGACTGAATCGACCAGCCACAGACCCAGTGCGCGCGCGTAGGGGTCGACCAGGAACCCAGCGCTCGGCAGCAGCCCCGCGACAATCTCCCGAAAACCCGCCAGGATCGGCCAGGTATAAGCGGTCAACTCGTAGCCGTAGACGATCGAGATCTGATAGATCAGATAGACCGTCAGCACCAGAAAAACCGGGGCCAGAAAGCGATTGAGCACGATGCGGTCGATGCGCTCGGACCAGGTCGGGCGCTCCGCGCCTGGTCGGACGACCGCCGTGTCGAGGAGGGCGACCGCGGCGCGCTCCCGACAGGCCAGCACGTGGTCGGTCACGTCCAGACCCTGGGTGCTGGTGAAGGCGGCGCGGCGGGCGTCGATCTGGCTCTGGATCTGGGCCGCGCGTTCTGTATCCAGCCGGGTCGCCAGCCATTGAGTCGCCTGAGCGTCGCCTTCGAGCAACATCAGCGCCAACCAACGCTGAGGGTACGCCGCCAGTTCCGGCGCTGTGGCCAGGCTCCGCCTGACGTCGTCGAGGTCCGCCTCCAGAACTCCATAATGGACCGGCGGTGGGGGTGGGGCGCTGCCGGCGTGCTCGCGGATCGCCTGGCGCAACGGGCCGCGACCTATCCCCTTGCGACCCACCGTGGCCACGACGGGGAGTCCGAGCCGCTCGGCAAGCCTGGCCTGGTCGATTTGGATGCCGCGCCGTTCGGCCACGTCCATCATATTCAGCGTCAACACCACGGGAAATTCCATCTCCAGCAGTTGGAAGGTGAGGTGAATGGAACGATGCAGGTTGGAAGCATCGACCACATCGACCACCACGTCCGGACGTTCCTGGAGGAGAAAATCCCGCGCTACCCGCTCTTCCAGGGAGAAAGAGGTCAGGCTGTAGGTGCCTGGCAAGTCTACCGTTCGGACGCGGATTCCCCCATCCAGGTACTGGCCGTACTGCTTGTCGACCGTGACTCCAGGGTAGTTGGCAACATGCTGATGTGCTCCGGTGAGCATGTTGAAGAGCGTGGATTTGCCAGCGTTCTGCTGGCCGGCCACCGCCACCAGCAGGAGGTCTTTATGCGCGTTCATCCACAAATACCTCGATAGCCGCCGCCTCGTTGCGGCGTAGGGCGATATGGGTGGTATCGAGTTTGATCTGAATGGGATCGTCCAGCGGGGCGCTGCGCACGATCACAACCTCAATATCGGGCATAAGCCCGAGATCCATGAGCCGTCGCCGTGTGGCACCCTGGCCGAGAAGGCGGCGGATACGGACGCGGTGACCGGAGGGGAAGTCGTTCAGCGTGCGAAGAAGAGGTGGCGCGGATCGGTCAGTCATGGCGGGCGTTGTCGGTGGGGCGGTCGGAGGGTGATGGATTGGCGTACGCAAGCTAGCATGATGTGGTTATGAATGTAAATAATAACAATTATTGATTGCGTTAAAATAAGCAGTCATGATAGCCTTTACATCAAATTTCATCAGGACAATCACTATCCCTGAATCATTTCCAGCAACGCGCACCACGCGGAAAGGTAGCTTCCATGAATCGATCTCCTCTCATCCATCAATCCGCTGTTCTGGCGTTCGGCCTCATGGCCGGTCTGTGGGGGTTCACCGCCCTCGCGCACACGCCGTTGTTTGCCTGTTACGACAACGGTGATGGCATGGTCCTGTGTGAAGGCGGTTTTTCCGACGGATCATCGGCGGCCGGGGTAGCGATCCGGATCCTCGACGGCGACGGAAAGTTGCTCCAGGAAGATGCCTTAGACGCCAACAGCGAGATCGAACTCAAGCGACCTGAAGGGGCTTTTACGGTCATCTTCGACGCCGGCCCCGGCCATCTGCTCGAGATCACCGGGAGCGACATCCATTAGTCGCGAGCGGTCGCGCTTTATCCGCCACCCTCGGACCAGCGCCTGGGATGGCGCATGATTTTCCAACCCAATCGTGGGAGTCCTTGCTAATGAAACACGCCGTTCTGTCCGCCTGTTGCGCCGCCGCCGTTTTCGCCGCCGCCTCCGCCCAAGCTCATTTTCAACTGCTCTATACCCCGGACGGCATCCTGGAGAAGCCGGCCGAACTGGATCTCAAGCTGGTTTTCGCCCATCCAATGGAGAACGGGCACGTCATGGATATGGGGGAACCCGAGGACTTCTTCGTGGTTTTCCGGGGCGAAAAGACCGATCTCAAGGGGAGCCTGAAGCCGATCACCTGGAAGGGGGCGCATAACGAGGCCAAGGCCTATCAAGCGAGCCACAAGGTCACGCGCAACGGCGACTACATCTTCGCACTGACGCCGGCTCCCTACTTCGAGAAAAGCGAGGACGGCTATATCCAGCAATTCACCAAGACCTACGTGAATCGGGGCGGGATGCCGACCGGCTGGAACGAGCCACTGGGGTTGCCCGCCGAGATCGTGCCCCTGAACAAGCCTTACCAGGTTTTCGCCGGTGGCACTTTCACCGGGCAGGCGCTCGCCGAGGGCCAACCGGCGGCCGGCGTCGAATGCGAGGTCGAGTGGATCAATACGACGGTCGATGTAGCGAACAACGCCTTCGGCAAACAAGCGCTTGGGGACGCACCCTCCACGCCGATCGTGGCCATCGCCGACGCGAATGGGGTTTTCACCTTCGGCTTGCCCAAGCCCGGAATCTGGGGGTTTGCCTGTTTGGGGGTGGGACCGAAGGACGAACATGAGGGGAAGGAGTTATCACAGGATGCGGTGCTGTGGATCCATGTCGTCCAGCTATGATCGGTCCCACCGCGCGTTTGCCCGACCGATCCCATTTGCGAGGTTAGCGCGATGAGTTACTACATCCATCACGTTCCGGGCCGCCTGCGGATTAAAACCGCGCGCCTGCACCGGGCCGAGTGTCGGACCAATTTGGGTAGGATGCTGGAGGAGCTGCCGGGCATCGCCAGCCATAGCCACAACGGCAAAATCGGCAGCGTGCTGATTCATTACGACACCGCCCAGTTGAGCGCTGACGATATTTTGTATCACCTCTACAAGGCCGGCTGTCTGGACAGCCCCATCTCCGCGATGCCCGCAACCTCGGCCGGTGGCGATCTGGTCCAGCAAGCGGGTGCTCTGTTCGGTAACGCCCTGTTCGGCACGCTGCTGCGCAAGAGCGTGGAAACCTCGGTGCTGTCGCTGGCGCGAGGGTTTCGTTGAAACCGGTAAACCTGGAAATCTTGCCGAGCGCCGACGACTGGTCGCGGTTGGCCGGCCTGCTGCCCCATTTACGCGTCGTCCATCACGTTCGCGGGCGACTGCGCGTGCGGTTGCAAGCCGGATTGACGAACTGGCTGGCCCAGTGGCCGAACGCCGCGCCGGAAAGCTGGCTGGCGCGGTTGCCGGGCATCACCGCGCTGCATTGGAACAAGGTCGCCGCTTCGCTGGTGATCGAGTACGACGCCCGGCGCATCCCGCCGCAATGGTGGGAGCGCCTGCTACACGCCCGGCGTGAAACCCTGCCCGCGCTGCTGGCGGAAGTCGGTTTTCTCGCCGACCGCGACCGTCTTTTTTCCTTTCAACCCCGAGGAGAATCACCATGAACGAAAGCCAAAACAATCAGATGCCTCCGCCGCAACCCGGTCCGCAGGGTCCCACCGCCCAACCGCAAGCCGGCCCACAGGGGT
>REEE01000256.1 GCA_007695245.1 Candidatus Competibacteraceae bacterium | reverse complement strand
GCCGCCGCCGCCGCCACTCCGACCGCCGCCGCCGCCGTAGCCGCCGCCGCCACCACCGCGACGACCACCGCCGCCTTCCTGCGGACGGGCTTCATTCACGGTGAGATCGCGGCCTTCAATGTTCTTGCCATTGAGTGCGGCGATCGCGTCCTCCGCCTCCTGATCGGTGCCCATTTCGACGAAACCGAAGCCTTTGGAGCGTCCGGTTTCACGGTCGGTGATCACTTGCGCCGACTGCACCGCACCGTATTCGGCAAACATCTGTTCCAGGTCGTTACTGCTGACACCGTAGCCCAGGTTGCCTACATATAGCCTTTTACCCAATTGGAACGCTCCTAAAGGTGAAGATACGAGAAAAGCTGCGTCTTGAAAAACGATCAAAAAAATTTCACCACTTTGTTAAAACTAACAGGACTTGCGCGGTTTGTCATTACTGTAGCAGCGGGAATCTCGTGATGGGTTGAAAAAAATAAACCGATACCCCTCTGATTCTCGAAAATACCCGGTTGTGGGCTTGACTGCCGAACCCCTGAGTCCGAGGGTTCCACGCCGTGTTTATTGCGGCGTTGGAGGTAAGTTCGGCCACGAATGGGGCACACCAGACGCGCCTGGCCATCCGGATTGCAGGGGTCGAAGGGCCGTCGATCGCCCATTTCACCTGCTTCAGCCCCGGTTCATGGTGGACTGCGGTAACCTTTAGGTCAATCAAAGGTCTTTTGCTCAGGTATGACACGGGTCATCGGACCGTCGCGGACATCACCATGGGTGAAATCGAACATGCGCCTCATCCCTCAATTCGGCATCGTCGCGTTAATGACCGGGCTGGCGCCGGGCAGCGAAGTCGTGACCCGGGGCCATCAGTCGTTGCGCGACCGGTCGCCGATCCGTCCGGTAGGGGAACGCGCGGCCGACCAGAGTCCGGGCGACCGACCCCGGCACGCCTCCTGACCGTTCGAGGCCCTCCCATGTTCCTGTCCGACCTGTTCATCCAGCGCCCGGTGTTCGCCCTCGTGGTCAGCCTGTTGATCGTGGTCGGCGGCGTCATGGCCCTGCGCGAGTTGCCGGTGCGCGAGTTACCGGATGTCGACGCTTCGGTGGTGACCATCACCACCCGCTACACCGGTGCCGCGCCGGGAATCATCGACACCGAGATCACCGAGGTCGTCGAAGGCGCGGTGGCCCGGGTCGATGGCGTCCGGCGCATCGAATCCAACTCCCGCGAGGGCGTCGGCCAGACTCGGGTTACTTTCTCGCCCGATCGGAATATCGACAGCGCCGCCGCCGACCCCGGGCTAACACTCTGGAGGTTTCGCGGGGAGTGCGGGCCGAAGTGGAGCGCATCCGGCCGCAATTGCCTGAGTCGGTGCGAATGACGGTCGCCACCGATGACGCTATATTTATCTGGTCCAGCATCGTCGAGGTGCTGAAAACGCTGCTGTCGAGCCTGATTACCTTGTTCCTGACCCCGGTGCTTTACCATCTGCTGGCTGGTTTTACCCAACCGGTTAACGCCATCCAGCAACGGTTGACGGCGCAACTGCACGACGCGGCGCGGGATGCACCTCAGGCGGTCGGTGCGGCGGCGGGGTCGCACGGCGCGGCGAGCGCGGGTTCGTAGCGAGCGATCGTGTTACAAAATCGTCATGAGATTGATGGATGATCGATGCAATGATCCCTCCGTCCACCTAAAAGGGGGTCTGGGAACGGGCGGAATCTCCCAACCGCCCGTTGGCTTGACATGTATGAGCGAAGCTCTTCCATAACCATACTTATATGAAACATTTTTTGCGGCGTTACCTGCCCGACCCGCATTACTTTCGCTCGCACGAGCGGTTGCGATTCCTCGGCGAATGGCTGCACGATCCCCAATTATGGCATTTCAGTCGCCGCTCGATCGTGCCCGCTTTGGGATGGGGCGTATTTTTCGCCTTTATCCCCTTCCCCTGGCAAATGGCGCTCGCCGCCGCTTTGGCCGTCTGGTTGCGGTTCAACCTGCCGGTGGCGGTGGCCATGGTTTGGATCTCCAACCCGCTGACCATGCCCGCCATTTTTTACTTCACCTACCGGCTCGGCGCTTGGGTGCTAGGCCGACCGCCGCAGGAGTGGGCCTTCGAACCCTCGTTGCACTGGGTCATGCAAAAAGCGGGTGAAATCGGCTTGCCGCTGCTGGTGGGTTCGCTGATCGCGGCCGTGGTGGCGGGGGGGCTGACGTTCGGTATCGCCCACCTGTGCTGGCGCTGGTATATCATCAACAAGTTCCGCCGCCGCCGCGCCGTGCCGCGCGGGCTGGCGGGCCAAGTCGGGCAGAAGCTCTGACCGGTCGGGTCGTCGCTCCATCCAGGCGCGCTCCTAACGAGCGCCGTTCTCCACTCAGGTATCGTTTTGTATGTCATCTCCCATCGAACGCTTTGAACAACTCGCGCTGTCCGCTCCTCTGCTTGAAACGCTGAAAGAAATCGGCTACGAGGCCCCCTCGCCGATCCAGGCAGCCATCATTCCGCATCTCCTCGACGGCCACGACGTGCTGGGCCAGGCCCAGACCGGCACCGGCAAGACGGCGGCATTTGCCCTGCCGTTGCTGGAACGGCTGAATCTGTCCGAACGGCAGCCCCAGGTTCTGGTGTTGACGCCCACCCGCGAGCTGGCGATCCAGGTCGCCGAGGCTTTCCAGAGCTACGCCCGCCATCTGGCCGGCTTTCACGTGCTGCCGATCTATGGTGGCCAGAGCATCAGCCTCCAGCTTCGGCATCTCCGCCGCGGCGTGCATGTGGTGGTCGGCACCCCGGGCCGGATCATGGATCACTTGCGCCGGGAAAGCCTGGATCTGGACCAACTGCGCTGCGTGGTGCTGGACGAGGCCGATGAAATGTTGCGGATGGGTTTTATCGAGGATGTGGACTGGATTCTCGAGCACACTCCGCCGGGCCGGCAGGTCGCGCTATTTTCCGCCACCATGCCGGAGGTGATTCGCCGGGTGGCGCACCGGCACCTGCGCGATCCCCAGGAAATCAAAATCCAGACGCGCACCGCCACCGTCGCCGCCGTCCAGCAGCGGTACTGTCAAGCCAGCGGCTCGCACAAACTCGATGTGTTGACCCGGGTCCTGGAAGTGGAGGACGTGGATGCGGTGCTGGTGTTCGTGCGCACCAAGGTCGCCACCACCGAGCTGGCCGAACGGCTGGAAGCGCGCGGTCATGCCTGTGCGGCCCTGCACGGCGACATGACCCAGGCGTTGCGCGAACGGACCATCGAGCAATTTCGCAACGGGGGTCTGGATATCGTGGTCGCCACCGACGTGGCGGCGCGGGGCTTGGACGTCCCGCGGATCAGCCACGTCATCAATTACGATATCCCCCACGACACCGAGGCTTACATTCACCGGATCGGCCGCACCGGGCGCGCCGGACGCGGCGGTCAGGCGATTTTGTTCGTCGCCCCCCGCGAGATGCGCATGTTGCGCACCATCGAGCGGGCCACCCGCCAGCCGATCACGCCGATGCAGCCGCCGTCGCAGGCCGCGATCGCCGGCCATCGCCTGAACCGGTTCAAACAGCAAATCCGGGAGACGCTCGCCGCCCAGGAGTTGGACTTTTTCCATGAACTCGTCAGCCGGTTCGAGCAGGAAGAAGAGATCAGCGTCCAGGACATCGCCGCCGCGCTGACCTATCTCATGCAGCGCGATCGACCGCTCCAGGTGCGGGAAACGGCGAGTCCGCGCCCGGCGGACGTTCCACGGTCGCGCCCGGAAGCGGAGGAAGATGCGGATTCCCGGTCGACCCGACCGCGGCGGGAGCGGCCCCGGGAGGATGCCGATGTCGATAAAATCCGCTACCGGCTCGAAGTGGGTCACCAGCACGGCGCAACCCCGCAAAACATCGTGGGGGCCATCGCCAACGAAGCCGGCATCGAGAGTCGTTACATCGGCCGGATCGAGATTCACGACGATTACAGCACGGTGGATCTGCCCGACGGGATGCCCGAGGAAATTTTCCAGCATCTCAAAAGGGTTCGAGTCCGGCAAATTCCGTTGAACATCAGCCGTCTCGGCCCGTCCGGACCGGCTCGGGAACGCAAGCGCGCGGTGCCCGGCCAAGCGGTGGGCCGGGTGAAGTCGGGTGGGGGCTTCAAGCGCCGACCGGCCGACCGGGAGTTCGGGCCGGGTCGGCGGCACCGACCGGAAGTGGAGTCTTAAACACACCATCAGGAGTGTTGGCTCGAACTCGGGTGCATCCCCGCTCCCGCCGATTCCAGCTACGGGTTATTCCCGGCGGCCGTTTTGCGCGTGCGGTCACCGGTCAGCCACCCCCAAACCCACCCGCCGGGAATTTCGCGCCCCGAGAGCACATAATCGAGCGTATTCTCATTGTTCAGGGTCAGTTCGAGATCCTGGCGCGCGCCATCGCGGCCGATCAGCAGCAGGTGATCGCCGGGTTGAATCAGGGTATGGGCGTGCGGCAGCAGTACCGTGGACTCATTGGCTCGGGTCAGATGCACCGCCCGGCATTCCAGAAATTGCTCGCGATCGTGCGGGTCGCGCAACAAATCACCCAGCGCGACCGTGGGGTCGGTGGGCCGCAACCGGTTCAGCAACGCCGGGGCCTCAACGGCGGTGACGCGTACGCTCCAGATGTTCGGCGTTTCCCAGCCGAAGCGCTCCGTCAGTTGTTCCAGCAGGGTGTAGGACCAGGCTTCTCCCCGCTCCTTGATCTGAGTCAGGAAGGGGACCAACAGGGGAGTGGTCAGGACCGCCAGGCACTCCCGGCCGATGATCTGACTCGGCACCACCGTCACGTCCGACTCGAACGCCGCGAACAACGCCTGATTGGCTTGCAGGTTCTGCCGCAGGACTACGAATAGCTGTGGATTGAGTTCCCGCGCCGTCACCACGACGGACAGATTGTTGACGTCGCTGTTCGTGCAGGCGATGATCCCGACCGCCTGCTGGACGCCGGCTTCCAACAAGGCCGGGATGCCGGTGCCGTCGCCGCGCACCCAACGTCGGCCGCTGTCGCTGGGCGGCTCATAATCGATGACCGTCACGGGAATATCCTCCCGCTCCAGCGCCGTGACCAGCACCTTGCCAAACCGACCGTAACCACACAGCAGCCAGTGGCCGCGCGGCGGATCGCGGTGGCGCTTGATCACGGTTCCCGGCAGCCCGGTGGTCCACGCCAACAAGTGATAGGCCGCCGGCGCGTGCAGGGCCAGGGCCAGGTAGCGGCCGAATTTATCGAACGGGTTGATGATGTGCCGGGTACCGAAAGAGGCCATGTTGGTGGCGGTTTCCACGGTCTCGGCGCGGCACAGGGCCGGCAGGCCGGGGGCCAGCAGACGGGCGGCGATGGCGATGGCCAGATTGGCGCTGTCGTCGTTGGTCAGGGCCAGGACGCCCTGGCAGCAGCGGTGGGTGAGTCCGGCCAGTTTCAGGATTTCCGGCTGCCCGGCGTCGGCCGCGAGGGCCGGAATATCGATTTGATAGCCATCGAGTTCCAATTGGCCGACCCTGATTTCGTTCAGCTCGATGACCACCGCGCGCAGGCCGGTTTGATCGAGCGCCCCGCAGATCAGTCGACCGGTTTCGCCGTAGCCGCAGACCAGGTAGAACGGTTCCCGCAAGCGTTGGATGGCGCGCGCGAAGCGTTGCTGGCGGACGGCGCGCCGGAAATTGTGGTCTTGCAGGAGGGACAGCAAGACCCCGATGAAATAAGCCCAGCCGACGACCGACAGGTAGATGCAGACGATGACCCACAGACGCTGGGTTTCGGAAAATTCGTGCGGGACCTCCCCGAAGCCGATGGTGGTCGCGGTGTAGCTCATGAAGTAAAAGGCGTGGAAAAAACTCTTCTGGATCGGTTGGCCTTCGGCGTCCACTCCGGGAATCAGGGTCAGACCCAGCAAGGCGATCGCGTAGACTAGAATCAGTGCGATCAACGGCGCGCGCAGGCGCCGCAGCAGCAGAAAGAACGTGCTGTCGTGAGCGTCCGGATTCATCGCTTCTGCATGATCGTTTCGGCGATCAGAATCACGATCGACACCACGTTGGCGAACAGCGCCCCGCCGGAGAGCGAGACCACGCTGGCGGTGATTTCGGGCGTCATGCCCTGGCCGGTCAGATGGACGCCGTAGCTCCACACCAAGGCCGCGGCGATCAGTTGCAAATCGGCCACCAGACTGGTGGACAGATGAATCGCGCCGATATGGGTGCGGTCGCCGAACTTGAGCACCGTCGCGATCAGGTTCACCACGATGGCGGCGAATAGTTCGTACACATCGTGATGGGCCGGGTTATCGATGTCGCCGATGAAAAAACCGAAATTGAGGGTGGCGGCCAGAACGATGAAGAAACCGAAAATGACTTTTTCGAGGTTCATGGGAAGTGGTGGTGCATGGGCGGCAATGAAGGCCGCGACCCGCGCGCGACCCGCTTGGTTCTGATGACCCCTAAAACCGTATCGAGATTATAGAGGAGTGGGAATGAAACTGCTGGCGTTGGAGACCGCGACCGAGGCCTGTTCCGCCGCCGTGTGGGTGGATGGAGCCGTGCTGGAACGCTACGAACTGGCACCGCGCCGCCATGCCGCCCTGATTCTGCCGATGAGCGAGGCGGTGTTGGCCGAGGCGGGTCTGAGCGTGTGCCAATTGGATGCCGTGGCGTTCGGACGGGGGCCGGGAGCGTTCACCGGGGTGCGGGTCGCGGTCGGCATCGTCCAGAGCATCGCTTTCGCCGCCGATTTGCCGGTCATTCCCATCTCCACGTTGGCGGCGCTGGCGCTGGGCGCGGCGCGAGAAACCGGCCGGACGCGCATCGCCGCGGCGTTGGATGCCCGCATGGGCGAGGTGTATTGGGGCTGCTACGGGATCAACGGCGCGGCGGTCGAGGCCTTGGACGAGGAGCGGGTGAGCGCGCCGGCGGCGGTGAGCGCGCCGCCGGGCGAATGGTTCGGCGCCGGCAGCGGTTGGGCGACTTACAGCGCGGTGCTGTCCGGACAACTGACGGTCGGCGGTTGGCTGAGCGAGTGCTATCCGCGCGCCAGCGACGTGGTCCGGCTGGCGGCCGATCCGCGGCGGCGCGGCGACTGGGTGGACGCCGAGCGGGCGTTGCCGGTCTACCTGCGCAACCAGGTGGTGGCCAAACCGGCCTGAAGCGGAAGCGGCCAGCGCTTGGAAACCGGGAGCGGGTGGCATAGGATAAGGCTATTCTGGCAAAAAGCCTTGCCATAACAGCCAGATCAAGAACCGCCATACGGAGGATACCGCATGAACGCCACGATCAATGCCGACCCGGTCCACGCCAAGGCGTTGGCTGATTTGGTGACCAAGTTGCTGGCGGCGCGTCAGAACAGCCTGGTTCTTTACTACAAGCTCGCCGCCCTGAAACCGTTCAAAATCGCCGAGCCGTTTCAAATGCATCTGCTGCGGTGCTTCCGACAGGCGCTGGTGGATTATCTGGCGCTCGGGCCGTTCCAGGTCTATCGGGTTTTGGAAGATTTGCCCGCCGATTCGCCCTACCGCCAGGCTCGCGAGCTGGCCCGGCAGTGCTACGCCGACATCGCCCGCACGACCCAGGCGGCTTTGGAATTCCACGACCGCTACGATGGCGATCACCTGTCTGCTTCGGTCATGGCCGATCTGGATACGGAACTGTCGCAACTGGGCGAACAGTTGGCGGATCGCATCGAGCTGGAAGACCGGATCGTCGCCGCCGTCCTGGATCGCGATGAATCCCGCGGGTTGGGCGAGATCCAGGGAGTGGCATAAGCCGCGGCCTTCATCGCAACCTCACTGCCATTTATTCAGTCAAAGCGGCTTTTCGCTGGACCGGGTCCTTCAGCCGAAGTGGTCGTAACCCAGTCGCTCCAAAGGAAAAGCGGAACCGTCGGCGCGGATCAGCCGCAGGCCCGGCTCGGGTTCGATCACCCCAACGCGGGTGCGGCGGCAGTCCCAGGTCGCCGCCACGCTGTCCAGTTGCGAGGCCCGTTCCGGCGGCACGGTGAAGCACAACTCGTAATCATCACCGCCGGCCAGCGCGGTCATCATCGCCGTATCCCGGTCGAGGCTGGCGACCAGGGCGGGTGATAGCGGCAACCGGTCGACCTCCAGCCGTGCCCCGACCGCGCTGCGCTCCAGAATATGGCCCAGGTCCTGCGCCAGGCCGTCGGAGATATCGATTGCGGCGCTGGCGATGCCGCGCAGCGCAGCGCCCTCGGTGATGCGCGGCTCCGGCCTTTCCAACCGTCCCCGAACATAAGCCTGGTATTCTTCCGCGATCATGGCGGTGCCAAAGGCTGCGGCCAAGGCCAGACCGGCATCGCCCGGCGTGCCGGTGACGTAAATCCCGTCGCCCGGTTTGGCGCCATCACGGCGCAAGGCCGACCCTGGTGGGACGAAACCGTGCGCCTGGAGGGTGATGACCGTCGTTGGCCCATGCGTGGTGTCGCCGCCGACCAGTTGCACGGCATAGCGGTCCGCCAGCCCGAACAGCCCTCGGCAGAATCGGTCCAGCCAGCCTGCGTCGGCCTCGGACAGGGTCAGCGCCAGCGTGATCCAGGCGGGCGTCGCGCCCATGGCCGCCAGATCGCTGAGATTTACCGCCAGCGCCTTATGGCCGATGCCTTCCGGGTCGGCGTCGGCGAAGAAATGCACGCCCGCGACCAGAGTATCCAGCGTGACCGCCAGGTGTTGGTCGACGGGCGGGAGCAATAAAGCACAATCGTCGCCGATACCCAGCACCACGTCGGGACGGCGGAGTTCCCGAGCGGCGAAATACCGGTCGATCAGGAAAAATTCGGAGGTGGACATGCGCGTGGGAAGAGGATGGTCGGGATTCGGCGCGCGATGCCATCACGACAGGATGGATCGCCTCTCTTTCATCCATAATACCGCATCCTGTTCGGCAACTGGGTCGATCGCCGGATCGGCTGCGCCAGGCGACTCGCGAAGGAGCGGTCAATGTGGATCGCCAGTGGTATTTTGGCCTTTGGCATCGCGTTCGGCTTGAGTCGGTGGCTGGCGAATTCCGCCCGAGCCTTCCGCCTTCTCGATCATCCCAACGCCCGTTCCCTGCACCAGCGGCCGATCCCACGAACCGGCGGTTTGGCCGTGCTGGGCGGTTTGCTCGCCGGTGGTTTCCTGATCGGGGTCGATCTGCCGGCGGTCCGCGCCAGTCTGGCGATTCTGTTGCTCGGTTTGGTGCCTCTGGCGCTGGTCTCATTCCTGGACGATCGCCAGGGGATTGCGGCGCGGTGGCGGTTGCTCGTCCATGTCGGGGCGGCGGGAAGTCTGGCGGCGACCGGGTTCGTCCCCGACGCGCTCGAGTTACCCGGCCTTCCGGTGATCCTTCCTGACGGGATTGCCCTGTTGCTGGCCCTGCTGTTTGTCGTCTGGATGATCAATCTTTATAACTTCATGGATGGCATGGACGGTTTCGCCGGGGGCATGACGGCGATCGGCTTCGCCGCACTGGGTTGGTTGGGGCGAACCGACCCAGGGTTCGCCGCGTTTTGTCTGACGGTGGCGGCGGCCAGCGCTGGATTTCTGGTGGGTAATTTTCCCCCGGCCCGGATCTTTCTCGGCGATACGGGTTCGACCGCCTTGGGGTTTCTGGCGGCGGCGTGCGGTTTGTGGGGCGCTCGAGCCGGGCTGTTTCCGTTCTGGGTCGCGTTGCTGGTGTTTTCGCCGTTCATCGTCGACGCCACCGTGACGCTGCTGCGGCGACTGTTGGCGGGCGAGAGAATCTGGGAGGCGCACCGGAGCCATTATTACCAGCGCCTGGTGCTGCTCGGTTGGGGGCATCGCCGCACCGTGTTGGCGGAATACGCGCTGATGCTGGCCTGCGCCGGTTCGGCGCTGCTGGCGGTTCGCCTGCCGTCCGCCGGTCAAGTGGTACTGGCGGGAATCTGGGTCGGTATCTACGGCCTGTTTCTGGTCGGCGTGGAGTGGCTGGAGCGTCGCCGTGCTACAGTATCCGCCCCGTGAAATTCGAATCCCTGCTTAATCTTCCCACCACCGTCCGCCGCGCCCTACTGATCGTCGGCGACCTACTGATCGTGCTGATCGCGGTCTGGGCGTCGTTTGCCCTTCGACTCAGCGAGTGGTGGCCGGAAATCATGCCCGACGTGGTCTGGCTGTTTCCGCTGGCGGTCGTCATTCTGATCCCCACCTTCGCCGCCGTGGGTTTGTACCGGCCGATTCTGCGCTATGCCGATGAAAGCCTGCTCTATACCATCGTTCTCGGGGCGAGCGCGGGCGTTCTGCTGATGATGGCGGTTTGGGTGTTGCTGGGGGATGGTTTGTGGCTGCGTTCGTTCTGGCCGCTCTGTTGGCTGGTGCTGGTGGCGTTGATCGGGGGTAGCCGTCTGCTGTTGCGTCGCTGGTTGCGCCGGCGCTTCCGGTTGAGCACGCCGCGAACCCCGGTGATCATTTATGGTGCCGGTGAGGCCGGCGCGCAACTGGTCAACGCACTGCGTTACAGCACTGAATTCACGCCGGCGGTCTTCGTGGACGACAACCCGCGACTGTGGGGCAGCGTGGTGCTCGGCCTCAAGGTTCGGGCGCCGTCCAAGCTGCCGCGGTTGATCGCCCACCATGAAGCCAAGCTCATTTTGCTGGCGCTCCCCGCGGTCTCCCATCGCCGGCGCCGGGATATTTTGGAAGGGCTGGCCGGGTTGCCGGCGCGAGTGATGGCCTTGCCCAGTCTGGCGGAACTGACCAGCGGCGCGCGGCGTATCGACGAGTTTCGCGAGATCGACGTGGCCGATATTCTCGGGCGCGATTCGGTTCAGCCTAACGAGACCCTGTTGCGGGCGCGGGTCAGCGACAAGGCCGTGATGGTCACCGGCGCCGGTGGTTCGATCGGCGCCGAGCTGTGCCGGCAAATCCTGACGCTGCGTCCGCGGCGGCTGGTGCTGTTCGAGCGCTCCGAGTACGCCCTGTACGCCATCGAGCAGGAATTGCGCGCCATGCTGGCCAACATGACGCAGGTCGGTGCTCCGCCGATGGGCGCGGAGGGGGTCGAGTTGCTTCCGCTGCTGGGCTCGGTCGGGCATCGCCGACGCTTGCAGGCGGCCATGGAGCGATTCCAGATCGAAACCGTGTATCACGCCGCCGCCTACAAGCACGTCCCGATCGTCGAGCGCAATCCCATCGAAGGCGTGCAAAACAATGTTTTCGGCACCTGGCGCGCCGCCGAGGCCGCCATCGCCGCCGGGGTCGAGACTTTCGTGCTGGTGTCCACCGACAAGGCGGTGCGGCCCACCAACGTCATGGGCGCCACCAAGCGCTTGGCCGAGTTGATCCTGCAGGGTCTGGCGGACGAGGAGGTTGCGACCCGGCTGTGCATGGTGCGATTCGGCAACGTCCTGGATTCTTCCGGGTCGGTCGTGCCGCTGTTCCGCGAGCAGATTCGCAGGGGCGGGCCGGTGACGGTGACCCATCCCGATATGGAGCGCTACTTCATGACCATCCCCGAGGCGGCGCAGTTGGTGATTCAGGCCAGCGCCCTGGCGCAGGGGGGCGACGTGTTCCTGCTCGACATGGGCGAGCCGGTGCGAATTTGCGATCTGGCCCGACGGATGATCCAGGTGTCCGGGCTGACGGTGCGGGAAGAAGCGAATCCGGACGGCGACCTGGAGATTCAATTCACCGGGTTGCGCAGCGGCGAAAAGTTGCGCGAGGAGCTGCTGATCGGCGCTGACGACGCGCCCACCGCGCATCCGATGATCCGCCGCGCCCGCGAGCGGTTTTTACCTTGGCCGGTCGTGCGGGACGGTTTGGAACGCTTGAACGCGGCCTCGCGGGACTTCGATTATCTGGCGGTGCGGGCGCTGCTGGGGGAGTTGGTGGCCGAATACCGCCCGGAAAACGGCATCGAGGATTGGCTTTGGCGGGCGAGTGGTTCCCGCGAACCCGCCGAGCCATCGATCAGTCGGGTTCCTTGGCGGTCTCCGCTTGCGGGCTCGGCCAAATCACCGCGGTTTTGACCCGGTTGCCGGAGA
>REEE01000237.1 GCA_007695245.1 Candidatus Competibacteraceae bacterium | reverse complement strand
TGGTTCTGGGGCTGGGATGGGGTAACGCAAGACTTCGCCGGCCTCGGCAAGGAACCGGACGGCAACCGCTGGAACGCTTGCCATTACAGCAACGCCGCCAAACAGGCAGCAAGGGTCGCACGCCAATGAAATGGGCAGAGATTCGGACCGAGCATCCCAACGAATGGCTGGTCGTCGAAGCGATCCAGTTCCATAAGGAGGGGGATGTATTCGTCGGCGATGACATGACGGTAGTTGAAAAATGTCCCGACGGCGCAGCGGCCTTCGAGGCCTACCGGCGTCTTCATCGGGCCTATCCCGCACGCGAGTTTATTTTTGTGCATACCAGCCGCCAGGATATGCGGGTCGAAGAGCGGCGTTGGCTGGGTATCCGAGCGGGCGCATGAAGCTTGAACTTCGCGAATCTTTGTTGTTTGCGTCGCTCACCTTGGTTTATCGCGGCGCAAGGCTTGAGATCGACGATATTTTGGTGGATACCGGTTCCTCCACTACGCTGTTCTCCATCGATTCCGTCGCTCCGCTGGGCATTCATCTGGAATCCACGGACAGCATTCGCAGGATACGCGGAGTCGGTGGTGTGGAGTATGTGTTCTCCCGCCGGGTCGATGCGATCGCCATGGAGGGACACGAGGCTGCATCGGTGGAAATTGAATTCGGCGCTTTGGATTATGGGTTCACAATGAACGGAATATTGGGACTGGACGTGTTGCTTCGAGCCGGTGCCGTTCTTGATCTCGCGAATTTGACTATCGAATTCTCAGTCTGATTTTATGAATGACGCATTTGTCGAGGATTCTCTTCAGTCATGAGCGAAACAGTCGCGCAATATCTTATAACGACCCTGCGAAACGTCGCTCAGTCCTACGCCGCCGGCGACCAGGTGGCCCCGTGCGCGGCGCTGTGGACCGACCCCGAGCGCTGGTGGGAGGCCGTGATTCCTGACTTGCAGGCGATGCTTCCGGAACTGTACGTGCTCGGCAGTTACCAGCCGGAACAGCGCACCGGTCCGGCATTGTGGCTGCGTTGTATCGAAGCGCGCCGGGTGGATGGCGCACCACCCGCGGGAACGACACCCATCTTGTATCTGCCCGGCATCAGTCGCGAGCGGCTGCGCGCCGCCGAGGACTGCCCTGAAGAACTTTCCGCGCTGGTCGAATTGCAGTATCGCGGCGCGCTGTGGCTGCATGCCAATGGCAAGGACTGGACGCCCTTCGCCTTTCTGATTTCCAAACATGGCGGCCTCGATCTCGATGTGGCCAAGGATCAGGCGACGCTTGATGCACTGGCGGGTGCGCTGCCGTCGCTGCTGACGGAACCCATCACCTCCTTGCTGGGCCGGCGGCTGGATGCGGAGTTTTTCAACGGGCTGGTGGCGCCGGATGCGACCGGGTTGCTGTTGCGCTGGCTGAGCGAGCCGGAAGCCTTCAAACAGCGTCGCTCGGGTGCGGAATGGAAAGCCTTTTGCCAGCAGTGCAAGAGCGAGGCCGGCTTTGACCCGGTCAAGGATGGCCCACTGAAAGCGGCGAGTTTGCTCGCGGCGCGGATGAACTACTGGGGCAAGGTCTGGCAGCGCTTTGTCGAGGCGCCGGCGAACTACTCCGGCATTGTCGAATGGCTGAAGCGGGCGGCGCCAAAAGAGCCGGGTATGTTCGATTCCGCCGAGGTCTGGCCGAACCTCAACGAAACTGAAGAGCGGGCCTTGCAACGGGCGCTGGGGTCGATCGTGGATCGGCCGCAGGACGAGGTGATTCGCCGGGTGACGGAATTGGAAGCGCAGCACGCACCGCGACGCGCTTACCCGTGGCAACAGTTGGGCTTGAGCCCCCTGGCGACGGCACTTCAACCCCTGGCGCAACTGGCCGGGCTGTGCCAGACGGCGCCCGGCGCGCCGACCCCCGAGGTGTATGCCGCTGGTTATGCCAGCGAGGGCTGGCGCGTCGATGCCGCCGCACTGGCCACGATGGCGGCCTGCGGCTCGCCAGAGCAGCACGGCGCGGTGTTGGGGACGCTGCGGGCGGTTTATCTGCCGTGGCTGGAAATCACCGCCCGCCACTTGCAACAACTCATTCACAACCATGGGCAGGGGGTGAGCAAACGCGCCGAGCCCATCGAAGCGGCGGCGGGGCGACTGGTGCTGTTCGCCGATGGTCTGCGGATGGATGTGGCCCAGCAGTTGGCCGAGAGACTGGCGGCGGCAGGGATTGAATCGACCCAGGATTGGGAGTGGTCGGCCATTCCAGCGGTCACCGCCACCGCCAAGCCGGCGGCGTCACCGATTGCTGACCTCGTTCAGGGCGGCGATGCCAGCGACGAGTTCGCCACGCGGCTGATTTCGACGGGGCAACTGCTGACTCAGGATCGTTTTGTGACCGCCCTGAAGGGACGCGGTTGGCAGTTTCTTGGCGCTGACGAAACCGGAGACCCGGCCGGCTCGGCCTGGACCGAAGCCGGTGCGCTCGACAAGCGCGGACATACCGAGGGTTGGAAGCTGGCGCGCAGCGTTGAAACGGAAGTTCGCGATCTGGTCAGCCGGATCGGCGCACTGCTCAAGGCCGGCTGGACCGAAGTGGTGGTGGTGACGGATCACGGCTGGCTGCTGGTGCCGAATGGCCTGCCGAAGGTTGAGCTGAAGGCGTTCCTGACCGAAACCCGCTGGAGCCGCTGCGCGGCCTTGAAGACCGATGCCGAGACCGACGCGCTGGCGTTCAAGTGGCACTGGAATCCGACCGTGATGATGGCCAGTCTGCCGGGCGCCGGCAGCTACTGGGCCGGGATCGAGTATTCGCATGGCGGCGTGTCGTTGCAGGAAATGGTGACGCCGGTACTTCGCGTAAAATCCGCGCAGCCTGCTGGAGGCTCGGCTCGACTGCTGGAAGCAAAGTGGACCGGCGCGAAATGCCGCGTATCGGTGGGCGGAGCGTGCGCCGGCGTGCGCGTGGACATTCGCACCAGCCAGACTGATCCGAATACTTCATTGCTGACCGACCAGCATGCGCGCGAAACCACCGCTGACGGCAAGGTGTCGGTGTTCCTCGAAGACGATGCCGACATCGGCAAACCCGCCGAAGTGGTCTTGCTGGATTCCTCCGGGCAGGTGATTCATTCCTTGCCCACCACCCTGGGACAGTGAACGCATGAGCCAACCACTCGACCCGACGGATTCGCTGGCCGCCAAAGCCTTTGACGGCTACGTGGTGCGCAAGGATCTGGTGCGCAAATTCAAGGGGCAGTACCCCGTCCCGACCTATGTCGCCGAATTTCTGCTGGGTCGCTACTGCGCCTCGGTGGATGAGGAGGAAATCGCCGAGGGGCTGAAGATCGTCGAACGCCAGCTCGGCGAAAAGACCATCCGCGCCGGCGAGCATGAGTTGTTCAAGGCGCGCGCCAAGGAAAAGGGCCACGTCAAGCTGATCGACCTCCTCACCGCCCGCCTGGATGCCGGCTCAAACTCCTTCGTGGCGGCCTTGCCCAGCCTGCAACTGAAAGACGTGCGCATCAGTGATGCGCTGGTCCACGGCAACGAACGGATGCTCACCGGCGGGTTCTACGCCGAAGTCGAACTCGCCTACGACCCGACCATCGCCCAAGAGAAAAATGGCCGCCCGTTCGGCATCGATTCGCTGCGCGAGATTCAGTTATCCCAGCGCGACGTGCTGCCGACGATGTACGAGGGCCGCGCGGCGTTCGCCGCCGAGGAATGGAAGGATTTTCTGATCCGCAGCATTGGCATGGAGCCGGGCCGCCTCTCGCCGCGCGCCCGCGACATGATGCTGCTGCGCATGGTGCCGTTCGTCGAGCGCAACTACAACCTGGTGGAACTGGGGCCGCGCGGCACCGGCAAAAGCCACCTGTTCCAACAGGTGTCGCCCTATGCCCACCTGATCTCCGGCGGCAAGGCCACGGTCGCCCGCATGTTCGTCAACAATGCCAATGGCCAGCGCGGGCTGGTCTGCCAGTACGACGTGGTCTGCTTCGATGAAATCTCCGGCGTCTCTTTCGACCAGAAAGACGGCGTGAACATCATGAAGGGCTACATGGAGTCGGGCGAGTTCAGCCGGGGCAAGGAAAGCATCCGCGCCGATGGCGGCGTGGTGATGGTCGGTAACTTCGAGGTGGACGTGCAACACCAGCAACGGGTGGGCCATCTGTTCGGCCCGTTGCCGCCCGAGATGCGCGACGACACCGCTTTCATGGACCGCATCCACGCGTACCTGCCGGGCTGGGATTTGCCCAAGATCAGCCGCGACCTGCTGACCGATCATTTCGGGCTGGTCAGCGATTTCCTGTCGGAGTGCTGGAATCAATTACGGCGTCAAAGCCGGCAAAGCCTCCTGCAGGGCCGCGCCCATCTCGGCGGTGCGCTGAGCGGACGCGATACGACGGGCGTGCAGAAGACGGTCAGCGGGCTCATCAAACTGGTGTCGCCGAATCCCGAGATTCCCGTGTCCGACGAGGTGCTGGAGTGGGCGCTGCGCCTGGCGCTGGAATGTCGTCGGCGCGTCAAGGAACAGCAAAAGCGCATCGGGTCCGCCGAGTTTCGCAACACCCAGTTCAGCTATTCGCTGGGCGAGGATGGGGTCGAGAAGTTTGTGGCGACGCCCGAGCTTTACAGCGAAAACAGCATCGGCGGCGACCCTCTGCCGCCGGGGCAGGTCTGGGCCATCTCGACCGGCGGCGGCGATGAAAACCCGGGCTTGTATCAGATCGACATTGCCGAGGGACCGGGCAGCGGCGTGAAAATTCTGAATCAGCCGGCGCCGCCGCCGTTCAGGGAAAGCGTGCGCTGCGCCGAGCAAAACCTGTATGCGCGGGCGAAGGAGCTGGTGGGCGACCGAGAGCCGCGCCAGCGTGAGTTTTCCGTGCAACTGCGGGCCTTTGACAGCGCCAAGAGCGGCTCTGCGGTCGGCGTGGCGGTGCTGCTCGCGTTGTGCTCGTCGCTGCTGCAGAAAAGCCTCAAGGGCGGACTTGCGGTCACCGGCGGCTTGAATCTGGGCGGTTCGCTTGAAACGATCTTCAACCCAGTTGCGGTCGTTGAAACCGCCGTCGAGAAAGGCGCCGCGAGTATCCTGATGCCGATCGGCAGTCGGCGGCAATTGAACGATCTGCCGGATGATCTGGCGGCCAAGATCACCGTTCATTACTACCTCAATGCGCGGGATGCGTTGTTGAAAGCGCTGGCGATTTGATGGGGGGTGTGAGAATGGCTGACGGAACGGGAAACCGCCCGGCTCATCGCCGCCGCACCCGCGCATTTGCAGCCGGTCATCCAGTTTGCCTTGGCGACTGGACTGCGCAAGAGCCATAATTCTCCAGTTGCGGTGGCCCAACGTGGACTTGGCGCACCGTCAATCCGCCAGCGCCGGGCCGGCGCGTTGCGGGACGGGGAACATTGAGGGCAAAGCGCCCTGCCGACCACGAACGCCGGCGCGGCGTCCTGCTGCATCACATCACTATGGTAAAGTTATGCAGAACTGCATAATCCACTTGTTATGCCTTATAGGAGCCACTGTTGAGCGAAAGAGATTGGCTAAGACTTCCTGTTGTTTCAACCGGGGCTGAGTATCTCGTCATGGGACACCTCATGCGGAGGAATATATTGACTTACAAGGCGCCTGAAGGTAATGAGGGTTACGATCTCATTTGCATCCACCCAGAACCACGATATAAACATAAAGATAATGAACGGGCACAGGTTCGAATCCAGGTAAAGAGTCGCTATGCGACTGACTGCGACCGTGGTTTTCCAATCAAGGAAAAAGCACTTGATGCTTTCGATTTTCTTGTTGTTGTATTTCTGAATATCGGGAAATTTTACGGAAGTAACGATGGGGCAACGGGCGCTGAAGCACCTGAGTTTTACACGTTAACGCCAGAATTTATTAAAGAGAACCACGATATTTCATCAAGCTGGCAAAAGGTTCGGTTAAGAAAACTTCAGGTTGAAATAGAGCCGTTCAAAAACGAGGCAGGTTTTGAGCTAATAGCGGAGGCGCTAGGTGTTCCCGTACCAAAGAAATTCAGGGCATAACACGGCGCTCCAGCCGCCGTCAGGCCGCGATGCGGCCTTCCACGGCAGAGCTTGGTGTTAGGCCAGACATCTGAACACAAGTTTTTACAAAAATTGAGAGCGTAGGATGATTGAAGAAAATAATGTTCCCACCTTTGAAAAATTGATGAACCCTGTTATTCATGCGCTTAAACAACTTGGCGGCTCAGGTACGATTGAAGAAATCAACAACAAGGCTGTCGAAATTGCAGGTTTGACTGATGAGCAACTCGAAGTGCTTCATGATCCAAATAAAGGCAGCCAAACAGAAGTTGAGTACCGTCTTGCTTGGGCGAGAACTTACCTTAAAAAATATGGGGTGCTGGAAAATTCGAGTCGAGGAGTTTGGGCGCTTACGTCAAAAGGGGCACAGCTTGACCAGGTTAATCCACAAATGGTCAAAAAGGCTGTGTCCCAACAAAAACAGTCGAAAGTCTCGGCTGTTGATGTTCCTGAACTTGATAGCCCTAATGGTGAAGTGCCCTGGCGTGAAGAATTACTGGATACGCTGTTGAAAATGGAACCTTCGGCCTTTGAGCGGTTAATCCAAAGATTATTACGAGAATCAGGATTCATTCAGGTAGAGGTAACTGGCAAAAGCGGGGATGGAGGTATAGACGGTAAAGGAATCATGCGTTTAGGCGGATTGCTGAGTTTTCATGTCATTTTCCAGTGTAAACGATACCAAGGTTCAGTAGCGGTCAATCAAGTAAGAGACTTTCGTGGCGCAATGATTGGGCGTGCTGACAAGGGGCTGTTAATTACAACAGGAAACTTCACCAAAGATGCTGTAAAGGAAGCCACACGAGACGGTGCGCCAGCGATAGACCTGATCGATGGTGATTTGTTGATTGAAAAGCTGAAAGAGTTGAGCTTAGGAGTAAAAACAGAGAAAGTTGAAGTAGAAAAAGTGACCGTTAATAAACAATGGCTATTGAGCATTTGACTTGTGGTTTTACGAGTTGAATGCCTTTGCTTCTGTAAAAAGCAGGAAACCAAAGGCTATGAAACCCTATAATTGCCTATCCGTCCAGCCGACGCTGGCGCGATGCCTCGGATGGCTAGCTATTTGGTGATTGGCAAAGGTGTTGGTCAACCGCGCCAGCGCGGCTGACGGTGGCGTTGGAGCCCGTAAAACATGGCAGGACGTAGCAACAAGCTTGTCGGGCAGACCGGCGAGTATCTCGTCGCGGCGGAGCTTTCGCGTCGTGGACTCATCGCGACCACGTTCACCGGCAACGTCCCGCACTACGACATAATCGCGTCCGATGAGACGGGACGTCACGTCTCCGTCCAAGTGAAAGCCAGTCGTGGTCCCACCTGGCAGTTTGGCAACATCACGCTGTACTGCGATATCACGTTTGACGGGAAACAACAGGTGGTTGGAAGGAGAAAGCCCTGCCCGGTTCACCGACTCATCATGGCCTTCGTCAGAATCGACGGCGATGGGAATGACAGTTTCTACATCCTCCCATGGGAAAACCTCCGCGACCTGCTGGTCGATCACCACGAGGATTACCTCGCGCGGCACGGCGGCGCCCGACCCAAGAAATGGGACTCTCTCCACTGCGCCATAACGGAGAGCGACCTGGAACCATATCGAGACAGATGGGACACCGTCGAGAAGAACCTGAAATGAACAGGTTGCGGGACGCATTCATCTTCCCTAGTGCTTCAACCGGGCTGAATTGATGAACGTAGGGTGGATAAGCGAAGCGCATCTACCAAGCAGGCGGCTGGTGGATGCGGCGCAAGCGCCTTATCCACCCTACCCATCACGTCATTTAAGGTCGGTTGAAGCACTATCCTTACACAACTTCCGAGCAACAGAGAAGAACATGAGGAACAACACAATGGCATCTTCATTTGAGAGTCTTTACCCAAACATCGCCTATTTTGTAGACGCCATCGGCTGGATCGAATTCGGGCATAATAATGATAGCCCGCTCACGTCTTTCATCAGAGCGATAGACATGGGTGGGATAGTATGGGAAGGAAAAGATGAATACGACACGTTGGATAAAGCGTTCCAAGACCTGGAAAAAGGTCTTGGCAAGTGGATGCGCGAGCAAGGAGTCGATCAACAATGACATAGCACTGATCGAACCCGATTTGCACAGACGCTTTCCGGATTCGGCGGCAGTCAATGGCGCTCTTCGCAAATAGGCCGAAGAGCGCCCTATCTCATTGACCTAAAAAGGTTTGCGAAAAGCCGGGGCCGGCTTTTTCTTCCGGATTGCGATCGAGTCGAATTCAACCGCCGCCGCGCAAGCGCCTTAACAGGGCCTGCCCGGCGCGACCGTCGGTCTTCAGCCCCTGGCTCTGCTGCCATTCACGGATGGCCTTGCGAGTATTGGCGCCGAGGATGCCGTCGATCTCGCCCACGGCAAAACCGCGTTCGATCAACCGCCGCTGCACTTCGCGCCGTTCGGCTCGGGACAGCCCCGGATCATCGGTGGGCCAGGGGGTCACGAACGGCCCGCCGCCCCGAATGCGATCGGCCAGGTGCGCGATGGCCAGAGCGTAGCTCTCGGCCGGGTTGTAACTATGGATCGCGTCGAAGTTGCGAAAGACCAGAAACGCCGGCCCCTCACGGCCGGCGGGCAGGATCAGGCCAGCTTGCCGGCCGCCGCCGGACAAGACCCGTCCGTCGGCGCGGCGCACTCCTCTACGCGTCCATTCACTGACCGCGACCTTGTTGCGGCGGCTCGCCTGTCGGGCATCGAAACCGGCGGGCAGCACGACCTCCACGCCCCAAGGCTCGCCGGTGCGCCAGCCGGCGCGCTGCAGGTAATTGGCGGTCGAAGCGAGCGCATCGGGAATGCTGTCCATCAGGTCGCGCCGCCCGTCGCCGTCGAAATCCACAGCCAAACGCCGGAAGGTTGAGGGCATGAACTGGGTGTGACCGAAGGCACCAGCCCAGGAACCCACCAGTCGCTCGGGTGCCACATGACCGTCCTCCAGGATCTTCAGGGCGGCGAACAACTCGCCGCGGAAGAACGTCTGACGTCGGCCGAAGCAGGACAGCGTGGCCAGGGAGGTCACCAGCGGCCTCCGGCCGAAGATCCGACCGTAATCGGTTTCCACTCCCCAGACCGCCACCACCACAGCCGGATCGACCCCGAACTGGCGCTCGATGGCGGCCAGCGTCGGCCCCCATTGGGCGAATCGCGCCCGGCCGTCCGCCACCCGTTCCTCGTCCACCAGACCAGCCATATAGTCCCAGATCGGGGTACGGAACTCGGGCTGCGCGTCGAGAAACCCGACCACGTCCATGTCCGGTGCCAACCCGCGCGTGTGTCGATCGAAAGCGGCGCGGCTCACGCCGCGGTCGGACGCCTGCTGGCGCAACTGAGACAAGCAGCGCTCGAAGGCGGCGGCGGTGGCCGGCGCGAGCATCGCGAGCAGGACGAGCATTATGGTGATAAACGATAACGAGCGTTTCATGATCTGATTATGCCCAAAAAACCGTCGGAGCGAACCGTGCGGGTCAAGATTCAACCGAACGTTACCCCGGAGCAAACCCCGAATCAAGCATCCCCTCCTTCGTGCCGAACGGTGCGACGCACAACGCTTCCAGCGGCGGTTCCATCCCCGGCACCGCCGGCGGATGCCGGAAGCTGACGTGGACCGACAGGCCGCCGGCGAACCCGACCTGCGAAGCTGGCCGGTAACTGGCATACTCTTTCTGGTCGGTCTGGCCGCGTTTCTCGCCGCCATCACGTTGAAATAATACCGGCGTCTCGCTTCGCGAGGCGTTGCCCATCCTTGAGTAGAGTCCGTTGGAAATCATCAATCAATTCGTACTGATCGGCGCGGCGCTGCTGCTGCTGGCTATCCTGGCCAGCGCAGTGTCCTACCGGGTCGGCATGCCGCTGCTGCTGGCGTTCCTGTTGGTCGGGATGCTGGCGGGCGAGGATGGCCCCGGCGGCATCGTTTTCGACGACGTGCCCCTCGCCTATCTGGTGGGCAGCGTGGCGCTGGCTATCATCCTGCTGGACGGCGGCCTCAACACCCGCGCCGACAGTTTCCGCGCCGGTCTGCGCCCGGCCTTCACCTTGGCCACCGTGGGCGTCCTGATCACCTGCCTGATCACCGGACTGTTCGCCGCGTGGATTCTGGACCTGACCCTGCTGGAGGGCTTGCTGATCGGCGCCATCGTCGGCTCCACCGACGCCGCCGCCGTATTCGCCCTGTTGCGCTCCAAAGGTCTGGCCCTCAAGCAGCGGGTCTCCGCCACTCTGGAAATCGAATCAGGCAGCAACGATCCGATGGCGATCTTCCTGACCATCGCCTTGGTGGAATTACTGGCGCGCGGCCAGCAAACGCCCGACTGGGACCTGCTGTGGCTGTTCCTCCTGCAAATGGGCCTGGGTGCCGCCATCGGTCTGCTCGGAGGACGATTGTTGGCCTGGCTGCTCAATCGCCTGACTCTGGAAAGCGGCATGTATCCCATGCTGACCCTGATGGGCGGACTGACGCTGTATGGGGTCACCGCCGTGCTCGGCGGCAGCGGCTTCCTGGCCATCTACCTGATCGGCATCGTACTCGGCAACCGGTCCATCCGCGACGGTCGCACGATCCAGCGGGTCCACCACGGTCTGGCCTGGTTGAGCCAGATCGGCATGTTCCTCATGCTCGGGCTGCTGGCCGCGCCCGCCGCGCTGATCTCCGGCGCGCCGGCCTCGCTGGCCATCGCTGCGGTGTTGATGCTGGTGGCGCGACCGGCGGCGGTGGCCTTGTGCCTGTGGCCGTTCCGGTTTCCCTGGCGGGAACAGGCGTTCATCGCTTGGGTGGGACTGCGCGGCGCGGTGCCGATCATCCTGGCGCTGTTCCCCATGATCGCGGGTCTGTCCAACGCCCGAGTGTTTCTGGATGTCGCCTTCTTCGTGGTGCTGATCTCGCTGCTGGTGCAGGGTTGGACGCTGGCGCCGCTGGCCCGATGGTTGAAGTTGGAGGTGCCGCCGCCGCCGGCCCCGGACGAACAACTGGATCTGGAAGCCCCAACCGGGCGTCATCATGCGCTGGTGGGTTATCGCCTGACCGCCGAGGGTCATGTCACCGGTCTGGCGGCCCGGGATTTATATTTGCCGGACGGCGCGCGACTGGTGACGGTCTTCCGACGTGGCGAACCGCTCGACACCGCCACGGCGGGCCTCCTGCAAGCGGATGATCTGGTCTATGTCCTGGCGGAAGAAGCGGCGCTGCCGACGGTCGGCGAATTGTTCGCCGCCAGCGCCGAGGACGCCCGTCTGGCGGAGCGCGCGTTCTTTGGCGATTTCATGCTGCACGGAGATGCCTGGTTGCATGAGGTGGCCGCCGCTTACGGCCTGCCCTTGCCTCCTGAAGCCACCGGTCAGACCTTGGCCGGGTTTCTGACCCAAACGTTTCACGGGCGCCCGGTGGTGGGCGACCGCGCCCGCTTGAACGGCATGGAGTTGGTGGTGCGGGAAATCGTCGATGGACGCATCACCCGGGTCGGCATCAAGCTCACGCCGCTGCTGCCGCCGGCGGCGGGCAGCGGGAAAAATCCATGATCAACCTGGAGAGTTTCCATGATGACACTGTCGATACGGTCGGCTGGAGATGAAACTGCGTAGCCGCCAAATTCCCAAACCAGGATATTGTTATGTTGACGATGAAATCGGACAGAATTTATTCAACCTCTATTGTGGCGGCACGGAACGCAAACTCCAGATCAAGAACCTGCGAAAAGACCGATGCCGCGTGCATGCTTCCTGTGAATTTTCCAGTGATAAATTTGGGGTGGTCGCTTCCTTTAGTAGGCTCAGATATGGCCAACACTACAAGTTGTGGTTGCCTGACAAAGGTATCACTGGAAAATTTACAGGAAGAAAAGCCTGATCTCTGACACGCGATTCGATCCATTGATAGAATGGTTGGCAAACAGTGCTGGCTAACAAAAACATGCACCGGAGTGGCGGGCCGGGCGGAGTCTGAGATCACAGTACTTGGCGCCGGAGAATGTCCGAGCCGCCGTGGCGATTCTGGAAGGTGCGTCACGATCCGG
>REEE01000277.1 GCA_007695245.1 Candidatus Competibacteraceae bacterium | reverse complement strand
CGAACGCGGTGTTCCGCCTGCTCGCCCATCTGCGGGTGCCGCGGCTCGGGCTGGTCGGCCCCTGGAGCCACAAGTACCCGCACCTGGGCGTTCCCGGGCCGGCGATCGGTTTCCTGCAGGAATGCCTGCGCTGGTGGGACCACTGGCTGAAGGGGAAGGACACCGGGATCATGAACGAGCCGATGCTGCGCGCCTGGATGCAGGACAGCGTGCCGCCGACCACCTATTACGAGGAACGTCCGGGGCGCTGGGTCGGTGAGCCGCGCTGGCCCTCGCCGCAGGTGACCCGCCGGGTGTGGACCCTGGCCTGGCCGGGCACGCTGGAAACCGAGGACGCCGACGTCCCGGAACGCGCGATGACGCTGCGCTCACCGTTGAGCGTGGGCCTGTTCGCCGGCAAATGGTGTTCCTACGCGGCGACGCCGGACCTGCCGCACGACCAGCGCGAGGAGGACGGCGGCGCGATGGTGTTCACCAGCGCCCCGCTGGATGAGCCGCTGGAGATGCTGGGCGCCGCGGTGGTCGAGCTGGAACTCAGCGTGGACCGGCCGGTGGCGATGGTGGCGGCACGGCTGTCCGACGTCGCTCCCGATGACAAGGCCACCCGCATCACCTACGGCCTGCTCAACCTCACGCATCGGGACGGCTCGGAGTCACCGCAGCCGATGGAGCCCGGCCGCAGCTATCGCGTGCGCGTGAAGCTCAACGATGTCGCGCAGCATTTCCCGGCCGGCCATTGCATTCGCCTGTCGCTGTCGACGTCCTATTGGCCGCTGGCCTGGCCGGCTCCCGAGCCGGTGCGCATGCGCATCCACACCGGTGCCAGTCGACTGCTGCTGCCGGTGCGTCCACCGCGGGACGCGGAGGATGCTCGCATCGCATTCACCGAACCCGAGGGAGCCCCTGCATCGACCGAGAAGATGCAGATCTCCGGGGAGTCCCACAACTGGCGGGTGATCCGCGACCTCGCGCTGGATCGCTCGACGTTGGAGGTGATCGACGACCAGGGCACGGTGCTGTTGCGGGAACTCGGGCTGGAGATGCAGCGCAAGGCGCAGGAGTGGTACAGCTACCGGGGCGACGACTTCAACTCGACGCGCGGCGAGACGCTGTGGGAGCGGGGCTTCCGCCGCGGCGACTGGCGGGTGCGGACGGTCACGCGAACGGTGCTGACATCCACCCCGCATGATTTCCTGCTGCACGCGGAGCTGGATGCCTTCGAGGGGGAACGGCGGGTCTACTCGCGGAACTGGGACGTGATGATCCCGCGTGATCTCGTCTAGCAGCGCTGCCGACCAGCCTATGGCCGCGATCATCGCGAGCGCGTAAAGCCCGCCCAGCCAGAGTTGGGGGCCAGCACTCCGTAGTACCGATGGCGATGCTGCCTCGGCGGCGGGACCAGCGCACCGATCTTGCGGGGGAGCCTGTTTCCGACCGGAAGATGCTCTACGGAAACGCGTTCGTGGTGTATGCGTAGGTTTTGTCCGGACCGCTATGTGCTGTTCGGGGTCCTGGCTGCCGATGCGCGCATGGAGGACATTGCGCAGGATGTTGCCGCACTCAGCGACGACGCGATCTGAGTTGGACGAACAGGGTCTTACCGACGCGCATGGCCGTCTCCTCGGGAAGGTCCCGAATCTTCTCCTCTGCTAGAGATTGAGCGGCGTTCCCGTCATTTGGACATAAAACCGCTCCACATCCGCGCGATGACATAACTCGCTGCCGGCCGTCAACACAGTCGCCGTGCCGGAGGCGACGCCCAAAGCGAAGGCGTCTTGCAAAGGCAGACCGCGGACAAGCCCCACGGTCATTCCACCGACGAAGCTGTCTCCAGCGCCGACGGCGCTTTTCACTTCCACCTCCGGCGAGCGCAAGGTCTTGGAGCCGCCCTCCCAAGCCAGGAACGCGCCGTCGCGGCCAAGGCTTACCGCCACGATCTCCGCCTTGCCCGCGCCGATCAGTTCCCGGCAAGCTGCGGCCAAGTCCGCTTCGCCGCCGACGGTACGCCCCTTTAGGGTCTCAAGTTCGCGGAGGTTCGGCTTGAACATGTAAACGCCTTCCTCCAGTGCGGCGACCAGAGACTCTCCCGACGTATCAAGAATGATGCGTCGGCCCTCCTGCTTGGCGCGGCGGGCGATGCGGGCGTAAAAATCGACGGGCACGCCACGGGGCAGGCTTCCGGTGGCCACAATATAGTCGGCCGGCAATTCGAAGGGGGCATTCAGGCACGCCCGCCACTCTGGTTCCGCCAACTCCGGGCCCGGCGGCGTGATGCGGTATTCTTCGCCCGACGCCAGGTCGAACACGGTCGAGCTGACGCGGGTCCTGTCTTTGATCGGGATGGTGCGTGTGAGCAGCCCGTGATGCTCCACCAACTCGCGGAGAAAATGGCCGGTGAACCAGCCGGCGGTGAAGATGCAAATGCTCAATCCGCCCAAGGTGTTGATGACCCGCGCGACATTAATCCCGCCACCACCGGGAAACTGGCGCGGGTTGGAAGAGCGTAACTTCTTCTCGGGCGCCATTGCATCGACATCCCATTGAACGTCGACGGACGGATTGGTCGTCAGTGTAATGATCGGTTCCATGGCGTGATCCCCTTGGGCTGGTCGATATTAGGAGGTGGAGGGCGTGGTTTCGCAGCACCGCGCATCGCTCGGTGACGCACTCATTAAGGGTAATCGCAACAGCCAGCAAATCCGATTTTAGCTTCGACCGGGTGGGAGCCTGGGATGTGGCGCGGGCGGCCAACGACAAGACCCAGGTCAAGCCTCGGCGATTGAGGCCGTTCCCTGGAGCGCCGAGCGCTACAGGTTTACCCTTGCTGGGCGTCCAGGGCGTCCCAAGCGGCGCCATGAAGCGCCGCTTTCGGGTCCAGTATGACTGAAACCGGGATTTTCGTCAGCCAGTCGCGGAAGCGGCCCTTGTAGCAGATCGCATCAAGGAAATCGGGCTTCTGCAGCCGGGAGAGTATTCGCGGCGGTAGGCCACCGCCGAGGTAGAGGCCGCCGGTCGCCAGAACGCGGAGCGCCATGTTGCCGAGCACGCCACCGAGAATGCGCACGAACAAGTCGAGTGCGGCAATGCAGATCGGCGCTCTCCGCTCGTACCCGGCGCCCATGAGCAGCGGCGTCGGATCCTTGGCATCGCGGATCCCTTCTCGCAGCCATTCGGGCTCTTCGTAACGGCTCGTCGCGACCAGGTAGTCGTAGATGTTCGGAAAGCCGCTGCCCGAGCAGACACGCTCGAAGCTCACATGCCCGAAGCGAGGCTCCAGGTATTCGAGCAGTGCGAGTTGTTCCGGCGTTACCGGCGCGAACGACGAATGACCGCCTTCGGAAGGCCACGCCTGATAGCGTGAGCCGGTCCAGGTCAGAAACGCCTCGCCGAGACCCGTCCCCGGGGCGATGACCCCAATGACCCCCGCAGGGTCTTTCTTCCCTTCGTTCAGCACGCACACGTCGTCAGCCCCGAAGTGGGGAACCGCGACCGCCACCGCCTGCAGGTCGTTGAGCAGATGCACTTCGGGGATGCCGAAGTCGCGGCTGATCACGTCGGCATCGACGAGCCACGGCAGGTTCGTGGCCTGGCACTGCCGCCCGGCGACTCGCCCGGCGATGCCGAAGCTGGCCGCCGTCGGCCGGTCGTGGGTTTCTCCCAGGAATCGATGGATGATCGCATCCAGGGAGTCGTACTCCTTGCTGGCAAATCGCTCTTCCCGCACCGGATGCCCTGGCCCGGCGATCGGATCGACCAGCGCCAGCACGGTTTTCGTGCCGCCGATATCTCCCGCAAGGATCATGTGCGTATCCCCTCGTTCGTGTGTTTTGCCGCCCTAGCCCCTTGACGGCGCGCCCGCGGGGTCATTTTCGCGTGGAGCCGTCATCAGGATCTGGCGCTCGATGCTTCCGGGTTGGTCGCCGCGGCGATCGCTTCCATGACCCGTTCGGTGGCGCCTTCCTTGATGTCGTGGGCGTCGACGCTGCCGAAGTAGGCAAGAAGAGTGGCAACCGTGCCGGTCCAGCCCGTCTGGTGGCTGGCACCGATGCCGGCACCGTTGTCACCGTGGAAGTACTCGTAGAACAGGATACGATCACGCCAGTGAGGGTCTGACTGGAAGATCTCCGCGCCACCGTAGACCGCGCGTCGACCATCCTTGCCGCGCGTGAATATGCCGGTCAGGCGGTCGGAAATCGCTTCGGTCACCTGATACAGCGTCCAGGCGCGACCGGATCCGGTCGGGTATTCGACTTTGAACGAATCGCCATAGTAGGCGTAAAGATTGACGAGGGCGCGGAGCAGAATGATGTTGGCAGGCATCCATACCGGACCGCGCCAGTTGGAATTGCCGCCGAACATGCCCGAGTCGGACTCGGCCGGAAGATAGCGGACCACAAACCGCTGATCGCCCCAATGGAAAACGTACGGATTCTCGGCGTGGAAGCGCGACAGGGACCGGATGCCGTAGGGGCCGAGGAACTCGTTTTCGTCCAGCATCCTGGACAGAACCCGGCGCAGCTTGTCTTCGTTCAGAATGGCCAGCAGTCGCCGGTTCTCCAGGCCCGGCGTTTCGGGGCAGGCGAAGTTCTGCCCTTCGGCTTTTTCGGCCACGAGGGCTTCGTAACGCTCCTTCACGCGGGGGAGTTTTTCCAGGACCTCGGCGTCAATGATCGTCGCCGCGGCGAGCGGCAGCAGGCCGACCAGAGACCGCACTTTGATCCGCGTCGCGTGGCCGTCCGGGAAGCGTAGCACGTCATAGAAAAACCCATCTTCCTCGTCCCACATCCTGTCGTCGTGCTCGCCGATGTGGTCCATCGCACTGGCGATGTCGAGGAACCGGTCGAGGAAGCCGACCACCCGGTCCTCGTAGGTCGGATCGTGCCGCGCCAGTTCCATCGCGATCGTCAGCATGTTCTGCGCGAACAGGGTCATCCAGGCGGTCCCGTCCGACTGCTCGAGGCGGCCTCCCGTCGGCAACTCCCGGCTGCGATCGAACACGCCGATGTTGTCGAGGCCGAGAAAGCCGCCTTCAAACACGTTGTGGCCGGTCGGGCCCTGTTGCTCGACCCACCAATCGAAGTTGCGGCAGAGGCGTTCGAAGGCGTTCCTCAGGAAGTCGAGGTCGCCCCGGCCGTCGCGGCGCGCCTTGTCGAAGTTGTAGACGGTCAGCGTCGCAAAGGCGTGGACGGGCGGATTGACGTCGCAGAAGTTCCACTCGTAGGCCGGGATCTGGCCGTTGGGATGCTGATAACGATCGCTGAGAAACAGCGAGAGTTGATCCTTGGCGAAGTCCGTGTCGACCAGCATGAGCGCGAGCGTATGGAAAGCGGAATCCCAGACCGCGTACCAAGGGTACTCCCACTTGTCCGGCATCGAGATGATGTCGTAATTTTTCATGTGGGCCCATTCGGTATTGCGCACCCGCTCTGCGCCGCCATGCTCGTCGATCCACTTCTGGACGTCGTACTCGTAGTACTGTTTGGTCCACAGCATGCCGGCGAGGGCCTGACGCATCACGAGTCGTTCGTCCTCGTTCAACGACGGTGGCGCGACGGCGGCGTAGAATTCGTCGGCTTCCTTCTGACGCGCCTTGAACACGGCGTCGAAATCCCCGAAAGCGTCGGCCGTTTCGCCCTCGCGAAGTCGGAGGCGAATCACCTCGGTTTTCCCGGGGTCCAAGGTCACACGGTAATCGGCGGCCACCTTGGTCCCCGCCCCCTTTGGGTTTACGGCACTTTCGTTTCCGGTCACGACATAGGCGTTGATGCCGTCCTTCGTGTACGGCGAGGCGTTCGTGCCGCCAAAGAGTGCGGCGTGGTTCGTTTCGTTCTCCGCGAACAACAGCGGGGGCGCGCCGTTGCAATAAAGGTAAAAGTCACCGACCGCGGATCCGCTCGCCTGCACGACGCCCTCTCCGGCCTTGCTCAGATTCGGCTTGATTGCCCCCGCGAACCAGGACCAGACATTACGGAACCAGAGTGTCGGCAGCACGCGCAGCGGCGCGCGGTCCGGCCCCCGATTCGTGACGCTGATTCGGATCAGCATGTCGGTCGGCGAAGCCTTTGCGTATTCGACGCAGACATCGAAGTATCGGTTGTCATTAAAGACACCCGTGTCGACCAATTCGTACTCCGGATCGGCGTACCCGCGCGCCTTATTCGTATCAACCAAATCCGAATAGGGGAACGCATTCTGCGGATACTTGTAAAGATACTTCATGTATGAATGGGTGGGTGTGCAATCCAGGTAGAAGTAGTATTCCTTGACATCTTCGCCGTGGTTGCCCTGATTGTTCGTCAGTCCGAACAGACGCTCCTTCAGCACCGCATCAGCGCCATTCCACAGCGCGACGGCGAAGCACAACAATTGCCGGTCGTCCGAGATGCCGGCGATCCCGTCCTCGCCCCAGCGATAGGCGCGGGCCACGGACTGGCTGTGTGGAAAAGAGTCCCAGGCGTTGCCGTCGGCGCTATAGTCCTCGCGGACCGTGCCCCATTGTCGCTCGCTGAGGTAGGGTCCCCATTTTTTCCAGTTCGCTCCCGGTCCGTTAGCCTCTGCGAGTCGCTGTTGTTCCGCGGTCATGTCCATTATTCCTTATGAAATTTTTGGAGGATGCGACAGTCGGGCGGATGGTTCGGGCGAGGTTGCCACAACGCGAGAACTGACCCCGGTGACCTGCCCTATGCCCCAAGTTCGGCGCGAAGTTGATCGCAGACATACTGGAAGACGTCAACAACGCGCAGAATGCCAGCCGTCTCGCGGCCGCGCATGACGATCAAGGACAGGAAGCGGTTGTCGACCAGCCGGCGCAGCGCCTCGTTCAAGCCGGCGCTTTCGTCGATGTATTCATCCTTCGAAAGGACTTTCACCAGGTCTTTGGCGCGCACGGTTCGGGCTTTCAACCCCAAATGCATCAACGGCCGATCCCAAGCTTCGTAGCCATCCACCATGGCCAAAGCGTCGACGCGCTTCCCGGATTGCGGTTCCAGACCTTGCAAGGCATCCCATACGCCGAGCCGTCCGCGCACCCGACCGTCCTGGTCGAGGACGAGGACAGCGAAATCCCGCGCTTGAGAGGGATCGGGTTTTGCGCTCCCCTTCAGGGCGTCCTCCAACGCCAGAAAGACCTCCTCCAACGTCGCCTCTTCAGAAACGGACGTATATTGTGCTAGCGGGAGCATGAGGTCTGCTACTCGAACATCGACCATGGCACCGTTTCCACAACCAGGCAAGTGACGGGTTTCAGGCGGGAGTTCAGCATCCGAATTCGGCCTCTTATAACACGAGAGATAACACGAGCGCGGCCAGACCGGCGATAACCGCGTAAACGATCAGCGGCGGCACGGTCTTCTTGAGGATGGCTCCTTCCATATTGCTGATGCCGAGGATCGAACAGACGGCCACGATGTTGTTGATGCTGACCATGTTGCCCATGGCGGCCCCGACCGACTGCAAGCTCAAGATCAGCGTCCGATCCAGACCGACATAGGCCGCAATCGACTCCTGGATCGCGCCGAACGTTAGATTGGAAATGGTTGCCGAGCCCGCGAAAAAGGTTCCGAGCGCGCCCAGCAATGATGCGACGAACTGCCAGTGGTCGCCGGCGAACGCCGCGAATCCCTTGCCGATCAAAACGACCATGGACGCCTCGCCGCCGACCATGAGCAAAGACACCATCACCAGCGCTCCGCAAAGCGCGATCATGGTATTTACCATACGCGCGTAGGATTCCGCGGCGACGCGCACGATCACCGAGCGATCGACTCGGTAGACCGCGAACGCCAGTGCCGAGACGACGAAGAACGGCACGATGGCCGGCACGTAAAGCGCTTGAAACACCCAGGTGCTGTCCGCCTGAAAGATGCTGTCGAGGGTTAGAACCAGAGACCAGCTCGTGCTGAACTGGCCGAAGGCGCCCAGAGACACTTCAAGCGCCGGTGTGGCGTCAGTCAGGAAGGCCTGGATCCGAAACCCCTCGATCCGGGTGACGAGGAGCAGCACGACCGTTGCCCAGATCGGAAACAGGGCCTTGACCAGTTGCCCTATCGAAATGCCGCTGGACGCGCTGGCCGTGCCGTGGCGCGTCGTCGCACCGGAGGCTAACCCAATCCCTTTCTTGGCGAAGACGACGGACGCGACGAAGCCGATCATCCCGGCAAGAAGCGCCGGAAACTCATAACTGTATCGCGCCAGCAGGACGTACGGAATCACGCAAGCGAAGATCGAAAGGTAGACGAAAACCAGATTGCGCCGCAACTCGCGCCAGGGCACAACGGCGAGCAAGGCGATAATCGGAATGACCAGCGCGGCCACCGCATGGATCACGGCGGTCTGGAAGCCGACCTGCAGCAGTTCGGCGTGGCTCAGACCGAGCTGGCCCATTCCGAACCAGGTCGGCGTCCCGACGGCGCCGAAGGACACCGGAACGGTGTTCATGATCAGCGCCAAAACCGCCACCGGGACCGCGGGGAAGCCGAGACCGATCAGGATGGGGGCTGCGAGCGCCGCCGGCGTTCCGAAACCGCTCGCGCCTTCGATCATGAACGAGAACGCCCAACCGACGATCATCAACTGGGCAACGGGGTTGGCGCTCACCCCATTGAGCCAATCGCTCACAACTCGCATCGCGCCCGAATGCTCCATCGTCTTGAACAGGAAGATCGCCCCCCAAATAATCAGGATGGGGGTCAGCGCGGTGAGCAACCCATTGACGACGGTGGCATTGACCAGATTGGCATTCTGTTCGAAATAAACGAGCTTGATCGCGTACACCAGGCCGGCGATGAGCGGAAGCGCGACATGCGACGGCGCGCTGTTTTTCTTCGTCATTAAGAAGATGAGCAGCGCGATCGGGGCCACTGCAACGATCAGATCCATGGCACCGCCTTTCCAGTCGCGCGCTTGCGGCGGAAACTAGTTGGCCCTTGACCCGTCGAGGGTCAGGGTGCGGGGGACGCCACGCCCTTCGCCGCGTCTCATGAGAGCCGCACGGCGTTGGTCAATTCGGCGCCACGTTTGCCTTCGCTGAATTCACCAAGGTTTTGTAGCGTCGTGTCCGCAATGTTGGAAAGCGCCTCGTGCGTCAGGAAGGCTTGGTGCGACGTGACCACGACATTATTAAAGCTCATCAGCCGCGCCAAGACGTCATCGGTGAGGACTTTGTGCGACAGATTGTGGAAGAAGATGCCGGCCTCCTCTTCGTAGACATCCAGACCCGCCGAGCCGATCTTTCCCGACTTCAGCCCCTCGATCAGCGCCCGCGTGTCCACGAGTTCTCCGCGGCTGGTGTTGATCAGCATGACGCCGTCCTTCATCCGCGCGATGGCGGATCGATCGATCATGTGCCGCGTGTCCGGGGTGAGCGGGACGTGAAGCGTGATGATATCGGACAGCGAGAGCAATTGATCGGACTCGACGTAGTCGACGCCAACCATGGCCGAGACCGCCGGATTCGGGAACGCGTCGAAGGCGAGGACCTTGCAGCCGAAGCCTAGCAAGATGTCGATCACGCACTGACCGATCTTGCCTGTCCCGGCAACCCCGACGATCTTGCCGTGCATATCGAAACCCGTCAGTCCGTCGAGCACGAAATAGCCATGGCGGTTGCGTATGTAGGCATGGTGCAGGTGGCGGTTCAGCATCAGCATCAAGCCGATCGTGTGCTCCGCAACGGCGTAGGGGGAATAGGCGGGCACCCGGACGACGCTGATACCGCTGGCTTCGCACGCAGCCAGGTCGACGTTGTTGAATCCGGCGCAGCGTAGCGCCACCATTTCGACTCCGTGGGCCGCCAGGGTCTCCACGACGGCTGCGTCACAGACGTCGTTCACGAAGATGCAAACCGCCTTGTGACCTTTTGCTGCGTCAGCAGTATCGCGGTCGAGAGCCGCGGAGATGTAATGGAGGTCGTAGCGGTCGGCATTGGCTCTATCGAAGGAAGCCATGTCATAAGACTTGGCATCAAAAAACGCCAACTTGAGGCGGCCTTGCGCGTCGTAGCCAAGTCGGCCCTGGCTCTGATCGAGCGCCGCGGACACGCGGTCGAATGTCTCCTTGTCCAGCCCCTCCAGGCTCTTCAGCCTGCTTTCCAGTGCGGTCAGGCGCTCGGTGTCATTCATGCTGCCTCCCCCTTACTATCGTTCGGATGCCTGAGCCGAAGGGACGCCGCCGTACTTGCGTCCTATCGAACGCATTGCCGCGGACAGATTTCCCCTCGGCTTCGAGGCAATGTCTTCGGGACTGGAGATCCGGGCGTGAGTGCGACGGCCAGGAAATCCAACTGATTACATTGAAGTATCGGCCCGTCCCGCAAGGGCGTCAAGGCCCTTGGCCCCTCAACACCCATCAGTTTTCAGCTAGATTCTGTGAGCGGTGCATGCGTTCTTCGAACGGCATCGGGCCGGTGGCGACCGGGCGCGCTGGATCGCGCGCTCGAGCTCTCCATCGGTGGCTCGCGCGATTTTCCTCCGATCGGGTTTTGTCCGGTCGTCCTAAAATGACGAACCTTCCCGCCAAATCGGGTCGAGCGGCTATACTCCAACGCGTCCTTCATCCACCGCGGACTCCGAGGCTCATGAATCCGTTCAGCATCGTCCTACTGGTCGCCCTCGCGCTGCTGATTGTCTACAGCATCGTGCTCTACAACCGCCTGGTGACGCTCAAGCACAACGTCGGCATGGCCTGGTCCAACATCGACATCCTGCTGAAGCAGCGTCACGACGAACTGCCCAAGCTGGTCGAGACGTGCAAGCAGTACATGCGCTACGAAAAAGACACGCTGGAAGCGGTGATGCGCGCCCGCCAGGCGGTTTCCGACGCCCAACAACGCGGCGATCTGGCCAAGCTGGGCGCCGCCGAGACGCAGATGCGGCTGGGGTTGGGCCAGTTGTTCGCGGTGGCCGAGGCCTATCCCGAACTGCGCGCCAACGACAATTTCCGCCATCTGGAAAGCCGGATCAGCGGCCTGGAAAACGCTATCGCCGACCGGCGCGAGTTTTATAACGACAGCGTCAATATCAATAACGTCCGCATCGAACAGTTTCCGGATCTCCTGATCGCCCGGTCGTTCAATTTCGGACCGTTCCGGCTGCTGGAGTTCTCCGAGCCGGAAAAACAGGACGTCGATCTCGCTCGTCTGTTCCAGTAACCCGGAGCCAGCGTGCCCTCCTTAAGGAATCTTAAAGGAACGCTGCTGTTCCTGGCGGTCTGGGCCGGCCTGTATTTCCTGTTACGGCGGCCGGAGGTTGAGGCGATCGACCTGGAGCGACCGCCTGCGGTTCTGCTGGCCCTGCTCCTGACGCTCCTATTCGCCGGGCTGTACGGTGCCCTGCATTTCGGCCGCCGCGCCTGGCGGCTGGCCGATACGCCCATCGCCCGCATCCGTTCCGCGCCGCAGGGCTACGTCGAACTGTACGGCCGCGCTCGCCTGCTGCCCGGACCGCCGATTCTCGCCCCGCTCAGCTATCTGCCCTGCGTCTGGTATCGCTACCAGATCGAAGAGCGCTCCGCGAACGGCCGCTGGTGGCGGGCCGACAGCGGCGACAGCGACCATCTGTTCGCCCTGGACGACGGTACCGCCCAGTGCGTGATCGACCCCGAGGGCGCTGATTTCGTCAAAACCCGGCGCGATGTCTGGTACGCGGGGGCGAGCGGCGTCCGCAGCCACGCCCTGTGGGGCATCGGCGCGCACTACCGCTACGTCGAACAGCGCCTCATGCCCGGCGAGGAGGTGCATGTCATCGGCTGGTTCCGCACCGTCGGCGGTCTGCGGGATGCGCCGGACACCCGCCGGGAGGTCGCGGACCTGCTGGAACGCTGGAAACGCGACCCGCAACGGATGGCGCTGTTCGACCGGCGCGGCAACGGCCGGATCGATCCCGACGAATGGGAAGCGGCGCGCCGCGCCGCCGAGGCGCAGGTCCGACGGGAGCAGTTGCAACGCTCCGCCGATCCGGACGTTCATCTGATGAGCGACGCCAACGATTCCTCCCGCCCGTATATCATCGCCGCCTTCCACGAGGAAGGCCGGCTGATCACCTATTTTGAATGGCGCGCCGCCGGATGCCTGTTGCTGGCGGCGGTGGCGGGCGGTCTGGCGCTGTGGCTCTGAACGAGCCACGGCCACTCTCGC
>REEE01000303.1 GCA_007695245.1 Candidatus Competibacteraceae bacterium | reverse complement strand
TACATCGCGCGCTATCCGGTCACCGTCGCCCAGTTCAAAGCCTTCGTCAAAGCGAAGCTGCTCAAGGTCGGCGATGACCGTGCCTTGCGCGACCCGGACAACCGACCGGTGCGCTGGGTCAGTTGGCGCGAGGCCTTGGCGTATTGCGACTGGCTGAACGACTGTCTCGCCCACTCGCCGGCCTTCGAGGGTAGCGAGATGGCGCGCCGGATACGCGAAAGCGGCTGGCGGGTCACGCTGCCCAGTGAACTGGAGTGGGAGAAGGCGGCGCGAGGCGGGTTGCGGGATGCCGTGTTCGCGTGGGGCGACGATCCCGACCCGAATCGCGCCAATTACGAAGAGACCGGAATCGGTGATACCTCAACGGTCGGCTGCTTCCCGGCCAACGGGTTCGGCCTGCACGACCTGCTCGGCAACGTCTGGGAGTGGACCCGCAGCCTGTGGGGCCATGACTGGAAGGAACCCGAGTTCGGGTATCCCTACGACCCGGACGACGCGCGCCGCGAGAATCTGGCCGCTGGAAATGACATCCTGCGGGTCCTGCGCGGCGGCTCGTGGCGCGATCGCCGCGCCGGCGCGCGCTGCGCCTACCGCGGCAGGTCTCGCCCCGACGGCCACCGCTACGACAGCAACGGGTTTCGGGTGGTGTTGCGTTCGGCCCCTGTTTCGTAACTCGGACCTCTGGCCGCTCGGGCCTCTGGGACTCTGAGTCCCGGTCTCTGGAGGGGGTGCGGGAGCGTGTTCGATCTCGCCTGGGGGGCGTCCACGGTGCGGTTGATCGTCCTCGGCCAAATCGCCGAGCAGCCGCGCAATGCCGCGTGGGAACTGTTCAGCCGGCAACAGGATCGGATTCGGCATGGAGCCGAACACTACCCGCACCGGCATCGCGGGGCGTGGGAGCTGCTCCGACAGTTGTATGTCACGTATGCCCTGGAGGAACCGGACATGGCCTATTCGATGGAAGAGTTCATTCGCGACGCGCACCAGCAGTTTTTGCACGGCCTGACGCCGGAGGAGCGGCGGGCGCTCCTGGAGCAGTTGTCGCCCGAGGAGCGCCTGCGCGGGTTGGGTCCCGAGGAGGTGTTCGAGCGGTTCACGCCCGAGGAGCGCCTGCGCGGGTTGGACCCCGAAGAGCGCCTGCGCGGGTTGGATCCCGAGCAGATTAAAGCGTACCTCAAGAAGTTCGAGCATTAGGGCAATTTCCAGTCCCCCAAACGGGCGCGACCGCCGCCGCCGCGCCGCCCCCGCTTTCGGGAGGGGTGAGGATCGGCCCCGCGTTCGTCGCTCGGGCCGCCGCGCGCCGCAGCCCCGGCGGGGGCGCGGTCTTCCGAAGTCGGCGCGCGGACCCCTACTTGGTAAAGCAGTAGCGATACGGAATGAAGGCCACCAAAATGCCGATCTCGCTCAGCGGACACTCGAAGCGCGGCCAGAGGTTGTAGCCGTAGCCGCCTTCCGGATCGATCGGCGTGGGCAGGTCGGCGATGTTGGCCCGGCAGTAGCGGGTCGGCACGGGCGAGACGCTCTGCCAGTCGCCCCGCGCGTAGGCCGTGGTCCGCTTGGGCCGCCGGACGCGGTGGTCCGCCAGCAGGTCCGCGCCCCGGTAGACCAGCGCCGGCGCGACCCGCCCCGGATGGTCGTGGTTCAAAAACCCGTGACGCGGGTAGACGTGGCCCCAGAGTTCCCCGGCCCGCCCGATGCGATCCCCGGAAAAGGGGTTCAACACGATGGCGGCGTACTCCGCGTCGGTGATCGGCCAGCCCGAGCGCCACCACGGCGCGTCGACCCCGGACAAATAATAGGGATAGAAATAATCCACGTCGTTCGGGCACAGCAGGCGGTCGATCTTCACGCCGCCGCCGCCCCAGGCGTTGTCGCCGACCGCGCTGGCGATCTCGCGCAAGGTTCTGGCGATGGCGGCGAAATCCACCCCGCTGGCCCGCACCGCGGCGATGAGGTCCTCGATCGCCGCCGCGAGATCGAACTGTTCGGCCACCGCCGCGCCTGGAAAGGCCGGCGGCGGCCCGCAGCGGTTCGGATCGGTGAAGCAGCGGACCGCCCACCGATTCCACGATTCGATGAAGGCGCTCAACTCTCCAACGCCGCCGCCGCCGGCGCCGGTCTCGCCCTCGGGGTAGGCATCCGCCGTCAGGTCCCCGTTTTTATCGAGCAGGGCGGGCAGGAGGGCGACGGGATGGCCCATGAATTCGACTTCCTTGAAGTTCGTGCTCTGGTGCTCGCCGTACTGGCCGTACCGGGTCGGGCCACCGCCGCTCTCGACGATCGGCGCGCCCAGCAGCGCCCGGCCCACCCACGCGGCCAGCCGGTCCAGCAGCCGCTGCTGGAGGACGCCCACGAGGGCGGCCCATTCCCGATACGGTTCCTTGGGGAAGCGATCCGCGGCCATCCCGTGCAGGCAGGCCAGATGATGCTCGACGCGCGGCACGTAATAGACCTCGACGCTGTAGCCCGTGTAGCGAATCCGAATTTCGATGCCCAGCAGGCAGTACTTCAGACAGGCCTTCAGGCCGGCGACCGTGCGCCCGATCAGTTCCCGAGTGTCGTAGGTCTCGCCCGGATCGACGGCGGATGCGGCCCGCTCGGGGGCGGCGGCCAGCAGGAGCGCGGCCAGGGCGAAGGCGATGCGATGCGATGCGGCGTGGTGCGTCATGGCGGGGTCCTCGGGGGGTAGCGAGCGATGAAAGGGTGGGCGCGAGCGCGCGCGGGGGAACCCCCGCGCGGTTTCGCTGTGCGGTGGAGGGGAAGCGACCGGGTCCCCCCGTCCCGCGCCCGGACCGTCCGGGCTGGGCTGACGCCCCCGCGCCGCGCGGCGCGGCGCGGCGCGGGGGACGGCTCACGCCTCGGGTTGCAGCAGGGCCTTGAGGGCGTCCCGCGCGGCCTCCCGAGTCGCCACGACGGGCGGCGCGACGCCGCGCAGGCGCGCCTGATGGGCGAGCTGCCGGCGCAGCAGATCCAGGGTCGCGTCGTCCGCCGGCGGGGCGGCCGGCCTCGGCGGGTCCAGCGCCGCCGGGACGGCCGGCGGCGCGCCCGCAAGACCCGCGGCGGCGGCGACCGCCGCCGCGTCGACCCCCAACGCCGCCCGCAGCCGCTGCCGCGCGGCGGTTTCCAGTCCTTCCAAGCCTCCATCGTCCGGTTGGGTCTGGACCGCCGTGGCCGCCGCCCACACGTGCCCCGTCGCATCCATCAGCGTGGCGCGGCAGACCAACAGCCCCGCGGCGGGCGCCAGGGGCGGCAGGCCCAGGTCCTCGGGCTTGCGCCCGGCGCGAACGGCGGCCTCGTACAGCCGCAACAGACCGGGCTTGAGGCTCAGCAAGTCCCCGAACTCGATCTCGACCGCATAGCCCCGCTCCGGCCCATAGCAGTCTAGAAACGCCGGCGGGCGGTGGGTGCTCTCCCCTTCCGGGGAGGGTAAGTCGCTCTTTGTCTCGATCATGCGCGTACTCCAGTCGGTCCGGTTCGGACGCCCGCCCCGCTGCCTCCACGGGGCAGGCGCGGCTCGCGTCGTCCCCGGCGGGGGTTCATCGGGACGCGGGGGGCGGATGCCCCTCACGCCGTCGGGTTCGCCGGGTCACAGCCGGCTTTCCAGCATCCCAAACAGCGCGGGCGCCAGTTCGGCGAGGGTCGCGATCGCCGCCGCGTCGTCCGGGCCGAACACCGCCCGAACCGACGCGAGGCTCTGACCGATCCCCAGGCCCAGCACCTCGATGCCGCCCGCGCGGCAGCGGGCGATAATCTGCCGGGCCGCCTCGACGTCGTCCGGATCGCCGTCCGTGGCGACGACCAGCAGGCGCCGGGGTTCCGGACGCCGGGCCAGTTCGGCGCCGGCCCGCCAGAGTGCGGCGGCGAGCGGCGTGCCGCCGCCCGCCGGCCCGCCGAACCGGCCCGCCACCCGGCGCGCGGATTCCGCGAACGCTTTGAGCGGAAGCACGCGGTCGTCCCGCCGCCCCGGAAAGGCCGCCGCCCAGCAGGCCACGCCGGAAATCGCTTCCAGCGCCAGCGCGGTCGCCAGCACGGCCTGGCCCGCCAGGGCGATCAGAGAATCCATCGAACCGCTGCGATCCAGCAGCAGCCCCACCGCCGTGGCGGGTGCCTCCCGCGCGGCGCGGCGGGCGAACCGGACCGGTTGCCCGGCGCACGGCCGGTACAGGCTGGCCGGGTCGAGACGCCGGCCCCGGTCGGCGCGCCAGGCATCGTCTTCGCGGCGGGCCTGCACCAACACCCCCAGCCGGCGGCGCAGGCGCGCCGTGGCGGCGCGGGCGCGGGCGACGGCCCCGGCCGGATCGACGTTCGGGGGCGACGGGTCGTATTCCGCCAACCGGACCGCCGCCGCCGGACGCGCGTTGGCCCCCGCGGTCAACAGGGCGCCCGCCCGCGCGCCCACATCGAGGACCTCGAGAACCTCCGGGGCCGCGCCCGCGTCGTCCTCCAGCAGGGCCGCCAGGGCCGCCGCGCGGGCGTCCGCGATGGCCGCGCCCGCGCCGGAACCGGACGCCGCCGCCGTCGGGGGTCCGGCGGGAGCCGGATCGTCCGCCGCCGCCGGCGCGCTGGACCCGAACGGCGCGTTCCCCGTTGTCGGGGAGCCGGCGGGGACCGGATCGTTCCCCGTTGTCGGGGAGCCGGCCGGGGCCGGATCGTCCGCCGCCGTCAGGGGTCCGGTAGGGGCCGGATCGTCCGCCGCCGCCGGGGGGCCAGCGGGGGCTGGCACCTCCGCCGGCGCCGGCGGGGATGCTTCCTCCCGCAGCATGGCGACGATGCGCGCGGCGAGCGCGATCACCTCGGCGGTCGAGGCCGCGTGGCGGACCTCGAAGGCCAGCGCCAGCAGCTTGACCACCACCCCTTCGGGCAACGTGGCGTCCAGGCGCGCTTCCAGGACCGCCGCGCTCGCCGCCAGGGCGTCCTGGCCGAGGAGCCGCGCGCGCAGCAGCGCCTGCAGCGCGCCCAACACCTGCGCGACGACGGGCGCGTCCGGCGGTGGCGCGGATGGTGCGCCCGCCTCCAGCCGCGCCACCAGCGCGGCCAGGTTGCGCCGGCTGCCGGGGTAGGCCGCGCCGAGCGCGCGCTCGATGCGGATGTCCTCCAGCAGGTTGACCAAATACCCGGCCCAACCCGGCGGCTTGGGCCGCCCGAAATCCGTATAGCGGAGATGGGCGGCTTCGTGGTCGATGTAGCCGTTGGCCAACACCGCCAACGACGCGCTTTCGGCGGGCAGCGGCGGTAGATGGATCGTGCGGCCGTCCGTTTCGGCCCGGTCGCGGGCGCCGATCACCACCTCGACGCCGAGCCGGCGGCCCAGCGCCTGGGCGATGATCGGCAAGGCCCCCAACAGCGGATTCTTCTTCATCAGGCGTGCCTCCAGGAAAGGATGGGGCCGCGCCGCGCTCCCGCTCGGGGATGCGTCGCGTCCCCGGATGGGAAAGTCTTTAGAAAAACCAGCCGGCGTCCGCAACGGACGCAGACCGTTCCGTCTCGCTCTCGGCCTCGATTTCGATCTCGGTGTCGATCTCGATCTCGATCTCGGTGTCGATCTCGGCTTCAGCGTTCGCCGGGGACCCCGCCGGTTCCAGCGCGACTTCCACGGCTTCTTCATCGTCTGCTCCACCGTCGGCGTTCCTGGCCAACGCGGACGGCGGGGCGATCTCGACTTCCCTCTCGACCCCCGTGTCCGCGGGGAACGCCGAACCCGCCGCCCCGGAGAACAGGTCCGCCGGGGTCGGCGCGGCGCACGCCGCGAACGCCCGCAGCCCGTCGGGCTGCGCCGCCAGGCAGAGCAGCTGCCGCAGTCCGTCCAGCACCCGGCCCCGGATGGGGGTTTGGGGTGGCGCGGCCGCCAGCAGCCGGTCGATTTCCCCCACGATCGCGCGGAAGCGGCCATCCGTGAAGGACAGTCCGTCCAGCTTGTCGCGGATGGCCCGCACGGGACCGAGCGCCCGGCGGGTCACCTCGGCTTTGCCCTGGTAGGATTTCTCCAGGGTTTCCTTGGCCAGTTGGGCGATCTCGTGCAGCACCTGGCCGCTCAGCCCCGCCAGGGCGGCGGCCAGACCGCCGTGCGTCACCACCGTTGGGGCGGGCGCGCCGAAGCGCACGGCCTGGACCGCGAAGCGCAAGCGGCCGCCGACGTATTCCGCGGGGACCAACGCATCGCGAATCATCTTCCGCCACTCCGGCGGTTGCTGGTTCGCCCAAGCGGCCAACCGGTCGTCGTAATCGGCCAGGAAGGTCGCGCGCGCGGCGTCGTACTGGCGCCGGACGGCGTCCAGCCGATCCAGCAGCGCCTGGGCCTTGACGGTCGGCACGGCGTACCCGCCCAGGAACCGGGTACCCACCGCCAGGCAGTGCCGGCGGGCGGTGCCACGCAGCGTGACGAACGCCCGCAGCGCTTCCGGATCGATCAATTGTTTTTCCCCCAGGGACACCAGGGTCTCCGGAGGCAGTTGGCTCCGATCCAGCCCGAGGTCCTCGGGGGTCAGACTCTTCTTCCCGCTCCAGCAGGTGATATCGAGGTTGACGAACACCAACCGGTCGGTCAGCCAATCGAGGGTTGGGGTGGGGATTTGCGTCGGCATGAGGGTCGCCTCCGGTCAAGCCCGTCGGCGAACGCCGGCCCGCCCCCCGCGGGGCGGCGCGCTCGGCGTCCGCCCCGGACGTGGATGGATGATGAACGACTAAAAAAACCAGCCGTCGCCGGGGTCGGCGGCGGCGAACCACCGGCGCGGATCCGGGGGCTTTAAACCCAGTCGCTCCAGCGTCTCGTCCGTCACCGACAACGCGGCGGGCCAGGCGGTCGCGCGGTGGCCCGCCTCATCGGCCAAGGTCAGCGCCGGGACCCGGAGGGCCAGCAGCAGCCAGAAGGCCACGGTCGCCTGCCGCCCTTCGACGAGCGGCACGATCCCGCTCCGGACGTTGCCGGAGACGACCGCCCACAGCGCGACGCCGCCGTCCTCCGGCCCGACGGCCGGCACGGGCCAACCGACCGCCGCCACGGCCGCCCGCGCCTCCAGGCACGCGGCCGCGACGGCCGCGACGGCGGCGCGGGCGTCGGTTTTCGGTCGCCAGCGCCAGTACAGGCACGGCGCCGCCGTGCTCGGCGCGGCGGCGCTCGCCCCCGCGGCGGGGGGCGCGGGCCGCGCCGGCCCCTGCAGCAGCGTCCGCCGGTCGGCCGCCAGCCGATGGAGGCCGAGATCGCGATAGCCCTTGCGGAGCTTCTCGATCCGCCGGCGCTCCGCTTCCCGATCCGGGCGGCCCCCCGCGCAGCGCGCCGCCGGGGTCTCCGCCCGGCGCAGCGCCGCGCCGGTCCGGCCGTAAAAAACCGTGAAGACGTCCGGCCCGAGCGTGGTCGGCACCGCCCAGTCCTTGGCCGTGCCGTCGTCGCGGTCGAAGCGGTACAGACGGACTTCGATCTCAGGGTTGCCGGTCATCGTCGTCCTCCCCGCAGAGGCGCTGCACGATGCCGTGGATCGCCGCGGCGGTCTCCGGCTCGGCCCGCAGGGTCAGCGCCCGCTTCAGGGCGTGGTGCAGCGGGCGCGGCGCCCCCCGGAACTGCTGGACCAGGTACGCCCAGCGCACCAGGGCGCGCGTGGAGAAGGGCAGATCCACCGCCGCCGGGCCTTCGTCCGCGCCCCGGAACAGCCGGCGCACCTCCTGCGCCACCTCGACCATCCGGCGGACCAGCTCGGCGGGCAGCGCCGGCGCGGTCGCGGCGACCAGCGCCACCTCCTCGTCCGGCGCGGGGTAGTCCACCTCGACCACCCAGAACCGGTCCAACAGGGCGGCGTTGAGCCGCTGCGCGCCGGCGTACAGCCCGGTGGCGTCGCCCGCCCCGACCGTGTTGGCCGTGCAGAGCAGGCCGAAGCCCGGGGCCGGCGCCACCACCTCGCCCCCGTTTTCGGGGATGACCAGCGGGCCGCCGTCGAGCAGGGTGTTGAAACCGGCCAGTTCGCCCGGGTCCAACAGATCCGCCTCGTTCACCAGCAACCACCAGCCGTGGCGCGCGGCGGTGGCGAGGGGGCCGTCCTGGAACAACACGTCCCCGCCGACGGCGGTGAGGTGTCCGACCAGATCGGCGAGCTCCAAGCGCCGCCGGGCGTTGACCTGGACGAGGTTCAGGTGCAACCGCGCGGCGGTTTCGACGACCAGCGAGGACTTGCCGGACCCCATCGGGCCGGTCAGCCACAAGCCGTCGTGGTGGTGGCCGGCGACGAGGCCCTTGTGCCAGGCCAAGAGGTCCGACAGCAGTCCCGGGCGGAACCGGTAGTCGGGATTCCGCGCCGGCGTCAGCGGTCCGGGGGCATCGAACCCCGGCACCCGCACGGCGTCGGGGAGCGCCGCCAGATCGAACGTGTGATTTACGGCGAATTCGCGATTCGGCTTCATCAGGATCTCCTCAAACGATCCGGAGACGGCCCGCGCGCGCCCCGACGGGGCCGAGCGGACCGTCCCCGGGGGGCGATGGCGGGCGTTGCGGTTACGCCGCCGGCGCGTGCCGGCGGTCCCGCACCCGTTGGTTCGCGCGCCCCACGAGCTGCTGGAACGCGACGGGGTCGAGGCGGGCGTCGTACAGGGCGAGGCACGCCTGGAAGCTGAACGGCGCCGGCGGCCGGTCGAAGACCAGCGGCGCGTTCAGCCAGATCAGGATGTCGCTCCGCTCGTCGTCCCCGGTCCGGGGACAGGCGAGCAGGCGCAGGTGGCGCTGGAGAACCCACGCGTGCAGGTCCTCCCACTCCGCCGCCAGGCGCTCGAGATCCCGTTGCCGGCCTTCGTACTCGGCCTTGGCGTCGATCCGCGCGGGCGGTTGGCCGGCGGGCGCCGGGCGGGCCGGTGGCGCCGCCGGCGCTGGCGCCGGCGCGTCCTCATCAAGAAACAAACAGGTTTGCATGGACGCCTCCCGGGAACGCCGGGGACGCGCCACGCCCCGACGGGGAACGCGGCGTCCCCGGCGGGGTGAACGATGACGATCAGGCCGCCGCGCGCGGGGCGGGCGGCGCGAGCGGAACGACCGCGGCCGGGGCCGGGGCCGGGGAGTCCGCGTCGGGCATCACCAGCCCGTCCGGATCGCCGTCCTGGCACCACCGCCGAAAGGCGCACAGCCCGCAGGGCGAGTTGTGGGCCATCAGCGGCCGCTTGGGAAAGCGGCCCCGGTCGATGTCCTCGGCCACCCACAACACTTTTTGGGTGTAGGCGGCCAGGTCATTGGGGCCGCGCCGCGCCACCATCAGGGGCGGTCGGACCTCCGGGCCTTTGCCCTTCGGCGTCACTTTCCGCTTGACCAACTCCAGCAGGCCCAGTCGCCCGACGGGCGGGAGACCCAACCGTTCGGCGTGCGCGTCCAGCAGAAGCTGGTAACCGGTGAGCGGGTCGGCGCCGGCCAGCCAGTCCGGATCGATGAGACCGGAGGAGGTCTTGACGTCCAGGCAAACCAGCGCGCCCCCGGCATCCACGACCGCGAGGTCGAAGCGCCCGACGTAGGTCAGCCCGGACTCCAGCGGGATTTCCAGCTGGCGCTCCAGCAGGGGCTCGCCGTCCGCATCCAGGGCGGGCCGCAAGCCGAACCCCGGCCAGGCGGCGGCGAATTGCTCCACCAACGCCCGGCCGGTCGCGGCCAAGGACTCCGGCGACTGGGTGGCGGCGTAGTCGATGCCGCCCGCCGCGCGCGCCGCCGTCCAGTCCCGATCGAAGCGCGCGCCGACGTCCGGGACCCGGCCGTTCAGCCAACCCCGCAGCCACGCTTCGATCGCCTGATGCACCACCCGGCCGAACACGAGGTTGGCGGCCGGATGCACCGGTCGAATCCGTAACCCCTCGGCGAAGTAGTATTGCCGGGGGCAGGTTTCGTACTTCAGCACCGCGGTGGGCGACAGTCTCATGACGCCCCTCCCCCGGCGGGCTGCGGGAGCACCGGCGGCGCGTTCGGCGCGCGCGCCAGGGCGGCGTAGTGCTGGATCGCCCCGTCGAAGTCCCAGGTCAACGGGGTCCAGTCGGCGATCCCGCGCGGCCGGATCAACACCGCCACCGTCACCGGCGGGCGGGCGGCGGCGGCGAGCGGCCGGTGGGGTCGAAATTCCCACACCTGGACCGTGCCGGCGGGGAAGCGGAACGACTGATGCCGGGCGACGGTCATCTCGCCGCCGGCGTGTCGGGCGATCTCCATCACCGCCTGGAAAGCCGGTGACAGGAACGGGATGATCGGGTTTTGCATGGACATGGGATGCTCCTCGAAAAAAACGGGGACGCACCCGACCCCCGCGGGGAACGGTGAGTCCCCGGTGGGGTGGCCACTAAAAAATCCGTGCTATGCTGGGTATCTTCGCCGCACGGAGGTCCGCATGACGCAACGCGATAGCGATCCGCTTTCCAACCCGCGCCGGTGGTACGTCGCGGACGTCGGTTCCGACCGCATCCGCTTCACCGCCGCCGGACGCGAGGCCCTGGCGGTCGAACTGGCGCGGGCCGGCATCGACCTCCGCCAGCTCCGCACCCGAAGACAGGCGCTCGGGGCGCTGGAGGTTCTTTCCGCGCGGTCGGTGGACCGGCTGGCGTCCTTTCGCGGGCAACACCCGCTGCTGGACGAAATCCTGGCCCCGCTGTTCGACGACCCTACGACTTGAACAAGCCCTCCAGTTCGCGGCGGGCCAGCGCCAGGTCCACGGCTTGCAACGCTTCCCGCGCGTTGGTTCCCTCCAGGGCGCCGCGCAGAAGGGCCGTCGCCAGGTTTTCACGAACCCGCCGCAATTCCTCCAGCGGCAGGCGGCGACAGATCGCTTTCACTTTACGTAGGCGCATGGTGTTTCTCCTCCTCATGAATGAAGGGGACGCACCACGCCCCTTCGGGGAACGAGGCGTCCCCGGTGGGGTGGTCGAGATGAAAGCCGCCGCGCGCGGCGGACGGCGGGCTAGGGGCGGCGCGCGGCCCGGTCGCCCGACCCGGCGGTACCCGAGGGACGGGCCAGGGCGTCGAGCGCCTCGATGCCGCGCGCCCGCGTCGCGCGCAGGTGGACGAGGAGCCGGGCCTCATCCACCGACCCGGCCGGTGCCGACGCTTCCGCCGCCCGCCGTTCGACGCGCTCGATGAGGCCGTCCAAGTCGTGGACCAACCTCTGGATCGTCGCCGGACTGGGTTCGCCGGCCTGGCCGGGCGCGCCGAGACTCAACGCGACCAGCAGCGGGGCGACGCGCGACGCCGTCCGGACGGACGACGGCGGGCGTTCGGGGTGAAGGCTTTGGAGCAGCATGGCGTTCCTCCTCATCGTCATGAAGGAAGGGGACGCACCACGCCCCTCGGGGAACGGTGCGTCCCCGGTGGGGTGGTCGAGGCGAAAGCCGCCGCGGCGCGGTCTACCGCAGACGAACTGGGGAGACCCGCGCCGCGCGGGATGGGGGTTCCTGGACCCCGCCGACCCGCCGAACGCGCGGGCGGGCGGGCGGGCGGGCGGGCATTCCAGCCGGCCCAGGGCCGTTGGGTGGTCGGGAGTGGGATGAGCGCGGCCCCACCGCCGACGGCCGCCTCGGTCGTCAGACCGAGGCGGCGCGGGATCGGAGGGGGCGCGCGCGCTTCGCCGTCGTCCGGACGGACGGCGGCCGGCTTTCAGGGAGACTGGGTTTGGGCGGGGCGTTCCTCCTGAAGGCATGCAGGGGACGCACCACGCCCGGGGCCGGGGATGGACGCATCCCCGGTAAGGGCGAGCGGGCTCCAGGCCCGCGCGAGCGGCGGCCCAGCGGGCGCCGCGCGATCTGACTGCTGGCGATGGCCAATCCCCGTCCGCGTCCCGTCCGACGCTCGTAAGTGGCCCGCGTGGTGGATTTTACCGGGTGTCCCACGCGTCACCCCGGATGATCGTCCCTGGCGTGGATCGGATCGCTGACGGGCGATCGCGCGCCGCCGATTTTTTTCGGGTGGATCGGCGAACCCCCGTGTCCCGCTTTACGGACCGGACCCTCCGCCCCCGCGGTTTTGTCGAGGCGCGGGGGCACCTCGTTGGAACGATAAAACTATGGCATTCCTGGGCGGGCGTTGCAAGTCGCGCGGAACGGGCGCCGGAGCCGGCCTCGCGCGGCTGTGGAACGGGTTGCGGCACCGGGCGCGGCCGCCGCCGCCCGCCGCGCCGCCCCGCGCCCCCCCGGCG
>REEE01000276.1 GCA_007695245.1 Candidatus Competibacteraceae bacterium | reverse complement strand
AGAGGTGTGAAGTTACCTATTATGGCGGCAAATCCGCTTAACTTAATGGCAGTGACGCTCCGGCGTGGGAATGCCGACCGCCGCTCCAGCTGCTTGAATGATCCCAGTAAAATCGAGAGGTTGGAGCATCTGAACGGGCTCCCACGCCGGAGCGTGGGAGCCAGGTGCGCCTAGTGCCACCTATCAGAATTTTTGCGGTAATCCACTAGACACGGACACGAAACTGAAGAGGATAGCGTGGCTTTCCGCGAGCGATCCGCGCCAGCGTTTCGACAGCTTGATGCACCACTTCAACGTGGAATCGCTGGCGGCGTGCTTTCACGAGCTGGACGGGACGAAGGCCGTGGGCATTGATGGGATGACGAAAGCGCAATATGGCGAGCATTTGGAGGAGAACCTGCACGACCTGGTGGAACGGATGAAACGGATGGCGTACCGACCCCTGCCGGTGAGGCAAGTGTTGATCCCCAAGGACGGGCCGTCGGGGGCCATGCGGCCCTTGGGCATCAGCGTCTTGGAGGACAAGCTGGTGCAGAAGATGATGCAGAAGGTGTTGGAGAGCGTGTACGAGCCCCTGTTTCTGGACTGCTCCTACGGGTTTCGTCTGGGCCGGGGTTGCCACGACGCGATCAAGGCGCTCTATCAGCATCTCTACCATCACGAGGTGGCGATCGTTATTGATGTGGACTTGGCCAACTTCTTTGGCACGATCGATCACGAGTTACTGATTGAACTCCTGCAAGAGAAGATTGGCGATGGACGGCTGATTCGGTATCTGAGCCGGATGTTCAAGGCCGGAGTGCTCAGCGCCGGGGAACTGGCCGTCAACGACGAAGGACTCCCACCAGGGAGTATCTGTAGCCCGGTGCTGGCCAATGGGGTCGCGCACCAGGTGATCGACACCTGGTTCGAGCACACGGTCAAGGCGCACTGTCGCGGACGGGTCGAACTGTTCCGCTATGCGGATGATCTGGTGATCTGCTGCCAGTACGAGCACGACGCGCAGCGCGTCCGGGACGCCTTGGGCCAACGACTCGCCAAGCACCACCTCCAACTCAACGAAGCGAAAACGCAACAGGTGCGGTTTTCCAAACGCGCACAGCGGGCAGGAGACCGACAAGGGACGTTCGACTTTCTCGGCTTTACGTTCTATCTGGGCCGGTCGCGGCGCGGTGCGGTCACCCCGAAACTCAAAACGAGCGGCAAGCGGTTACGCGACAAGCTCAAGCGGGTGGGGGAGTGGGCGCGACGGGTCCGTAACGGGCTGCCCTTGAAACACATCTGGAGCCGTTTCGGCGCGAAACTCCGGGGACACATCCAGTATTATGGGGTGTCGTTCAACGGTAAGGCGGTCAACACTTTCGTGTATCAGGCCACCCGCATCCTCTTCGGCCAACTCAACCGGCGCAGTCAGCGTAAGTCGTTCACGTGGGAGCAATTCGAACGCTTCCGCAAGGCCTACCCACTGCCGCCGGTGAAACTCGGTTGCGCGCTGTACTGATCGCATAAAGCGACGTGAAGGATTTTGTCCTGAGCCTATTGCCCGAATTGGGCACGATGGGTTCTAAATGGGGGGGAGTTCGGGTGACCGACTCCTCTACCAGCTTTTGCTATGGTATTTGGCCGGGCCGATCGGAATCGATGCTTTTCCGCTATACTCCAGTTATTTGCCAATTTGTGGCGATCAATAAAATATTTATTTTTCAATTGGTTGTCTCGAACGGCCGGATTTCTCGCCGCTTGCCGGTGGGGCAAATCGCCGCATCCCGCAACCAAACCGTTCGTGGATAGTCACAATACGGTCGTAATTCCTACCTTTTTGCTCAGGAAAGCCGTCATCATGTATCTTTGCATCTGCAAAGCGGTTTCCGATAACCAAATCCGCCAAGCCGTGGCTCAGGGGGCGCGCACCGTCGGCGACGTGAGCGTCCGTCTTGGGGCTGGCACCGAATGTGGTAAGTGTCTGGACAGCATCCGCGAGTTGCTTGATGCTGTGCTCACCGAGCCCTCAACTGGCGTTAGTCCGCGGCCTGAATCTTCTCCCGCCAGGCCTTCCCTACCGACCGCAGGCCACGATGACGCCTGGACCGCGATGTTCGCGGGTCCGTCCACGCCTGCGGAATCTCCATCGGAACCATCGGAATCATCGAGTCGAGGACCAGCCCAATGAAAGGCGACACCAAGGTTATCGAGTACCTGAACGAGGCGCTCAAGAACGAACTGACATCCATCAACCAGTATTTCCTGCATGCGCGCATGCTCGAAAACTGGGGTTTCAGCAAACTCGGCAAACACGAGTACGACGAATCCATCGATGAGATGAAACACGCCGACCGTCTGGTCCAGCGGATCCTGGCGTTGGAGGGACTGCCCAACCTGCAAGCCTTGGGCAAGTTGTACATCGGTGAGAACGTTGAGGAAATCCTGCGCGGCGACCTTCAGCTCGAGCACCAGGCTCACCCGCTGTACAAGGAAGCCGTGGGCTATTGCGAGCAGTGCGGCGACTACGTGACCCGCGATCTGCTGGCCGCCATTCTCACCAGCGAAGAAGAGCACATCGGCTGGCTGGAAATGCAACTGGGACTGATCGACCACCTCGGTCTACCCATGTACCTGCAAACTCAGGTGTAGACACCTGCCAAACGCTAGCGGCGACCCTCCTCCATTCGGGGGAGGGCACGGTACTGCTGTCGCGAACAGTCGGGTGTGATACGATTCCACCAATTGCAATATTGCCCTAGTCAACTGGGTTCGACCCGGCTCGCCGCCGTGATCGAGAGCTCAAAACGAAGAATTCCAGGGAGTCGCCGATGCTGATCTACAACCTCTTTCCCTTGCTGGCCGGTCCGTTCGGGGACTGGGAGCCCCATTTCAAGCGGGCCGCCGACATGGGTTTCGACTGGGTTTTTGTCAACCCGGTCCAGAAACCGGGTTATTCGGGCAGCCTGTATTCCATCGTCGACTATTTTCAATTGAATCCACTGCTGGTGGACCCGAAATCCAAGCGCTCCCCCGAACAGCAGATCAAGGCGGCGCTGGCCACCGCCGAGCAGCTCGGCCTCAAGGTGATGGTGGATTTGGTGATCAACCACTGCGCCTTTGATTCCGAACTGACCCGCCAGCATCCGGAGTGGTTCGTTCAGGAAAATGGCAACATCGCCCATCCGTTTTGTATGGAGGACGGTCACAAAGTGGTATGGGGCGATCTGGTCCAGTTCGACCACCCGCACACGTCCGATCAGGAAGGACTGTACCGCTATTGCTATAAGGTCGTCGAATACCTGCTGGAACTAGGTTTCAAAGGCTTCCGTTGCGACGCGGCCTATCAGATTCCAGGCCCTATCTGGGGGCGAATGATCCGCGAAATCCGGCAAAAACATCCCGATACCCTGTTCACCGCCGAAACCTTGGGCTGCACCGCCGACCAGACCAAGCAGACCGCGCAGGCCGGCTTTGATTACGTGTTCAACAGTTCCAAATGGTGGGATTTCCACGGCTCCTGGTTGCTGGAGCAATATCAGTTAGTGCGCGAAATCGCCCCGTCCATCAGTTTTCCCGAAAGTCATGACACCGAGCGGCTTTTCCAGGAACTGAACGGCAACGTGGCGGCGATGAAGCAGCGCTATCTATTTTCCGCGTTGTTCTCCGCCGGAGTGATGATCCCCATCGGTTTCGAATATGGATTCCGTCGCCGCTTGCATGTAGTGAACACTCGGCCCAGCGATTGGGAGGAGCCGAATGTCGATTTGTGCGAGTTCATCACCGCTGTCAACGCCATCAAGCGCCAATACGCGATCTTCCGGGAGGAATGCCCGACCAGCGTCCTGCCCTACCAGAATCCCAACATCTTGTTGCTGTGGAAGGCATCGACCCGAACCCAGGAAGAAGCGCTGATCATCCTGAATAAAGATCCCTGGAATCATCAGTACTTCCATGCTGAAAACCTGGGCACCTACATTCAGGCGGGCGCCCCGCTTCAGGATGTGTCACCCGAATACCCTCTGGAATATATTCCTCGGCCGTTTTCCTACGATCTGCGACCGGGTCAAGCCTTCGTTATGGTCGCCAGCCGCGATCATTTGCCCCAATAATACCGCGCAGAGGCGCACCAGCGCGGCTCGAAATTGGCCCGATCATCAAGGGTTAGTCGCGCTGGAGTCCAGAACCCGACATAAAATAGCCGACATAAAATAGAGGGACGGAACTTATGTACATTGTGCAGATTGCTTCTGAATGCGCACCTGTGGCGAAAGTAGGCGGGCTGGCGGATGTCGTCTTCGGCTTGAGCCGGGAACTGGAAATCCGCGGTAACGAGGTTCATATCATCCTGCCGAAATACGACTGCATGCGCTACGACCAAGTCTGGGGTTTGCAAGTCAGCATGAAGGATTTGTGGGTACCCTGGTACAACGGCGCCATTCATTGCTCGGTGTGGTTCGGGTTCGTCCACGGTCGCAAGTGCTTTTTCATCGAGCCTCATTCCCAGGATAACTTCTTCAATCGCGGTCATTTTTATGGTTTTTCGGACGATGTCAGCCGCTTTGTGTTCTTCAGCAAGGCGGCGCTGGAGTTTCTGCTCAAGGACAACCGCCGGCCCGATATCATTCACTGCCACGACTGGCAGACCGGTTTGGTGCCGGTGCTGCTGTTCGAGCAGTACGCCCACGGCGGGATGAATTGGCAGCGAGTCTGCTACACCATCCATAACTTCAAGCACCAGGGATTGACCGGGGAATACGCGCTGTGGGCCACCGGCCTGACCAACATCGCCCATTATTTCAATTACGACCGGCTGCGCGATAATTTCAACCACAGCGCCGTCAATCTGATGAAGGGCGGGATCGTCTACTCGAATTTCGTGACGACGGTGTCGCCGACCCACGCCCACGAAGCGCGCTTCACCGATCAGGGCGGCGGATTGAGCCATACCCTGAACGTGCATCAAAGTAAGTTCGGTGGGGTATTAAACGGCATCGATTACGATATTTGGAACCCGGAGGTCGATCCCCATATCCCCAGCCACTACGGCTTCGAAACCCCGGATGACAAGTACGCCAATAAGGATGCACTGCGCGACCGGCTGTGGTTGCGCAAGGATTTCAAACCGATCATCGCCTATGTCGGTCGGCTGGACAGCCAGAAAGGCGTCGACCTGATCCATCACGCCGTTTTCCACGCCTTGCGCAGCAACGCCCAGTTCGTGCTGCTCGGCTCCAGCCCGGAGCCGGCCATCAACCATCACTTCTGGAACCTCAAGCGGCATCTCAACGACAGTCCGGACTGTCATCTGGAGTTGGGGTTCAACGAGGAGTTGTCGCACTTGATCTACGCCGGTGCCGATATGATCATCATGCCCAGTCTGTTCGAACCGTGCGGGCTGACCCAGATGATCGCTCTGAAGTATGGCACCGTGCCGATCGTGCGCGACGTCGGCGGCCTCCGGGATACCGTGTTTGATAAGGACTATTCCCACAAGCCATTCGAGGAACGTAACGGCTACGTGTTTCAGGGTGCCGATGCTCCAGGCATCGAATCGGCGATGAATCGCGCCATCGCCCTGTGGTATGACTATCCAGACGATTTTCGTCGGCTGATGATCCACGGCATGAGCTACGATTATTCGTGGTGCCGGCCTGGCCAGGATTACCTGAACATCTACGAGCACGTTCGCTGCAAGTAACTGACCGGTGGGTGCAACGCCTGACGGCCGTTGCCCTTCCCGCGCAGTGGGTTTGGCGTCGTGGCGGCCGGCGACCACATTCCCGTTTCACCCAGCCATCCGTTTAGGAGAATGACCCGCATGAGCCAGCTTCCAGAATATGTTGACGGTCTGCCGAATATTTGCGGTTCGGAGCCGCTCGTGGAAGAGACCCTGCGCGCCAAGAGCGGCCAACCGGTGTTTTTACCAGAAAGCCGCATCGATTTCGGGCGCATCCGGGCCGCCTGCGCCATCGCCCTGCACATGCACCAACCGCTGATTCCCGCCGGCGGCGGTGATTTGTCGACTGCGGAGGTGATCAGCAACCTCAAGTATATGATGGATAATCAAGGAATCGGCGATAACTATAATGCGCCGGTATTCCATTGGTGCTACAAGCGAATTGGTGAATTTGTTCCCCAATTGATCGACGAGGGTAAGGAGCCGCGGGTGATGCTGGAATATTCCGGCACTTTATTCCACGGTATGCGCGCCATGGGCCTGAACGATGTGTTCGACGCGCTCGGTAACGCGACCTGCAACCCACGCTATCGGCGGGGAGTGGAATGGCTGGGCTGTCCGTGGGGCCACGCGGTGGCACCCTCGACCCCGGTCCAGGATTTTCGCCTGCACGTCAAGGCCTGGCAACACCACTTCGCCGCCATTTTCGGGCTGGAGGCGCTGGCCCGAGTGCGCGGTTTTTCGCCCTCGGAAATGGCCCTGCCCAACCATCCAGACCTCGCCTACGAGTATGTGAAGACCTTGGTGGATTGCGGCTTTCAATGGCTGCTGGTGCAGGAACACACCGTGGAGCAACCGGAAACTGGCTCGGGGCTGGAGAAAAAACACCTGCCGCACCGGTTGGTCTGCACCAACTCCCAGGGCGAGACCGCCAGCATCATCGCCCTCATTAAGACCCAAGGCAGCGACACCAAGCTGGTGGCGCAGATGCAGCCCTACTACGAGGCCAAGAGCCTGTCGCGATGGGATCTGGCGGGAAAATCGGTGCCACCGCTGGTGACCCAAATCGCCGATGGCGAGAACGGTGGGGTGATGATGAACGAGTTTCCCGGCAAGTTCTTCGATACAGTGAACGAAGCCTCAAATTCGGACGTGCCGATGATGAACGGCACCGAATATCTGGAGCATCTGTTCGCCTCGGGGATCAAGGAATCCGACCTGCCGGCTCTCCAACCGTCGTTCCAGAAACGGATCTGGGATCGTTTCCAGCCGGGTGCCGGGTCGGAGAAGCTGGAAAAGGTGATCGCCGAACTGAAGCAGGAAGACGGTCGGTTCCATATGGACGGCGGTAGCTGGACCAACGATATTTCCTGGGTGCGGGGTTACGACAACGTGCTCGGGCCGATGGAGAAAGCCAGTTCGCTGTTCTATGAAAAGGTGTTAAAGCCCAAGGTTCCTTCTAGCGATCCCCGCTATCGCAAGGCGCTGTTTTACCTGATGAGTTCGCAAACCAGTTGTTACCGCTACTGGGGTCAGGGTCTGTGGACCGATTACGGCCGCGAACTATGCCGACGGTCCAGCGCGATCACCGAATCCGATTTTTAACGGTTCGGGCGGTTCCGCCGCGCCAAGTCTCCAAAATCTGTTGAATTATTATTGGCAGGGTCATGGCGGACGATGGGTGATTGACCGTCTTTCGCCATGACCGACCACCGGAGGATACTGAATTATGGCGGACACCCTCTATCATGCACTGGTACTCAGCTTGCACCAGCCTCCCGGTAATCTCGAGGCGTTGCTGGAGCGGAGCGAGTCGGAAGCCAGGGAGATTCTGTTGGCCATGGCGCGGATTCCTCAGGCGCTGGACGACGCGCGGGAAGTCGGTCGGGTTCATCTGGCGTTGTCCGGCTCGCTGTTGGAGACCCTGTCGAATCCGGATTTTCAAAGCCGGGTCGGTGAGATCGTGGATTGTGAGGCGTTGCTGCACGCCGTGGCGAATTCCCCGAGCATCGACTTACTCGGCAATGGTTACTACCACCCCGTCCTGCCGCTGATTCCGCCGGCTGACTGGGAGGCACACCTGGAACGCTGGCGGAAATTGGCCCGCCGCCCATTCTTCCGTAGCGATTTCCAGGGATTCTGGCCACCGGAACTGGGATTCTGTATGGAAATGATCCCACTGCTGCGGCGGTTCGGCTATCGCTATGTACTGGTGGATGACGAACACGTGCAGTCCGAGACGCCGATGAGCGTGGAAGAACTCCGTTACCGACCGCATATCGCCCGCTTCGGCGGCGAGGAGATCGTGGTCGTCGTGCGCGACCGCGAACTGTCGAGGGCTCAGGAGTCAGGCATGGAGCTCGACTGGTTTTTGCGAGAAGTCCGGGAGCGTACCGCGTCCTGTGATTTTCCCCCGCTGGTGACGACCTGCACCCCCGGCGAAAACGGCGACTGGTTCCGCAACGCCATGCCGGGCAGCAATTTTTGGGACGCCTTCTACAAGCCGCTGTTGACGCGAGTACAAGAAGGCGACAGCCCGATCCAGCCGATTTTCATCAAGGATTATCTCGACCAGTTTGGGGCCGAGGGCGAGGTGACGGTCGGACCGGGGGCCTGGAACACCGGCTGGCACGATGGCCGCAATTTCGTGCAATGGACCGGCTCGCAGTCGCAGAAGGATGCGTTGACCCGAGTCGGTGAAATCAGCCAGGCGGTCCAGGCGGCGTTGAGCAACGCGGAAGAAATCGGTATCGACCATCCAGAGTTGCTGGAACTGCTGGAAAAAGCCCATCAGGCTGTGTTGCGCGCCGAGACCAGTTGCCATTTCTTCTGGGGCGAGACCTGGGTGCCGCGCTGTCATGCCGATCTCGATCAGGCTTGCGAATACCTGGAACGCGCCAGCGTCTGCTTCGGTTGAGTTTGAGGGCGGCGCGCGCCGGAATGACCTAAAGAGCCAACCTTACCAAGCTCCTTTATTTCACAACATCTTTTGCAGCGTGTCGCGCAGTTTGGACATGTCCAGCGGGCCTAGCCGATACTGCGCGATGCGTCCTTGCGGCGAAATCAGCACCGTCGTTGGAGTCAGCCGCACGTCGTCGAAGGCTCGGGCGATCCGCGATTGCGTGTCCAGCACGATGGGGTAGGGGAGTTGCCGGTGTTCCACCAGCGCTCGCACGTGTTCCGGCGGATCGTAAGCCATGGCCACACCGATGATTTCCAGCCCCTTTGGGTTCAGTTCCTGATACAGCTCGACCAAATGCGGCATTTCCTCAATGCAGGACGGGCAGGTGGTCGACCAGAAGGTGATCAGGACCGGTTGGCCGCGGAGTTGTTCCAGGGTTAGCGTGCGACCGTCGAGAGTTTGTCCGACCAACGGCGGTGCTTGGCGCAGGCCGGCCGGCATGAACCAGACGGCGGCGAAAGTCAGCACCACCATCAGGGCGATGCCGGCGATAACGGTTTCTTTATTCAACTTCATGGCACCAGTCTCCCGTGGCGAAAGGCTTGTCTGGGGATGGAAGCCGAGCGCGGTCGCTGTTTGAGATCGCGATGATGGCTGTAAGTGACGGCGACTGGGCGATTATGCCAGAACTCGCGGGGTTGCGCGGGAGGATCAACGCCGTATGATGCGCGCTTTCCAGTGACCGATGGCAGGTGGGTGATGACGAGGATCAAGGCGGGCATTGTTGGTGGGACCGGTTATACCGGCGTCGAGCTGTTGCGGTTGCTGGCACCGCATCCGGCGGTGGAACTGACCGTCATCACTTCGCGCGGCGAACGGGGCATCCGGGTCAGCGAGCTGTTTCCCAATCTGCGTGGCCGGGTGGATCTGGCTTTCGTCGAGCCGGACGATGCCGGGTTGAAAGCCTGTGATGTGGTGTTCTTCGCCACCCCCAACGGTACCGCCATGAACAGCGTACCGACCTTGTTGGAGGCTGGAGTCAAGGTCATCGACCTGGCCGCCGATTTTCGGTTGCGTGGGATCGAGGACTGGGAGCGGTGGTACGGGATGCCGCATGCCTGCCCGGAGTTGCTGGCGGAAGCGGTCTACGGCCTGCCCGAGATCAATCGGGAAGCCATTCGCCCAGCCCGACTGGTGGCCAACCCCGGCTGCTATCCGACCGCCGTGCAACTGGGATTTCTACCCCTTCTGGAGGCGGGTGTCATCGACCGGCAATCCCTGATCGCCGATGTCAAATCCGGGGTCAGCGGTGCCGGGCGGAAGGCGGAGATCAGCCTTCTGCTAGGCGAAGCCGGCGACAATTTCAAGGCTTACAGCGTACCCGCTCATCGCCATCTGCCGGAAATTCGCCAAGGTTTGACGGCAGTGGCTGGCGAGCCGGTGACTCTGGTATTCGTGCCGCATCTGACGCCGATGATTCGCGGGATTCACGCCACCCTGTATGCGACGTTGACCGAACCGGATGCGGATTTACAGGCGTTGTTCGAACAACGCTACGCGGACGAACCGTTCGTGGATGTGTTGCCACCGAAGTCGCATCCCGAGACCCGCAGCGTGCGCGGTGCGAACCAATGCCGGTTGGCGGTGCATCGGCCGCAAGATGGCAGGACCGTGGTGGTGCTGTCGGTCATCGACAATCTGGTCAAGGGCGCGGCCGGCCAGGCGATACAAAACATGAATCTGATGTTCGGCTTGCCGGAGACCACAGGGTTGGATGGGATCGCGTTGTTGCCCTGAATCGGGCGAACAATTCTTGACCGGGATAGTCAACAAACCACATACTCCCGCCAGCTTTGAATCCGTTGTTTCATGACTTTTAGAGGTAGAGACCATGAATGCCACCGTGGAAAACTTCACCCCCGCCGATAGCCCCCTGCTGTTCAGCGACGCCGCCGCATTGAAAGTCAAAGGGTTATTGGAAGAAGAGCAGAACCCCAATCTCATGCTGCGCGTGTTTATCAGCGGCGGTGGCTGCTCGGGTTTCCAGTATGGCTTCACGTTCGATGAAGCCCTGACCGACGGTGACACCGTGGTGGAAAACCAAGGGGTGAAGCTGTTGATCGATCCAATGAGCTTCCAGTACCTGGTCGGGGCCGAGATCGACTACACCGAAGGTTTGGAAGGTGCCCAGTTCGTCATTCGTAACCCCAATGCCTCTACCACCTGCGGTTGTGGTTCGTCGTTTTCCGCCTGACCCATGCCTACGGTCGAGGAGTCGCTGGCGCTGATTCGGCGCGGAGCGGTCGATCTGCTGATTGAGGAGGAGTTAAGCGGACGACTCCGGTCGGGTCGGCCGCTGCGCGTCAAAGCCGGCTTCGACCCGACCGCACCCGATCTGCACTTGGGCCATACGGTGCTGATTAACAAACTGCGCCAATTTCAGGAGCTCGGCCATCATGTCATGTTCCTGATCGGTGATTTCACCGGGATGATCGGCGATCCCACGGGTAAGAACCTCACGCGCCAGCCGCTGACCCGTGAGGAAATCTTGGCCAACGCCGAGACCTACCGGGAACAGGTGTTCAAGATTCTCGATCCCGACCGAACCGAAGTGTTGTTCAATTCGGCTTGGTTCGAGCGGATGACACCGGTTGATTTCATTCATCTGGCGGCTCAGCATACGGTCGCCCGGATGTTGGAGCGGGATGATTTTGGCAAGCGCTACGCCAGTGGCCAGCCCATCGCCATCCACGAATTCTTGTACCCGTTGGTCCAAGGCTACGACTCGGTGGCCATGCGCGCGGACGTGGAATTGGGCGGCACCGACCAGAAATTCAACCTGCTGGTTGGCCGCGAATTGCAGAAGCACTACGGCCAGCCGCCACAAGTCGTCCTGACCATGCCAATCCTGGAAGGGTTGGACGGCGTCCAGAAAATGTCGAAATCGCTGGGCAACTACGTGGGTATTCGCGATGAACCCAACGAAATGTTCGGCAAATTGATGTCGATTTCCGACGAACTGATGTGGCGCTACTTCGATTTGCTTAGTTTTAGGTCAACCGGCGAGATTGCTGAATGGCGGCGCCAGATTATTGAGGAAGGGCTGAATCCTCGGGATGTCAAATTTAGACTGGCCGAAGAACTGGTGGCTCGCTTCCATGGGGTTGCGGCGGGCCGGCAGGCTTTGGATGCGTTTGTCGAACGGTTTCAGAAGGGTGCCTTGCCGGAAGATCTGGTCGAGATTGCGGTGCGGTCGCGCGCCGGCCTGTTGCCGATCGCCAATTTGCTCAAGGATGCCGGATTGGCCGCCAGCACTTCGGAGGCGCTGCGCTTGATCCAGCAGGGTGCGGTGCGAATCGATGGCGAGCGCATCGAACAACGCGACCTCGAACTCGTCGCGGGTAGCAGTCATATCTATCAGGTCGGCAAGAGACGGATCGCGCGGGTTAGAGTCTTGTGAAATTTTGATGAAGAAAAGTTGACAGTCAGAAATTTCCATTTATAATACGCGTTCCCTTCAGTCATACGCCCTTTATAACGGCTACGCTAAAGGGACTAGCAGGATATCAGTCAGTATGTTTTTCGCCCCCACCCTTCGGGTGGACACGGCCAAATGTTCCTTAAGAAGCGAGCGGGTTGTGGGGGGGGAGCTTGCGGGCCGGCG
>REEE01000268.1 GCA_007695245.1 Candidatus Competibacteraceae bacterium | reverse complement strand
CCATCGGCGGTAGGGGAAGGCCCTCCGAACCCGGCGGCGGGGTCGGACGGCGGCGGTCGGTTCGAGTCGGGGAGCCGATCGAACGCCGGGATGACGGGATGACCAACGGTCGCATGTCTCACCTCGCAACGAGCACGCCCACGAGACGAACGAAGACCGTTGGCCAGCAACGGACCGCGCTCGCGCCCTTATGGTCGGCTCACCGCCGGTATGATGAGACCGCGAATTTGGATGGGGACAGCCGCCCGGTGGCGACGTCATGAGGATAACGCGGCCGTCTGACTCTCTTGTACGAGCCAGACCCACGGCCAACACCTGGAACCGCTGGCGGGAAACGGTGCGGTTTCACGAGTGACAGAGTGGCGGCCAACAGGACGGTCGCCGACGATCATGGCGAAGAGGAACGGGTTTGGCGCCGGACCGGGCTAGCGATGGCCTTGAGTTACGCTGAGTTTCCGCCTCAGCCTGCTGGCGTGGGGTTGATGAGATCGAAGGCAAGCTGTCGATGCCCATGCTGGATTCGATAGGTGGTGAAATCGTTGCGGTCGAGAGTGAATATCTTGCGAAGCTTGAGCGTTTCGGCGAGAACCACCAGACTGGCATCAGCCAAGTCCATCGGATGGTCGGCGTAACGAACCATCAAGGCAAAAGCGCGATGCAATCCCGCCGCGTCCAGATCGCGCACCCCCAGTCCGCCGCCGGCGATGAAATCCATCAACCGCTGGGAACCGATGCTACCGGGATTCAGGAGGTGGAAAGCCTCGGTCAGCACCGGGATCGTCGTACAGAGGGGCTCTTCGATCACCGCCAGTTGCTTGACGCACCGGTCGTGGTCACCGTCCGCCGGGTCGAATAGCGCCACCAACGGCCCGGTATCCACCAGAATCATCGCGAGTGCTTCCGGCGGATGACCTCGGCAAGCGCCGACTTGGCCTCCCGAGCCGGCGCAATGGCGTAACCCCCGGCGCCCAAATCGAGCTGACGGAAAATCTCGTAGGGTTTGCGGCGCGCCTGCTCCAGCACGTCGGTTTCATAGGCGCTCAGGCCGTGTTTCAACACCTCCGAGATGGAAAGACCGGTCAGGGTTCTAACCCGGTCCAACGTTTGTTCGGCCTCGTCATCCAGCCGGACGGTTCTCGTCCCCATGGGATTCGCTCCTCAATCGTCGTTAGAATACAAAGTGTAATACACGGCGCTGCGGCCGGCAATAATTTGCCGGTTGGACCGACGCCGCAGCCCCAACCCTGCGCTGAAAATTCTACCCCGCCCGCGTTGTTGGCTTTAACAGGACGGTTAAACCGCCCGCTCACAGATCGAACCGACCCCGTAAGCCGGACAACAAACTAAAACAACAGAAGGAAAGCAGATGGACATTCGGCAATGGCTCGACCGCCTGGGGCTGGGGCAATAACACCGAGGCTTTCGTGGCGCTCGGCATCCAGCCGCACGAGGCGGCGAGGGCCGCCTGCTGGAGCAGCATTACCGCTGCAGGTACTGATGGTGAATGGAAGTATAAAAAAACCTGGAATCCCGCAAGCGCGCCCGCGTTTTTATTTAGCGAGGCACCGGAGAGTTACCGTAGCCCCAAACCCCTGTCCCCACCGGCCTCGCCCCCGGTTGCGAAAGGCGTCAAAAACAGCCATCCTTGAGGTCGTTCGAACCCCTGATTTCAGCACGTTGTGGTGGCGCTGTTACGGCGAAAATCGCCGGCGCGATGACGCCGCAAATTGGCCTGCCCAGCGGAAGCAACCAGGAGAGAATGCGCGGTGCCCGATTTCACCCGATACTTTTTTGTTTTTTGCTGCTTGTTCGTTCTGGCAACACCGCAGCTCGCCCACACGCAGACCGCGACCGCCGAGCGGCATCCCCTTGCCCCACCCGATCTCTCCTCGCCGCGCGCGACGATCGAGACCTTCATCGACGAAGTGCGGAGCGGCGTCGCCCGTTACCACGACGGCGATGTCGCGCAGTTGCGCCAGCATATCGCGCGCGCTTATGAGACCTACGATACCGAGTTTCCGCCGACCGAGAGCGGCTTTCTCCAGGGTGCGCTCACCTCGCTCCAACTGTTCGAGGTGCTGATCCGGGCAGAATTGCCGCCAGGCGAGGAGATCCCCGGTGCCGAAGAGGTGGCCGAGACCGAACTCGTTGCCTGGACCATCCCCAACACCGAACTCACCATCGCCCGCCGGGAGACGGACGAGGGTCGCTTCATCGGCTATCGTTTCGACCAGGCCACCATGGATCGAATGCCGACGTTCTACCTGCAGGTCAAGGATTACCCGCCGCAGCCCGAGTTCAGCCAGTATGCCGGGTTGCTCGAACGCTTTCAGAACCGGCCCGGTCTGGGCGCTCCCGCCTTTTTCGTCGGCGCCGTCTCGACCTTGCCGCCCGTGGCGTTCACCAATGTTGTGGGCGAAGCACTCTGGAAATGGGCCACACTGCTGGTGGCGCTCCTGGTTGTGGCGGGCATCTTCTATCTCGGCTACCGCCTCGCCGGGCTCGTCGAGGGCGGCAGCGAAGCCAAGCCGGAACGCGCCGTTTGGGCGCGGCCGTTGATGCTGGCCTTCATCATCGGCGGCTTTGCGTTTCTCCAATATGTGGCGGTCGACATCATCCAGTTGACCGGCCCCCAGCTTTCGATCGCCTCGGCCGCGATCGCGATCTTGATGCACGGGGCGGTCATCTGGCTGCTCTTCCTCATCACCCAGCGGGCGGCCGATGCGGTCATCCGCATCCGTGACATGGGCGCGCAGCAACTCGACGCGCAGCTCGTGCGTCTGACGAGCAAGATCATCGGCGTCTTGCTCGGCCTCCTGGTCATCGTCAACCTCGCCGATCAGCTCGGCATCCCGATCGCCCCCCTGATCGCCGGCCTCGGTGTGGGCGGCCTCGCCGCGGCGCTGGCCGTCCGGCCGACCCTCGAAAACGTGGTCGCGGGCTTCGTCCTCTTCGCCGACAAGCCGGTCAAGGTCGGCGAGTTCTGCATGTTCGGCGATAAACTCGGCACGGTCGAGACCATCGGCCTCAGGTCCGTCAAGATCCGCGGGCTCGATCGCACCGTGATCAGCCTGCCGAACGCCGAATTCTCGCAGATGCAGATCATCAACTTCTCGAGGCGCGATTCCAATCTCTTTCAAACCACACTCGGGCTGCGCTACGAGACCACGTCCGACCAGTTGCGCCTGGTGCTGGCCCGGCTGCGCGAACTCCTGATCCGCCATCCGATGATCTCAATGGACCCGGCCCGCGTGCGCTTTGCGGGCTATGGCAACTTTTCCTTGAACGTCGAACTCTTCGCCTTCGTCAACACCCGCGACTGGAACGAATTCCTTGCGGTCCAGGAAGACTTGAACCTCCGGATCAAGGATATCGTCGAAGGCTGCGGCACGAGCTTCGCCTTCCCGTCGCAGACCCTCTACATGGAGCGCGGCCAAGGGCTCGTGGCCGAGGAGGTCGAAAAGGCCGAGACGCTCGTCCGCCGCTGGCGCGAGGAGAACCAGCTGCCCTTCCCCAACCACGAGACGGGCTTCCAATTCGAGTTCGCCAACACGCTGGACTACCCGCCCAAGGGCTCGCCCAACAATCGCTACGAGCGGCGGGTGCAGCAGCAGGCAGCGGAGTAGACGGCCGCCCCTTATGTATTATGCAGCGATGGGTAGGAGATAGGCGGGCTTTGGAGGCCGGGGTCGTCGGCGCGCTGGTGATGGCGGTAGCGGCAGACGTTCCAAGAGCGGCGTAAAGAGCGGCACGGGTGGACGCCCGAAGAAGCGTTCCGCCGCCGTGGTTCCATCGGGGCGTCGAATGAAGCCACTCTCCCTAATCCGGCGAACCCGGTGACCGCCGCCCTTTCTCGGCATCTTCCAGATCGCGCCATTCCCGAACCAGCGCGGCCTGGCCGCAAAGCCGGCCCGCCCCATCGGTCAGGTTCCAGACCGTGGCGCGCGCGATCGCAAACCGCCGCCCGGCGCGCGAGACCCGCACCCCGGAATAGTCGTCGATGAACCCATGGGCCGCGACTTGTGCCAGCAGCCGCGCCCGCTCGGCCCGGTCGGGCGCTTCCGCCGTCAGCCGCGAGGGCATCCGAATCAGTTCCTCCCAGGTCAGCGCGAACAGCGCCAGGGCGGCCCGGTTGCCGTAGGTCAAAATCGGATCGGGCGCGGCGTCGTGCGACAGCACCACGAACGGGGCGTGATACAGCGCTTCCGCCGCCGCCTCGGGCGACAGCGCCGGATCGAGCAGGTCGCGCCCGGTCAGGGCGTGGAACGAACGCCGCAGGAGTTCGGCGTGGGCGACCTGGTAGCGGTTGGCGGGACGGGGTTCGAGCGCCAGGGCTTCCATCAGGGTGACGACTCCGGCTTTACCTCGCCGCCGTATGATTTAACGTGGGTCACGTCACCTTACGTCAGTTCAGTTCAAGTTAATTCAAGTCAATTTAAGTCAGCTTGACTTAGATCGACTGGCTTCAAACGTTTCCAACGCCAGTTGTTTGAGGATGGGGATGAGATGCCGGTGCAGCAGTTTGTGCTGGCTGGTGTCCCGCGCTTCCGCCAGATAGCGCAACATCGTCAACTGGTGGTCGTTGAGGCGGATGGCGACGTTGTAGCGCGGCTTGTCGCTGGGGTCGAACCGTTCCCAGGGCGGCAGTTCGCCCTCGGCCACCCGTCGTTCCTTGGCGCCGGCGGCGAAAGCCTCCAGCGCGGCGGGATCGATCTCCGGTTCCACCATCGGCGCGGGGTTATGCAGGGTGAACTTAGCCATTGCGGTCTCCATAAATTTCTCCCGCCAACGCCGCGATCTCGGCGCGGGCTTTGTCGTTGTCCAGCTCGCAAGCGCCCCGCCCCTCGGTCATGGCGTCCCGGTAGACTTTGCGTTCGCTGATGGTGGCGCCGGACGGAACCAGGGCGGACAGTTCGCGCAGCAGTTCCTGGGCGTCGGCGGTTTCCTTGATCGAGGGATTGGTGGGAGCCATCGAAATCAGCACCCGCGCCTCCAGCACCGGATTCATCCCCCGCGCCAGGGTCACCAGTTCGTTCATGTGCAGGCTGGTTTCCAGATCGGGTTGGCTGGCCCGCAGCGGTACGTAGACCTGGTGGGCGGCGACCAGGGCGGTGCGTAACTCCTCCGAATCCCGACCGCCGGCATCCACGATGACGTCCTCGTAGCGCTGGGCGAGATCGCGCAGCGCGTGAAACACGTTGCCGCGGCGCTCGGCGCAATGCACCGCCGGAGTCTGTTGCAACAGATTGCGCCGATCCACCCAGTTGGCGGCGGTCCGCTGGACGTCGGTATCGACCAGGATCACGTCCCGGCCCGCGACCGCCAGCCAGGCGGCCAGGTTGGTCGCGATCGTGGATTTCCCGGTGCCGCCCTTCTCGCCGCCCAGCAGGAGAATCATCGTGGTGGTCCTTGACTTGCGTTGCGTGAAGTCCAGTTGACTGACGTCAGATTAACGCATTCTAACGTAAGTTGACTCAAGTTAAAGCCAGTCAATCCACGGCGCTATAACCGCGCTGGCTCCGTCGCCGCTGGATTCGCGCCAGCAGAGTCAGTGCGTCGGCGTGGGAGTCGCAGGGGACGCGCCGGGTCTGCCCCAGCGCGGTCCCCCGCCGGCCCCACCGCTTGACCTACGCATAGCCCAGAAACACGGCCAGCGCCCGATGCACGGCCACCAGGGTCGTATCGTCCAACCGGCCGAAAGCCTGGCCCACCTTCTCGCGCGGCACGGTTGTGGCCTTGTCGACCATCACTTGCGAGCGCTGTTTCAGACCGTTGTCCGCGCCGGGCTCCACGTCAATGCGAAACAGCGGCGCGTTCCGTCGCGCGCCCGTCACCGGCAACACGGTCACGGAGGGATGCTCGGCAAATAGATCGGATTGGATGACCAGCGCCGGGCGCGGTTTGCCGTAGTCACCCTGCAGGGCCACCGTCACCAGATCGCCCCGCCTCACGTCCAACCTTCGGTGTCCGCAGTCGCCTCGATCCAGTCCAGGATCTCCCGCTCGTGGGGATCGTCGCGCAGCAACCGCGACTGACGGCGGCATTCCTCGGCGAAACCAGGACGACGGGTGTCCGGTACCCAGATTTGTACGGGCCGCAGGCCAGCGGCCCGCAATCCATCACGGTGACGCTTGACCCGTTCGACAACATTCGCACTCAAGAACAATCCTCCGCTTCAACCGAGTAACATGTAACAATGTAGCCCTCATCCGAAGGAGCGTCAATCGCTCCGGTGCGACCCAAAATCCCGTTCGCATGGCCGCCACGCCCGTAGCCGGTCGCTTTAGGCGGTTTCCAGAAAAGATCTTCCCGAACCGGGGTAGGGTGGATAAGGCGCTCCGCGCCGCATCCACCAACGGGCTGACTGGTGGATGCGCTTCGCTTATCCACCCTACAACTAAGCCGGTATGATTATTTCAAAAAATCGCCTTAAGTCTCGGGCGAGGGACGGTTCGGGCGTTTGGGTCAGGTCCACCCACCAGAAGCGCGGCGGGGGCGCAATCCGGCGATAGTGAGCGATCTCACGGCGGCAGAGCCCACAGCGCCCGTCAACCGGAGCGCACGATAAGCGTATCCGGCAAATAATCCCCGAACAGCCGATCATAGGTGACAATGTGCATGCCCTCGCATCGGGCCTGAGCGATCAGCAACCGATCGAAGGGATCCTTATGGTGGGCGGCCAGATCGAGTACCGCTTGGGCGTGGCCCGGCGTGATACCGAGCCAGCCAAATCCCTGCGCCTCGACATCATCGACAATCTGGCGGGAGGGGAGCGGCAGCTTGCCCAAGCCATGCTTGATGGCCATCTCCCAGATCGATACCGCACTGACCCAGGCACCGACATGCTGGATCAACTGGACTGCCTCGGTATCGGCCATGACGCCCATCATCCAGTCGTAGAGGATGCAGGTATCAAGCAGCAGGCGCATCGTCTTCGCCGCAGAAGAGACGTTGGATTTCCCGATCGGTTTCGGCGGACCGCCAGTCGGTCGAATAGGGGACCAGGCCCTTCCAGGCACCGGGGGGTTTCACCGGTGGGGAAACGTAGGGGACGATCCGGGCGACGGGTACGCCGTTGCGGGCGATCAGTACCTCCTCTCCCCGTTCCGCCGCCACGATCAGCTTGGACAGCCGGTTCTTGGCCTCCAACATATTGACTTGCATGGTACACCTCGGAAGCTCTGTCTGGCTAATCTTAGCCAAGCTGTATCAGGCAGGCAAGCACCGACCGATGCCTCCTCCAACACGCCACCGTCCCCTTGGCGCAAGGCCGTCGCGGTGGCATCGGCCAGCAAGAGGGCGATTTCCCCGATGGCGCCCTCGGACCGGCGGAGGACTGACTCCCGGAGTGGCGCGGATGCGGGTTGGGAAGGCTCGCGCAGGGGCAGCACGGTCTCGAAACTGGCCAGCAAGCAGGCGAATTCCTCACCCTCTTCCCAGCGCAGCCGCGCTCGAACGCCGCCGAATGGAACTCGGCCGCGTTGTCGACGCCCAGGCGGCCCGGCTTGCCGACCACGGGCCAGTGCGTCTCGATGCCGCGCTGGCGCAGCCACGGCGCCTTGTCGCTGGCGACCGGGGTCAGACACAAGCCGACCCCGGTCGCCAGCGGAGCCACCCACCAGCAAGGCGGTCAGCGCGCCGTCGGCTTCGCGCAGGTGCCGCAGGCAGGTATGCTTTGAAAGATGACAGAATGCTTCGTCGATGCGCGCCAGGAGCATGGCTCTGCGTTGCAGAGCTATTCCGAGCGCCTTTTCCGTCCGGATCAAAGCCGGTCGAAGCGATCCAAAGTCATCACCTTGGTCCACGCGGCAACAAAGTCATGCACGAACTTCTCTCGTGCATCGTTCGCCGCATAGGCTTCGGCGACCGCGCGCAGCTCGGCGTTCGCCCCGAAGATCAGATCGACGGGCGTGGCGGTCCACTTGATCTCGCCCGTGCCGCGGTCACGACCTTCGTAAAGGCCCTCGGATTCGGACGACTTCGCCCATTGGGTGGACATGTCGAGCAAGTTGACGAAGAAATCGTTGCTCAACGTTCCGGGCCGGTCGGTAAATACACCCTGTTGGGCTGATCCGGCATTGGCATCCAGAGCGCGCAGGCCGCCGACCAGAACCGTCATTTCTGGAACCGTGAGGGTCAACAGGCTCGCCCGATCGACCAACAGATCCGCGGGCGATCTACGGTTGCCGTTGCCGAAATAATTGCGGAACCCGTCCGCGGTCGGCTCGAGCACGGCGAAAGACTCCACATCGGTCATCTCTGGCGATGCATCCATCCGTCCCGGCGTGAAGGGAACCTCCGCCGGGTGCCCGGCCTGCTGGGCGGCCTGCTCGATGGCCGCCGCTCCGCCCAGCACGATCAGGTCGGCCAGCGACACCTTTTTGTCGCCGCCCTGCTGCGCGCTGTTGAAGTCGTTTTGGAGGCCCTCCAGGCGCTCCAGCACCTTCGCCAGTTCTTCCGGATGGTTGACCGCCCAATCCTTCTGCGGCGCGAGGCGAATCCGCGCGCCGTTGGCACCGCCGCGCAGGTCGGAGCCGCGGAAGGTCGAGGCCGAGGCCCACGCGGTTCTAACCAGTTCGGGAACGGTCAGCCCCGAGGCCAGGATTTCGGACTTGAGCTTCTCGATGTCTTCCGCGTCGATCAACGCATGATCGACTTCAGGAATCGGATCTTGCCAAAGCAGATCTTCCTGGGGTGCCTCCGGGCCGATATAGCGCGTGCGCGGACCCATGTCGCGGTGGGTCAGTTTGAACCACGCCTTGGCGAAGGCGTCCGCGAACTCGTCGGGGTTCTCCTTGAAGCGCAGGGCGATCTCCCGATAGCTCGGGTCGACCTTCAGCGACAGGTCCGTGGTGAACATGATGGGCGCATGGCGCTGGGTAGGATCGTGAGCGTCCGGCACCAGGCTGGCGGCCTGACCCTCGGCGGGGATCCATTGAATCGCCCCGGCGGGGCTCTGGGTCTGCACCCACTCAAAGCCGAACAGGTTGTCCAGGTACTGCGTGGTCCAAGCGATCGGGTTGGCCGACCAGGCCCCTTCCAGACCGCTGGTGATGGTATCGGCACCCACGCCGGTGCCGCACCGATTTTCCCAACCGAAGCCTTGCTGTTCGAGGCCGGCGGCGGCGGGTTCGGGACCCAGACAATCGTCGGGTTTGTGGGCGCCGTGGGCTTTGCCGAACGTGTGCCCGCCGGCGATCAGGGCCACGGTCTCTTCATCGTTCATCGCCATGCGCGCGAAGGTCTCGCGAATATCTTGAGCCGCCGCGAGCGGATCCGGGTTGCCGTTCGGCCCCTCGGGATTCACGTAGATCAGGCCCATCTGCACCGCGGCGAGCGGGTTCTCCAGCTCCCGGTCGCCACTGTAGCGCTGATCCGCGAGAAATTCGTTCTCCGGTCCCCAGTAGACCCGGTCGGACTCCCAGTGGTCCTCGCGCCCGCCGGCGAACCCGTAGGTCTCGAACCCCATGGACTCCAGCGCGACGTTCCCCGTCAGAATCATCAAGTCGGCCCAGGACAGGGCGCTGCCGTATTTCTGCTTGATCGGCCACAGCAAGCGCCGGGCCTTGTCGAGGCTGACATTGTCGGGCCAACTGTTCAACGGCTCGAACCGCTGTTGGCCGCCGACGGCACCGCCGCGGCCGTCGGCGACGCGGTAGGTGCCGGCGCTGTGCCAGGCCATCCGGATGAACAGCGGCCCATAGTGGCCAAAGTCGGCGGGCCACCAGTCCTGAGACGCGGTCATCAGCGCCTCGAGATCTTTCTTCACCGCCTCCAGGTCGAGGCCGGCGAACGCCTTCGCGTAGTTGAAGTCCGCGCCCAAGGGGTTGGATGCCGCCGCGTGCTGGCGCAGGGGCCTGAGGTCCAGCATTTCCGGCCACCAGTACGGGCTGGACATCGACGCCGGCCGCGCGCCCGTCGGGCTGGATAGCGCCATCGAAGAGGTGGCGATGGCCACGGCGACGAATAAGGGTATGGTTTTTCTCAACATTGTCATTGACTCCTCCGGGGTGAAAATCGCGGTGTTTGAAGTCAATATAGCCCGCCGGTGGGGACAATGACATTTTCATAAGCTATCAGAGCGATTTAAAACTTATATTAGCGTGCTATCCCCGGATATAATAAGCTGACTTGCTTTAGAAAAAATTCGGTAGTGCTCCAGACACAGAGGTTCTTCGAGGGTTCTTGTGGAGCCCCTCAAGCCGGGTGGCGACAGTAAATCTAACCCATTGATTCATCGATAGTCTAAAGTCGATTCACCGTTGATTCAGGCGCGGGCGACGATCAGCGGCACGATCATTTCGTCGGCGCTCAGGCCCGCATGTACGCCGATTTGGCGGTGCCGCTGCTCGCCCGGCATCCAGTCCTTGATGGTCCAATCGTCCTTCATAACCAGTGTGTAGTCACCGATGCGGGAGGCGAGTTCGGGATGCGGCGCGCCCGGTCCGAACCAGCCCTGCGCGATCAAGGTTCGGCTGGGATACAGCGCGACGCCGTGGGCGAGGCGCTCGCGCACGTAAGCTTCGAACCGCTCGTGCTGACCCGGCCGTACGTAGCCGTAGGCGACGCGCCGCTCGCCGCACAGCGGCCGCGCCAGCATCGCGGCCAGGCGGGGATGCCGGGCGAGGTCGATCCGGCGCGCCGCCGGGGCGTCGATGAAGCCGTGATCGGCGCTGACCAGCACCGTCGTATCGCTGCCGGCCAAGGCGTCGAGGAACAGGCCGAACGCCGCATCCAGAGCGGCGAAGCGCGCCGCCACCGCCTCCGAGGCGATGCCGTGGGCGTGAGCGTCAGCGTCGATTTCCGGATAGTAGGCGTAGAGGAATTGCGGGGCGCGGGCGCGCCGGGCCAGGGCGGCCAAGGCGAGAAACATTTCCGCCACCGAGGTATAGGCGACCCGGGTCGCGCGGCCGGTGTGAAAGACGTTGAAGGGCGAGTGGACGATAGAGGCCGGCGCTACCGCCCAGGACGGCCGGCTGAGGCGATCGAAGAGGTTGCCGTGGGCGAACAGGCGCTCTGGCGGGAGCGCCACGGGCGCGCCGCCGGGCGCGCGCGGCTGGAGCGGCAGCGGGGCGACGATCCGGTCCACCTCGCGAAAATACAGATGCCAGCCGGTCAGGGCGTGCTGCTGCGGGGCCAGTCCGGTGAGGAAAGTGGTGATCGCGCTGGCGGTGGTGGAGGGAAAGACCGAGGTAAGCCGCCCGACCAAATGGCGTCGCAGCACGCTACCGGCACCGCGGCGCAGCAAATGATGGTAACCCAGTCCGTCGATCACCAGCAGGATCAGTGTGCGGGTGGCGCCCAGCGCCGCCGCGTCGAGTCCCGCCAGCGGCGCGTAGGGCAGAGGCGCCGCGCCGCAGGCGTCGGCCACGCCGCGCATGAGGTTGACGAGGCTTCCGCCGCTGTAGTCCGGCAAGGTGAAATCGGCGGCGGTCGTGGGGTGAGGCGTGTGGGTCATCAGCGATTGAGGTCGGGTGGCGGCACCTCGGCCGAGAGGCTCGAGGCGCCAGTGCGATTGTACTCTTGGAGGGGTGGGCGCTGTCACCTCCCCCGAGAACCGCCCGGCGCGATCCGGCGCGCCCGCTGCGGCAAACTCGCCGCGCGTGTGCCACACTCACGGTCCCGTTCCAACCCGCGAGGCGCGAATGTCTATCCCCGTCAACTCGATCATCGACCAACTCAGCGCCGCTTTCCCGGCCTGCTTCAACCGCACGGCTCCCCAGCCGCTCAAAATCGGCTTGAGCGCGGAGCTGCTGGCGCTGGCCGGCATCCATCCGGCCCTGGCCGATCTGAGCCGCACCCAACTGCGTCGGGCGCTGCGCGTCTACACCACCACCCCGACCTACCGGGCCGCGCTGGTGCGGGGTGGTCCCCGCTACGACTTGGACGGGCAACCGGTCGGCGAGGTGACCCCCGAGCAACAGGCGCAGGCGCGGGTCGGTCCTAAATCCCCGCCGCCCGACTCCGCCCCGGTGCCGGGAGCCCTCAAGATGACGCTGAAACGCCGCATCCGCCCCGCCGCCGGCGGGTGAGGGGGTGGGCTTCCCGCAAGTGCGGATCGAACGCCGCCCTCACCGCCGCCTTCGCCTTGACCCTCGCCCTCGGCCTGACCCTCGGCCTGGATTGACTCGGTGGGGTTTGAACCTTTGATCGGTTTTTACCGGTTCGCTCTGGCGACGTCTTTTCGATTGGGTGATCGGCTCCGACCCGGCTGGGCGAGGCCGGGGTTTTTTTGTCTTTAATTGGTTGAAAATCCTGATTATATAAATACCGATTATGGAGGGCACTTA
>REEE01000275.1 GCA_007695245.1 Candidatus Competibacteraceae bacterium | reverse complement strand
CTCTTTTGCACCACGCCTGTCCGAACGAGAGTCCCGGCCTGGGCAATCCGACCAGCGAGCGGTTGTCCACCTGGATCTGAGCACGCCTGAAACCGGGTCTGCAAATACTCCTGATGCCGTTGCTGGCGATCCAGAACACAGGCGCGGGTGATCGCTTCCTCGACAGCACTTCCGTGGTAAGCTGGCGATATCCGCCGACTGGCGGCGCACGTCGTCGGTCACCGCCCGCATCGCGGCCGCGAAGGGTTCCGGCAAGTCGGGAATCTCGGGATAGGCCGCCTGCGCCTGCCAGGCAACTTCGGCTCCAGACCATTCGACCGATTCAGGTAAGTCAACCCGAAACATCCGGCTTGCAAGGCGCTCTGGCAACCCTGCTTGACAACACAAAGCCGAACCAGACATCCACGCGCCGGGAGACTCCGGCGGGGCCGGATTACGCGGCGACGGTGGCCGCCATGAATCAAAACCTGGAAGCCATCAGCCGGGAAGTTGCTTTGAGGATTGGCGAATTATCCTCGGGCCTCGGTCGCTGATCGGGTCTCAACGAACGTCGGGGAAGCTATACTTGCCGGCCAAGTGGTGGATATTTAGCCCGTGACCGGAAATCCGTTCGGTGGTTTTACAGGTTCGGTAAAAGCGCGGCGTTGCCCAACTCAACGGTTAGAGCATCGGTTTCAAATCATAACGTTGAGGTTCACAAGCTCAGCCCACGGAGTTTCGAGTTTTTCGTTCAGGCGCTTATTATCCGATTTTTCCAACAAATTGCGGAATGAGGAAAGACGATGGCAAAGAGCCTGACATTGTTCGCGAGCGGGAGGCTGTGGGCGCCGCTGATCGTGCTGGCCGCCAGTCTGGCGTGGACGCCCGCGCCGCTGGCGGCCGATCCCCCGGTCAATCCAGTCTACACCTTCGGCATCGTGCCGCAGCAGTCCGCCACCGAACTGGCGCGGACCTGGGGGCCGGTGCTGAACGCGCTGCAAGCCAAAAGCGGTTTGACCCTGCGGTTCGCCACCGCCCCCGACATCCCGACCTTCGAACAACGGCTCGCGGCGGGCGAGTACGATTTTGCCTACATGAACCCCTATCACTACACGGTTTTTCACCAGCGGCCCGGCTACGCGGTGTTCGCCAAGGAAAAAGACCGCTTGCTGAAGGGCATCGTGGTGATCCGCAAGGATGCCCCCTTCGCGCAACTGGCCGATCTGGCCGGTGAGACCCTGATCTTTCCGGCGCCGGCCGCGTTCGCCGCCACCGTGCTGGTGCGAGCCGCCCTGTCCCAGCAGGGGATTGCCATCACGCCCAAGTTCGTCGCCTCCCACGACTCGGTCTACCTCAGCGTGGCCAAAGGGCTCTACCCGGCCGGGGGCGGCGTGACTCGCACCTTTGAGAGCCTCGACCCCGCGGTCCGCGACGCGCTGCGCATCCTCTGGACCACGGAGGGCTACACCCCGCACGCCATCGCCGCTCACCCGCGGATTCCCGCCGCAGTGGTGGAGCGGTTGCGCGACGCGATGCTGGGCCTGGACGGCGATCCGGAAGTCCAGGCGGCGCTGGAGGGCATCCGCTTCAAAGGCATCGCGGCGGCGCGGGACGCCGACTATGACGACGTGCGCGCGCTGCGCATCGACCTGCTCGACACCCTGGCCGAGTAGTCGGCGCGCATGTCGTTCCGCCTTAAGACCATCCTCGGCATCGCTGCCATCGAGGCGGTGCTGCTCGCCATCCTGGTCTGGAGCGGTCTGCGCTTCATCGAAACCACGGCGGAACAGGAGTTCACCCAGCGGGCGCAAGCCACGGTCCGGGCGTTCGCGGTCACCACCAAGGACCCACTGATCGGCAGCGATCTGGCCACGCTGCAAAGCTTCGTTTGGGAGACGCTGAACTATCCGGGCGTGATCTTCGCGCGGGTGCGCGACGCGGACGGTCGGGTGCTGGCTTCCGCCGGCGACGAGGCGGCCCTGGCGCGGCCCTTCGCGCCCGACGCGGACCTCGGCGCCGTCACCGACGGCGTGTTCCGCGCCGCCGAGGAGATCGCCGAGGGCGGCCTGGCGTTCGGGCGGGTCGAGCTGGCGCTGTCGGTACAGGCGCTGAAAGAGATCCAGGCGGACGCCCGGCGCTACGGCATCGGTCTGGCGCTGCTGGAAATGGGGCTGGTGGCCCTGTTTTCGCTGGCGCTCGGCGTCTATCTGACCCGCCAGCTCCTGAATCTCACCGAGGGCTCGCGGCGGGTCGCCGCCGGCGAACTCGGCTACCAGGTTCCCGTCAAGGGCCGTGACGAGCTGGCCGCCACCGCCCGGGCCTTCAACCTGATGTCGGCGCGCGTGCGCGAGTCCTACGCCGATCTCGCCGAGCGGGAGGAGCGCCTGCGCCAGGTCCTGGAGAACATCCAGGACGGCATCCTCACCCTGGAGCCCGGCGGGCGCATCCAATCCTTCAGCCCGGCCGCCGAGGCCATCTTCGGACGCCCGGCCGCGACGGTGGTGGGCGATACCGCCCGCCCGCTGTTCACCGAGGGCGGCTGGGCGACGGTGCAAGCGCTGTTCGGGGAAACGCCGGACCCGCGGCGGCTGGGCCTGTTGCTCGACACCGAGGGCCGCCGGGCGGACGGGCAAGCGTTTCCGCTGGAAATCCGGGTGACGCCCGTCGGCCAGGGACCGGAACAGGGCCTCATCGCCGTGGTGCGCGATCTCAGCGCGCGCGCGGCGGCGGAAGCCGAGCTGCGCCTGCGCAACCGGATCATCGAGGACAGCGTCAACGGCGTGGTGATCGCCGACGCCACCCAGCCCGACCTGCCGGTCGTTTACGTCAATCAGGGTTTCACCCGCATCACCGGCTACGGCGCGGAAGAAGTGGTGGGCAGAAACTGCCGCTTCCTGCAGGGTCCAGCCACCGAGGCGGACGCGCTCGAGCGCATCCGCGCCGCGTTGCGCGAACCAACCGACGTCAACGTGGTGCTGCGCAATTACGCCAAGGATGGCCGGGAGTTCTGGAACGACCTCTCCATCACCCCGATCCACGACGGCCGCGGGCGCCTGACGCACTTCGTGGCCTTGCAGAACGACATCACCGAGCGGATGCGGGCGCAGGAGGAGCTCGCCGCGCGCGAGGCCTATCTGCGACGGGTGCTCAATTCGACCCACGACGCCATCATCGTCATCGACGCCGAGGGTCGGGTCGAATCGTTCAACGCCGGCGCGGAAGCCATGTTCGGCTACCGCGCCGAAGAGATCATCGGTCAGAACGTGTCCGTGCTGGCGCCATCGCCACATCGCGAACAACACGATGACTACCTGCGCCGCCATCGGGAAACCGGCGTGTCCCGCATTCTCGGCGTCGAGCGTGAGTTCGAGGCGCAACGCCGCGACGGCAGCGCGTTCCCGATGACGCTGCGCGTCAACGAGATGAACGAGGCGGGCCGGCGCCGCTACCTCGGGGTGATTCACGACATCACCGAGCGCAAGCGCGTCGAGAACGCCCTCCGCGAGGCCAAGGAGGCGGCCGAGGAGGCGGCCGACACCAAGACCCAGTTCCTGGCCAACATGAGCCACGAAATTCGTACGCCGATGCACGGCGTGCTCGGCGCGCTGGAGATGCTGCGCGACACGCCGCTCAGCGCGCCGCAGCAGCGCTATCTGGATACCGCCAACACCTCCGCCGACATCCTGCTGTCCCTGATCGACGAGGTGTTGGACTTCTCCCGGCTGGAAGTCGGTAAACTGCGGATCGAAAGCCTCGACTTCGAGCTGCGCCGCACGGTCGAGGACGTCACCGCGATGCTCGGCCAGCGCGCCCACGCCAAGCGGCTGGAACTGGCCTGCTTCATCGCGCCGACCGTGCCGGATCGGCTGCGCGGCGATCCCATCCGCCTGCGTCAGATCCTCACCAATCTACTCGGCAACGCCATCAAGTTCACCGAGCACGGCGAAGTGGTGGTGAGCGTCACCGTCGAACAACTCGAAGCGGCGCGCGTCGTGCTGCGCTTCGAGGTCAGGGATACCGGCATCGGCATCGCCGCCGACAAGCAGCCGCTCCTGTTCCAGCCCTTCGTCCAGGCCGACGGCGGGACCAGCCGCCGCTTCGGCGGCACCGGTCTGGGCCTGAGCATCGCCCGGCGGCTGGCGGAGTTGATGGGCGGCGAGATCGGCCTGGAGAGCGCGCCGAAGGTCGGCTCCCGCTTCTGGTTCCGCTTGCCCTTCCTCGTCGCGGGCCGCGGCGGCAGCGGCGTCCGCGCCGATTTCTCCGGCGCCCGGATGCTGGTCGTGGACGACAACGCGACCAACCGCATCATCCTGCACCGCTATCTGACCGCCTGGGGCGTGCAGCCGGGCAGCGCCGGCAGCGGCGAGGAGGCGCTGGCCAAGCTGCAGGACGCCGCCGCGGCCGGCCGGCCCTACCAACTGGTGCTGCTCGATTTCAACATGCCCGGCATGGACGGCCTGATGCTGGCGAAGCGGCTGCGGCAGGACCCGGCGCTGGCCGCGACCCGGCTGTTGATGCTCAGTTCGTCCAGCCGGGAGCCCGCGATCATCGACGAGCTGGGCATCGACATCTGGCTGGACAAGCCGGTGCGCCAGTCGGATTTGCACGACGCCATCGCCACCATTCTGAACCGGGATGATTCCCGCGCTCTCGCGGCGGAACCGCGCTCGCTCCGACCCGGAACGGAACTGCGCTTCGCCGGCGAGCGGGTGTTGCTGGTGGAGGATAACCTCACCACCCAGCAGCTCGGTGAGGCGTTGTTGCGCCAGCGGGGGCTCGAGGTCGATATCGTCGGTAACGGCCGCGAGGCCATCGCCGCCCTGGAGCGGGAGCAGTACGCGATCGTGCTGATGGACGTGCAAATGCCCGAGCTGGACGGCTTCGAGGCCACGCGGCGGATCCGCGCCCGGGAGGCTGCGGAAGGCCGGGCGCGGACGCCGATCGTCGCGCTCACCGCGCACGCGCTGCCCGCCGACCGGGAAAAATGCCTGGACGCCGGCATGGACGATTACCTGGTCAAGCCGTACAGTGGCGCGGCGCTTAGCGCCATCGTCGCGCGCTGGCTGACGCCGCCGAATGGGGTTGGCGCGGACGCCCCAGCGGCCTTCGCGCCCGTCCTCGACCCGGTCAAGCTGGCGGAAGTGCGAGCACTGATGGGAACCGGCTTCGCCGCGTTGCTGGCGACGTTCGCGAGCACCGTGCGGGAACAGTTGGCGCTGGCGTTGCAGGCGCTGGACGCGCAGGACGGCGAGGCGCTGCTCGACGCCGCGCATCGGTTGAAAAACACCGCCGGCGATATCGGCGCCCCGCGCCTGCACGGCGAGGCCGCGGCGCTGGAAAACGCGCTCAAGCGAGGATCGTTTCCGGCGCAGGGAATCGGCGCGCTCGAACGGGCCGGGCGGGAAGCCGTGGCCGCGGCCGAACAATTACCGGAGCGGGAAAGCCCATCATGATCGAAGAAATAAAGATGGATTACGAGCGGATTCTGATCGTCGACGACGAGGAGATCACCCGCATGATGCTCAGGCGGGTGCTCGAAGAGGCCGGATACGCCGTGCTGGAAGCCGTCAATGGCCTGGACGGCGTCGAAGTCTGCCTGCGCGAGCGCCCCAACGCCGTGCTCCTGGACGTGCGCATGCCGGTCATGAACGGGTTCGACGCCTGCCGGGCGATTCGCCAGGAACCCGCGATCTGCTTCACGCCGGTGCTGATCCTGACCGCCCTCGACGACGTGGTGGCGGTGCAACTCGCCTTCGAGGCCGGAGCGACCGATTTCGTCACCAAGCCGATCAACTGGGCGCTGCTGGCGCAGCGGGTCCGTTATGCGCTGCGGGCGCGGCGGATCGAGTTGCAGTTGCGGGAGAGCGAGACCCGGCTGGCGCGCGCCCAACGCATCGCTCGACTCGGCTACTGGCGCTACGAAATGGATGCCGACTGGATCAATCTGTCGGAAGAATTGCGCCAACTGTTGGGCGGCGCGGCCAGGGGCATGACCGGTCGGGAGCTGCTGCGCCACGTCGCCAGGGACGATTGGCCGCGGGTGAACCGGTTTATCCGGGACCTCCTGCGCGACAGGGCCGCTGAAAACGAGGTCGAGTGTCGAGTCGTCCTCGGCGAGGGCCAAATCCGGTCGCTGCTGGTCTCGGCGGATGCGGCGCGCGACGAGCGCGGTCAGGTCAACACCCTGTTTGGAGTCGCCCAGGATGTGACCGAGCGCCGGGACGCCGAGGCTCGGCTCAGCTATTTCGCTCATTTCGACCCGGTCACCGGTCTGCCCAATCGCGTGCTGTTTCGCGACCGGGCGGCCCAGGCCATCGCCGCGGCCCGGCGTAAAGGCAACCGGTGCGCGATGGTGAAAATCGCGATCCACCAATTCCAGAAGGTGAGCGCCGCGTTTGGAATCGCCGCCGTCGACCAGGCGCTTCTACGGTTGGCCGACCGGTTCCAGTCCGTGCTGGGGGCATGCGACACCTTGTCCCGCTTTGAGGGGGCTGATTTCGTGGCGATCCTGGCCGACATCCACGACGCGCATGAAGCGGCATTGATCGTCCAGCGGGTCGCGCATGCCGGCGAGGAGCCGATCCGGCTCGACGGGCGGGAATTACGGGTGGCGACGACCATCGGCATCGCGCTCTATCCGGACGATGGCGCCGATATCGACCGGTTGCTGCACCATGCCAGTTCGGCGCAAACGCGGGTCCGAGAGTTGGGCGGGACCGGCTACCAGTTCCATACCGCCGACCTGCACCAGCAAACGATGGCGCGACTGAGTCGGGAAGCCGCCCTGTACCAGGCCCTGGAGCGCGACGAATTCGTGCTGCATTTCCAGCCCCAGCTCGATCTGCGCCGCCGGCGAATCACGGGCGTCGAAGCGTTGCTCCGCTGGCGGCATCCCGAGTGGGGCTTGCAGATGCCGGATCAGTTCATCGACATCCTTGAAGAGACGGGTCTGATCGTCGAGGTGGGGGATTGGGTGATCCGCCAGGCCTGTCAGGAAATCCGCGCGCTGCCGCTGACGGTGTCGGTCAATCTGTCGCCGCGGCAATTCCGGCGTCCCGGTTTGGCGCGGCGGATTCTCGCCTTACTCGACGATCTGGCGTTTCCCGTCGAACGGCTGGATCTGGAAATCACCGAACAGCTTTTCCTGCGCGACGAGCAGGAAGCCATCGCCACTCTCCAGGCATTGCGCGATGGCGGCGTTCGCGTGTCGATCGACGACTACGGCACCGGCTATTCCTCGCTGGGGTATTTGAAACGCTTGCCGGTGAGCCTGCTGAAGATCGACAAGTCCTTCATCAAAACCCTGGCCGAGGACCGGGCCGACCAAGCCATCGTCCGTTCCACCATCGAACTCTGCCATGCGCTGAACGTGAGCGTGGTGGCCGAAGGGGTCGAGGATCGCCGCGCGCTGGACGCGCTGGCAGCCATGGGTTGCGATGTGGCGCAGGGCTATTACCTGTCCCGCCCGCTACCGATGGATCGGTTGATCGGCTGGCTCGAGGAGGCTTCCTCCGCGTTTTGATATAGCAATCCGAAATCGGTCGTGGATGTAGGTTGGGTTAGCGCGCAGCGCGTAATCCAACAAAATCAGGATGTTGGGTTACGGCCTACGGCCTAACCCAATCTACAAATCGCCTGGGAGCGCTATAGCTGGCGGACTGGTGGCTGGCGACCGCTCAGGCCAGCTCCCGCTGCTTCAACAGCCCCACCAGCTTGTACTTGCGGGCGTGACGCTCCAGCAGCGTATTCCGATACGCTTGCCACGCCGCCGGCTGTCCCGAGGCCAGATACGCGGCCCGCGCCTGCTGGAGCCATGCCACGGCATGGAGGTAGGCGTTGGAGCGGGCGGCGTTCATGATTTCCTCGGCCCGATGAACGGCATTCTCAATCACCCAATCCGGGCGCTCGTTCAGAGCCGCCGCCATCACTTGCTTCACCAGATCGGCCTGGTAGTAGCCGAGGGCCTCGACCGCCGCGATGGCGTCGTCGAGCAGCCCTTCCTGGAGAAAGATGTCGACCTTGGCGGAATCGCTGTCCCAGCCTTGATGCCGGCGCAGGAGTTGCAGCAGTTCAGCCCGCATCGTCGACTCATCGGCCCCCGCCAGTTTCAGGGCTTTTTGATAGTCGCCCAACGAAGGCCGGGTCTTGAAGGCGGCGATGCGGGCGGCGAGGGCAGCTTGCCCATCGCCCAAATCCTCGGCCAACTCACTGGTCCACACCGCCAGTTCATGTTGCTGATGCGAGGGTCCTGATAGATTCAAGCCGCTCTGGGCGATGGCCAGCGCCTGCGCCCGCGCGCCCTGTTCTCGCAGCACCCGCGCCAGGGCGAAGGCGGATTCCAGCGAATTCAACTGGGTTTGGGCGGCCCCCATGGCGTCCTCGACCCGGCCCAGGCGCGCCAGCATGGTCAGGTATTGTTCGGATTGGCTCTCGGCCTCGGCCAGATGCAAATACTCCTGATGCCGTTGCTGGCGATCCAGAATCTTCAGCCGGATTCGCGCCAGGTCGTCGGCGAAATCCGGGGCTTCCGCGTCCCAGGCGCCCAACTCGGTGATCTGGCCTCGCAGCACCCGTTGGAGCGGCGGATCGTCCCAGCCCTGGCGCAGGGCTTCCCGGCTCATGGCGAACGAACCGCCGAGTTCGTCCTGCCAGCGGGCCAGGTTTTGCTGGAGCGCCTTTTTCTCCGCTGGCGTCCACTCGGCGCTCAAAATCGCCTCGGTCCACGCCTCATCCAGCGTTGCGACCACATCGTCGCTGTCGGCCCCGTATTCCGCGACTTCATCCCAATGGTCCACACAGGCGCGGGTGATGGCTTCCAGCGCCACCAGGGCGTTGGAAGGATCGCCGTGTTCGGTGAAGTCCTGGGCCTTGTCGATCAGGGCTTGCAAGTCATCTTGGATCGAATCGTCGTCCCGGCCGGATTCCCAGTCCCGCACCGCGCCGCGCAAAATCTGCCGCACCGCGCGATGATAGGATGCCGGATCGACCAGGGTGCGCCGTGTTGGGGTTGCGGGCTGCGGAGACGGGGCCGGTTCCGCCCGTTGCTGGACGTAATCGTCCACGATCTCCATCAGGCGAGGCTGTTCGGCGATCAGTTCCTCGACCAAATCGCGGGTTTGCGGGAGATCCAGACGCTCCAGCAGAGATTCCAAAGTCGGCCGCTCCTCGATCGAGTCCGGCTCGCGCAGGCAGGCCAGCGCCGTGGCGACGATGTGCTTGCACCATCCGCCGTAGTCGTAGGGGCAACTGCAATCGGCGTCGGTCACGCCCGAGTCGTCGAAGGTCAGGCAAACGACGTAGGGCTCGACTTCGCTGCCTTCCACCTCGGCCTGGAGGGTGTTGCCGCGCCGTTGCGGACGGCCCACCGCCCCGCACTGATAGTAGTCCTCGCCCCGCTCGAAGGATTGGGGGGTGGCCTGGCGGCGAAGGGTGGTTTCGCTTAGATGCGGGATGGACATGTGGGGAGCCCCTTGGGGTTCTGATTGGGTATATTGAGACTATCACGTAAGATTATCACGCGTAATCCTCATCATCTTCCTACCGATACCGCCGGCAGGGTGGACTGGGATGTCAGTCTGTACGTTTTTTTAAATCTTCGAGATTTAACCATGAATACCGACCCAATCTTCTCCTTGATCGCCGCCGGCGAATCAGAACTTATGGAATTTAAGCTGGATTCGGCGCGCAACGAACAACTGGCGAAAGAGCTGGGGGCGCTGGCCAATTATCGTGGCGGCTGGTTGATCCTGGGCGTATCCGATCAGCGGGAAATCGTCGGGCTAACGCGCTCCGACAATGAAGAGCGGATTCAACACCTTTGTTATGCCTTTGAACCCCCCTTGCAGGTCGAAGTCCGCGCGGTGACGATTCAGGATCGGTCATTGCTGGTCGTGCGCCTGGTGGGCAACCATGATAAACCGTATGCCTATCAATCCCAAACTCGGCGGATTTATTACATTCGCTCCGGCACGGTCAGTCGCGAGGCCACTCGGGCGGAATTACGGCGGCTGTTTCAACAATCCGCGCAATTGCATTACGAACTGACCACCTTGTGGGAAACCGACTGGCAGGATTTAAATTTGACCTTGGTTGGAGAGTATTTGGCGCAATATCGCTCGTTAAAGTTAGAAGATTATTCCTCGGCGGAACAGCAAACCTTGTTGATGAACCTGGCCTTGTTAAGGGATGGACGCTTGACCCTGCTGGGCGGATTACTGTTCGGACGCAACAAGGAAACCCATTTACCCGCGACTGGAATACAGGTCGCCGCCTACCAGGGGTTCGATAAGGCCGCGCCAGTCATCGGCAATCGCTATTTTGGCAAACCGCTGATTCAGGATTTGCCGTTATTGATGGAGTATCTGGATTTATACAACCCGGTATCCTTTCATACACCCGTGGCGGCCCGCCTGGAACAGAGACCCTTTCCGCCGGCGGCGCTGCGGGAAGCGGTCGTGAACGCGATCTGCCATCGCGATTACACGATCAAAGGCAGCCCAATCCTGATTGAGTTCTTCACGGACCGCTTGACGATCACCAGTCCGGGGGGGTTGCCCAACACCCAGACGCTGGAAACCATCAAGCTGGGCCTGGTCTATCAACGCAATCCCCTATTGGTGCAATACCTGTATGATTTTCGCTATGTGGAACGTATTGGACGGGGGATAGCCACCATTTATGCCGCCATGCGGGAGAGCGGCAACCCGGAGCCGGAGTTGACGGCCGGGGACAGCTATTTTCGGGTCGCGTTGCCGGCCCGAACGCCAGAGTCGCGCGCCCCCAGCCCGTGAGGCCATGACCCATGCCCCTCGACGGCTTGCCCGCTCCGGTTGCCGAATCACGTGGGTCGGGTCGGGTAGAGTTGTCCTTTCGTGGTCATCGACGATGACGATAACGGTGAAAGATTTATTCGGCCGCGCGGCTCTCGCGGCTCTCGCGGCTCTCGCGGCGATTCTCAGAGCGCCTGGCGTTCGCTGATCCCGGCGCGATGAGCCGGTAGCGGTCTCCTCGGACCCGTCGGGGAACCTGGTCGTACTGGTATCCGCTGCCGCCAAAAGGCTATACTCGTCGGCCAAATGGCGGATACCTTGAAGGAGATTCTCATGCCCCGTTCGACCGGCGCCCAAGCTCGGAACGAGCGCGCTGGCGTCCCAGCCAAGTCTAATTGGGTCGTGCTGCAAATGACTCCGGAACACTTAATCGCCCGCGTGCGGGCGGGTTTTGAGTATCAGGAGTTCGAGTTCATGCAAGAGCGCCTGGAGCTTTCATTGCGGGATCTCGCTCGTCTGATCCAGATTCCGGAACGGACCTTGATGCGTCGCAAACAGGCGGGCCGGCTCGACCCCGGTGAGTCGGAAAGGCTCCTGCGCCTGGAACGGTTGCTGGCGCTCGCGGAAGAGATGTTTCGCGATGTGGATAAAGCGCTACGCTGGCTCAAGACGCCCAAGTCCGCCCTCGGAGGGAACGTCCCTCTGGAGTACGCCGCGACTGAGGTCGGCGCTCGTGAAGTCGAGAACCTGATCGGGCGGATTCGTCACGGCGTGTTTTCGTGAGAGTTTTTCGTCTGGTCGACGAGGCGTATGCCGACACGGCTTTCACGGGTGAGGGGGCGCGCCTATTTGGGGGCCGCTGGAATTCGCCGGGGACCCCGATGATCTATACGGCCGAGTCCCTCTCCCTGGCGCAGCTCGAACTATTGGTGCATTTGGAGGCGGAAGAGGCGCTCTCACGCTACTGGCGCTACTTCGTCGTGGAAATCGCCCCGAGCCACCTACTCGCGGTCGAGGATTTTGCCGGGATTGCCGACCTGCTCGACCTCTGGACCGCGCTGGACTCAACGCGGTCGATGGGTGATCGCTGGGTGGCCGAACGAACATCCGTCGCGCTGACGGTCCCGAGTGTGGTGACTCCCGGCGAGCGGAATGTGCTGTTGAACCCCCTTCATCCCGACTATGCGTCCAGCGTCACCGTAGGCCCACCGCAGCGTTTGGCGTTTGATGGGCGTTTGATCAAGATCTGAACCGACCAAGATTTGTAGATACTGTTATCGCGGTCAAGCCCCATGAAGAGATGGATTGAAGATCTGTCCCGATTTGAGGACGCCGAAGGCGACATGGACGAGTTTGCGCATCACGGTACCGATGATGACCATGGGTACCTTGTCGGCGGCGGCGCGCGTCGATGAGGATGATGTTCGCTCCATCGAGCCGGTCCGCCAGACGCGAGACACTCGCCCGCCCCGTCCGCTCCGGCGATCACGGGGGAATTTTATGCCACGTGGAATAATTGGATTGCGATTTTCTGATCGCCGACTGCA
>REEE01000151.1 GCA_007695245.1 Candidatus Competibacteraceae bacterium | reverse complement strand
ACGATGTACCCGGCGGGTAGGTGGAAGGTCTCGGCGAGGACGAAGGCCGCGCCCGTCACCAGCGCCAGCGCGGGAACGACGCTGAGCAGCGCGCTGATGACGAGTGGTTGGAGCGGGGACGCGGGAACGTGGATCATGCAGCGTGTGACAGTGAATCACGGCCTGGCATTCCCGGCATGGCGCAATATCGTGCGTCGGTTCTTATTCGGCCGCGCACCACGGCACGATGAATTCGCGCCCGTATTCCGGCCAGCGGCTGCGCTGCTCAGACCGCGAACCGGCCAGGCAATACGTCTTTGAGCTTGGCGTGCGCCTCGCGCAGCATCGTCTCAGTGGTGGCCCAATCCACGCACGGGTCGGTGATCGAGACGCCGTATTGGAGTTTCGAGCGGTCGGCGGGCATCGACTGGTTGCCCCAGCCCAGGTTGCTCTCGATCATGAAACCCACGATCGAGCGGTTACCTTCCAGGATCTGGTGGACGCAATCATGCAGCACCAGCGGTTGCAGGGCCGGGTCCTTGCGGGCGTTGGCGTGGCTGCAATCCACCACGAGATTCAGCGGCAGCTTGTTCTTGGCCAGTTCCTTTTCGCACAAGGCGATGGTCACCGTATCGTAGTTGGGACCGTCCGTGCCGCCGCGCAAGACCACATGGCCGTACTGGTTGCCGGTGGTGCGGATGACCGTCGACTGGCCGTATTGATTGATGCCGAGAAAACTGTGCGGACGGGAGGCGGATTGCAGGGCGTTGATGGCCACGTCCAGATTGCCGTTGGTGGCGTTCTTGAACCCGACCGGAGTGGATAGGCCGCTGGCCATTTCCCGATGGGTTTGCGACTCGGTGGTGCGGGCGCCGATGGCGGTCCAGGCGATCAGATCGCCCAGATATTGCGGGCAGATCGGGTCCAGCGCCTCGGTGCCAACGGGCAGACCCATCTCGGCAATTTCCAGCAGCAGCTCGCGAGCGATGCGCAGGCCCTCGGCGATGTCGAAGGAATCGTCCAAGTGCGGGTCGTTAACCAGTCCCTTCCAACCGACCGTGGTTCGGGGTTTCTCGAAATAGACCCGCATGATCGGGTACAGGGTATCGCCGACTTCCTCGGCCAGATCCCGCAACCGCCGCGCGTAGTCGCGCGCCGCCTCGACATCATGAATGGAGCAGGGTCCGACCACCACGAACACCCGGTGATCCTGATGGTCGAGAATGCGTTGCACGGTCTGACGGCCGGCGAGCACCGTGGCTTCGGCGGCAGCGGTCAGCGGCAGGCGCTGCTTGATGTCGTCGGGGGTCGGTAAGACATCCTGAGCGGCGACATTGACGTTGTTGATCAGATTCGGATGCATGGCGGTTCCTGCGGATAGCGAAAACAGCGCCCAGGAGTTGGGCAGTCAGAAAGAGCTTCCATCATAGTGAAGTGGAATCCCCAGGGAAATGGCGGAAGGATACCAGGAGCAGGTTTGTTGCGACTCGGCGCTCGGTGGGATGGCGTCCTATTCGCCGCTCTCACGCAAGCTGATGATCGGCCAGCCGCGTTCCTGGGCGTACCCGGCCAGGACTTCGTCGGGATCCACCGCCACCGGATAGCTGACCCGGCCGAGCAGGGGCAGATCGTTGTGGGAATCGCTGTAGAACCAGCTCTGGTCGAGATCGTGGCCGGTGGCCGCCAGCCACTCGTTCAACCGCTCCACCTTGCCGTGCTGGAAGCAGGGAACACCCCAAGAGCGGCCGGTATAGCGCCCATCGGCCAGTTCCACTTCGGTGGCCAGCAGGTGCGGGACGTCCAGCAGATCCGCAATAGGTGCGGTGATGAAGCGGTTGGTGGCGGTGATGATCAGCAGCGTGTCGCCGGCGTCCCGATGCCGCGCCAGCAGGTCCAGCGCCTTGGGGAGCAGGACGGGCCGGATTTTGTCCTCGATGAATTGCGTCCGCCAGGCCAGCAGGTTTTCCAGCGGATGCGCGGCCAGCGGGCGCAGCATGAAGGTCAGGAATTCCTGAATGTCCAGCGTACCCGCCCGGTAGGCGTCGTAAAATCGCTGGTTTTCGCGCTCGTGCTCCGCGCCATCGACCAGGCCCTGCTCGATCAGAAACTGGCCCCAGAGGTAGTCGCTGTCATCGCCCAGCAGGGTATTGTCGAGATCGAAAATGGCCAGACTCACTGGTTTATCTCATGGTGATGTGATCCCATGCCGCCGCTCCTGTTCGCGATCAGTCGAGACCGTATTGTCGGAGTTTCTTGCGCAGCGTGCCGCGATTGATGCCCAGCATCACGGCGGCCTTGGTCTGATTGCCGCGAGTGATCTGCATCACGATCTCCAGCAGCGGCGGCTCCACCTCGCGCTGGACCAGATCGTACAGGTTGCTGGGTGCCTGGTCGCCGAGATTATGAAAATAAATGCGCAAGGTTTCATAAACATGATCGCGCAGCGGCTTGGCGGACACCAGCGAGATGGGGGGGTCGGGACTTTTTGCGCCCATCGCCTTGGTCGCCGGGGATGCCGGACGTTCCATGACGGGATTGACCTGGTTTTTAAGGGTAATCATGCGACCAGCCGCTCCTCGTTGGTCGGGCTCGCGAAGAAATCGCGGGCCAGCGCCCGCTGCTCGCGGCCGCTTTCAGCTCGATTGATCCGGGTCCGAAACGCGGCGCGCTCCGGCCAAGGCTGGCTATACCAAGCCAGGTGCTTGCGGGCGATGCGCACGCCGACGGTTTCGCCATAAAACGCATACAAACTCTCCAGATGGATCGCAACCCACCGGCCGATTTCCGCTGGGATCGGCGCCGGCAGTCGTCGACCGGTCGCCAGAAAGCAGGCGATTTCGCGGAAGATCCACGGCCGGCCCCGGGCGGCGCGCCCGATCATGACCGCGGCCGCGCCCGTGAAATCCAGCACCCAGCGCGCCTGGTCGGGACTGTCGATATCGCCGTTGGCGACGACCGGGATCGTCACCGCCTGCCGGATGGCGCGGATGGCGGCGTAGTCCACCGGCCCGGAGTAGCCGCAGGCGCGGGTGCGGCCATGCACGGCCAGGGCGCGAATGCCCGCTTGTTCGGCGATGCGGGCGATGGCGACGCCGTTGCGCCGCGCAAGGTCCCAGCCAGTGCGCATTTTCAAGGTGACGGGAACGGAAACCGCCCCCACCACCGTCTCCAGAATGCGCGCGACCCGCGCCTCGTCGCGTAACAACGCCGAACCGGCCAGCGCGCCGCACACCTTTTTGGCGGGACAACCCATGTTGAGATCGATGATCTGTGCGCCCCGATCGACACTGCGGCGGGCGGCCTCGGCCATGGCGTGTGGGTCGGCACCGAGAATCTGCACGCTGCGGGGCTCGAGCTCGCCGGTCTGATCCAGTCGCAGCCGGGTCTTGCGGCTGTCCCAAAGCCGCGCGTCGGCGCTGACCATCTCCGAAACCGCCAGACCCGCGCCCAGCCGCCGGCACAACCGGCGGAACGGCTGGTCGCTGACGCCGGCCATCGGCGCCAGCACCACCGGAGCAGACAGCTCGTGGGGACCGATACGCATGAGAAATTTTTAACTCAACCGTCAATTTAAACAACGTGTTGGAATGCGGTGGCCGCAGGTGTCCATCCCCATGGATGGACGCGGCCGGGAACTGAAGCGTTACGAATCCCGCCGTACCCCATCCAGCAGTACCCAGTCCTCGCGCCGTCGGATGGGGTCGAAGACGAAATCCCCCAGAAAGGCCTCCCGCACCGCCTCGACATGCGGTTCGAGAATGCCGGACAGCACCAGCCGGCCGCCCGGCCGGACCCGTCGACTGAATTCCGGAGCCAGCCGCACCAACACCCCGGCCAGGATGTTGGCCAGCAACACATCCACGGTCAGCGCCTCCGGCAAGGCGGCGGGACCCGCCAGTTTGATACGGTCCTCCACGCCGTTCTCGTCGGCGTTGTCGTCGCTGGCTAGCAGCGCCTGGGGGTCGATGTCCACCGCCCAGACCTTCCTTGCGCCCAGCTTGGCGGCGGCGATGGCCAGAATCCCGGAACCGCAGCCGTAATCCAGCACGGTTCGACCGTCCAGCGGCACGCCGTCCAGCCATTCCAGGCACAGCGCCGTGGTCGGATGGGTGCCCGTGCCGAACGCCAGACCCGGATCGAGCCGGATCGTGACGCCCGTCGGGTCGGGCGGGATTTGGTGGGTCGGACAGACCCACAGCCGCCGGCCGAAGCGCATCGGGTGAAAGTGCTCCAGCCAGACCCGCACCCAGTCGCGCTCCTCCAATTCGGTCAGCCGGCATTCCGGGAGCACCGACCCGTGCAGGAACCGCCGCAACCGGCCCTTCACCACTTCGATGTCGGTCTGAGCGTCGAACAAGCCGGTGACGCGGGTATGCGCCCACAGCGGGGTCGCGCCCGGCGGCGGCTCCAGCACCGGCTGGTCGCCGGCATCCTCCAGCGTCACCGCCAATGCGCCGGCCAGCAGCAGGGCGTCTTCCAGTTGCTCGGGAGCGTGGTCGATGGCTTCAAGAGTCAGTTGCAGCCAGGGGGCGGTGGCATCGTCGCACATGGGATCGCTATTCGCTTACGTTGCATAGGGTCAAGCGTAGCGCATCCGTCGCCAGACCACCATGCGTCAGGCGCGGTGGCGACTAACGGATTTCGAGGAGATGCTTTTCCAGATAATGAATGTCGGTGCCGCCGGCGACAAAACGGGCGTCGCCGAGGATGCGCCGGTGCAGCGGCGCGTTGGTCTTGATGCCTTCCACCACCAGTTCGGCCAAGGCCCCACGCATCCGGGCGATGGCGACTTCGCGGGTTTCGCCGTGGGCGATCAGCTTGCCGATCATCGAATCGTAGTTCGGCGGCACCCGGTAACCGGTATAGAGGTGGGAGTCCACCCGGATGCCCGGCCCGCCGGGGGCGTGATATCGGGTCAGGGTCCCCGGCGAGGGCACGAACGTATCCGGATCCTCGGCGTTGAGCCGGCATTCGATGGCGTGGCCGAGGATGCGGATATCGTCCTGGCGATAGGCGAGCGGTTGTCCGTCCGCGATCAGCAGTTGCGCCTTAACGATGTCCACACCGGTGATCAGCTCGGTGACCGGGTGTTCGACCTGAACCCGGGTGTTCATTTCGATGAAGTAAAATTCGTCGTCCTGGTACAAAAACTCAAAAGTACCCGCACCCCGGTAGCCGATGCGCTGGCAGGCTTCCACGCAGATCCCGCCGATGCGAGCGCGTTGTTCGGGGGTCAGGCCGGGCGCCGGCGCTTCCTCGATGACTTTCTGGTGGCGGCGCTGCATCGAGCAGTCGCGCTCGCCCAGATGAATGGCGTGGCCGTGGGTATCGGCCAGCACCTGGATTTCGATGTGCCGCGGATGATCCAGGTACTTCTCCATGTACACGACTGGATTGCCGAATGCCGCGTTGGCCTCGCTGCGGGTCAGGTCGAGGGTGGTCAGCAGCGCCGCCTCGCCGTGAACCACCCGCATCCCACGCCCGCCGCCGCCGCCGGACGCCTTGATGATGACCGGATAACCGATCTCGCGGGCGAGGTGCAGAGTGCGCGCGTTGTCGTCGTCCAGCGGCCCGTCCGAACCGGGCACGCAGGGCACGCCGGCCTGTTGCATGGCGCGGATCGCCGCCACCTTGTCGCCCATCAGCCGGATCGTCTCCGGCTTGGGGCCGATGAAGATAAAGCCGCTTTGTTCGACCCGTTCGGCGAAGTCGGCGTTCTCGGACAGAAAGCCGTAACCGGGATGGATCGCCACCGCGTCGGTCACTTCGGCGGCGCTGATGAGCGCCGGCATGTTCAGATAGCTTTCGGCGGCGGGCGGCGGACCGATGCAGACGGTCTCGTCGGCCAGGCGCACGTGCTTGAGTTCGCGATCCGCCGTGGAATGCACGGCCACGGTGCGGATGCCGAGTTCCCGGCAGGCGCGCAGGATGCGCAGGGCGATTTCCCCGCGGTTGGCGATGACGACTTTTTCGAGCATGGCGGAATTATTCGATGACCAGCAGCGGTTGGTCGTACTCCACCGGCTGACCGTTCTCGACCAGGATGCGGGTGATCGCGCCGGCGTGGTCGGCTTCGATCTGATTGAACATCTTCATCGCTTCGATGATGCAGACCGGATCGCCGATATTGACGCGCTGGCCGACTTCGACGAGCGGTTTGGAGCCGGGCGCGGCCGAGCGATAGAAGGTGCCGACCATCGGCGAGCGCAGGACCTGACCTTGGATGGCTTCGACGGCCGGCGCGACCGAATGCGAGCCGGGAAGGGGCGCGGGCGCCGCCGGGGGTGGACCATAAGCGCCGCCCCACAGAGGCGCGGATACGATCGTCGGCGCGCCGCCCGGCGGTTGGCGGCTGATGCGCACCGAATCCTCGCCTTCTTTAATTTCGATTTCGGCGATGCCCGAGATTTCGAGCAGTTCGATCAGTTTTTTGATCTTGCGGATATCCATGGGCATGGCGGTTACCGAGGTGGCGTGGCGAGGTGCTGGTGGGCGGCGCGCAGCGCCAGTTCGTAGCCCTGGGCGCCCAGCCCGCTGATGACCCCGACGGCGATATCGGACAGGTAAGAATGGTGGCGGAAGGGTTCGCGGGCGAATACGTTGGACAAGTGGACCTCGATGAAGGGAATGCCGACCCCGAGCAGAGCGTCGCGCAACGCCACGCTGGTGTGGGTGAAGGCGGCCGGGTTGATGACGATGAAGGCGACCCCGTCCGCGCGGGCGGTGTGGATGCGCTCGACCAGGGCGTGCTCGGCGTTGCTCTGGAAACAGAGCAGGTCGTGCGGCCCCAACGTCCGGGCCAGTTCCACGCAGCGTTGTTCGAGGTCGGCGAGCGTGGTGGCACCGTAGACGGCGGGTTCGCGGGTCCCCAGCAGATTCAGATTCGGTCCGTTCAGCAGCAACAATTTGGCCATCGGTCCAGCGGTCACCCCTTGCAAATCGAGGGGCGCGATTCTGCATGAACCTCAGCGGCGTGTCCAGACCGGAACGCGGCAAGCTTGACGCCGATACCCGCACGTTCGCGGCTTGCGGGGGATGGTGGAAGTCTCTGCCGGCCCGACAGGTCACATCGGAGCCGAACGCTCCGTCTGATTCAGGCTCTGGTGGGCGGGTCCATAAAGACGTCGGCCGGCACCTGAAACCGTGCCGCCAGGCGAACGATCTGACTCGCGTTCAAGGCGCGTTCGCCGCGCAGAATCGCCGCCACCTCATGGCGTTCCCCGACTTCCGGCAGGCGGTCTGGCCCCAGATCGTGTTGTTCCAGCAAAAAACGGAGTATTTGCGCCCCGCCGACGGGTGGCATGGCGCAGTTTTTTTCTTCATAGGCATGAATCAGCGTACCCAACACATCCAGAAAATCATGAAGAGGGTGACTGGGGTTTAAAGCGCCGTCGTCGATCAATGCATCGGCCCGCGCCAGGGCGGTTTCATACCGCGCTTCATCATGGATGGATAACACCGGCTCCATGATTGCCCAAGTTTCACTCCATGCTCCCAACTCGATGCTCATTTCCAATCTCCCCGGTCGTATTCCTGGTGAGTCAGAACATTTTTGACAAAAACTTTTTGCCACTCAAACTCTATAGCCGCAATCAAACGATACTTGTTGCCACCGATGTTGAACACGTACAGATCGCCCACTTTGTCCACGCCTGGAAAGGTCATTCGCAGTTCTGCAAAGTTGCGGTAAATACCCCTCTCCATCAATCGGTACCAACTGGCCAATGGTATCTCAGCATCGGGATGGCGCTGCCAAAAGTCCCGCAGCTTTTTTCTCGACAGCGTATGCATGGCGGTCGTTCCTCAACCCTCCCGCCCCAGCAGCGCCCGCAGATGCGCGTTGAATCGCCCCGCGTCCATGAATCCCACCACCCGATGCGCGCGGCGTTCCTGACCGTTCGGGCCGAAGAATAGAATGGCCGGCGGGCCGATGATGCCGAAGTGTTGCAGCAACTCCCGATCCGCGGCGTCGTGGGCGGTGACGTCGGCTTTGAGCGTCACGACTTCGGCCAGCGCCGCCCGCACCGCGGGATCAGTAAAAGTATAGCGTTCCATCTCCTTGCAGCTCACGCACCAGTCGGCGTAAAAATCCAGCAGCACTGGCCCACCGCCGGCCGCGCGTACCGCCTGTTCCACGTCGGCCACGGTCTTGACCGGCTGGAACGCCAGCGCCGGGACGGTGGAATGACTGGCGAGCAATCCGACCCCGCGCAGCGGTTGCAGGGGATCGCGCCCGCCGGCGGCCGCACCCACCAGCAGCAACACGCCGTAGACCAACAGCACCAGACCGAGGCCCTTGACCAGAGTGCGCCAGGCCGGCGCACCGTGCGCCACCGGTTGCAGCGCGCCCATGTAGGTCGCGGTGACGATCAACAGCGTCGCCCACAACGCCATGCCGACCGCCGCCGGCAGAACGCGTTCCAGCAGCCACAGCGCCACCGCCAGCAGCAGCACGCCAAACACCGCCTTGGTGCGTTCCATCCAGTGTCCGGCGCGCGGCAGCCAGTGCCCCGCCGAGGCGCCGATGGCCAGCAACGGCGCGCCCATGCCCAGACTCAGAGCGAACAGCGCCACCGCGCCGAGCATTAAGTCGCCGGTGACGGCGATGAAGGCCAACACGCCGATCAACGGCGGGGCCACGCAGGGGCCGACGATCAGCGCCGACAGAAATCCCATGACGGCCGCTCCGATGTAGTGGCCGCCGTACTGACGGTGGCTCCAGGTCGCCAGGCGGGTTTGCAGGGCGGCCGGCACCTGCAACTCATAGAACCCGAACATCGACAGTGCCAGCAGCACGAACAGGCCGCTGAACGCTATCAGTACCCAGGGATTCTGGAACCACGCCTGGAGGTTCTGGCCCAACAGCGCCGCCAGCATCCCGGCGACGGTATAGGTGAGCGCCATCGCCAGTACATAGCTCAACGACAGACCGAAGGCCCGCCGCCGAGTCAGCGTCGCGCCCTGCCCGGCGAGCAGGCTGGACAGAATCGGGATCATCGGAAACACGCAGGGCGTGAACGCCAGCAGCAGCCCGAAACCGAAAAAGGCCGGAATCGCCAGAAAGCGCTGCTCGCCCAGGATTCGCGCCAACCGGTCCTGTTCGGCCTCGCCATTCATGGAGAGGGGGTCGGGGGATGAGGTCCCCCCCTCGCCGTTCATGGAGAGGGGGTCAGGAGCTGAGATTCCCCCATCGCCATTCATGGAGAGGGGGTCGGTGGGTGAGGTCATGGCCGGCAGGGCCATGGCCACGGTTTGACTCAGGGGTGGATAGCAGACCCCGATTTCGGCGCAGCCCTGATAGTCGATCTTCACGCGCACGGTTTGCGCGGCGGGCGACGCGCGGTGCAAACGAGCGGTCGCCGTCGCTTCGCCGTGAAAGACCTGCTGCGGGCCGAAAAATGGATCGTCCTTGAATTCGCCCGGTGGAAGGTCCGGAACGGCGAGGGTCACGCCCTCGGCGTCGAGCAGCTCGATCTCGATTTTGTCACGGTACAGATAATAGCCGGGGGCGATGATCCAGCGGGCTTCCAGGGTCGTCGGATCGACGGCGATCGCCGTCAACTGAAACGCCTGATCGGCGTCGAGAATGCGCGGTTGCGACGAACCGCCGAAGCGGTCGAGAAACCCGTTCGCCGCCGGTCCGGCCAGCAGCAGCGCCAGGAACAGCATCAGGCCGACCCAGCGCCCGTGTTTCATACCGGCGCCCCCGTGTTGTCCGCAAGCCAGGTCAGATAAGCCGCCGATCCGGCCGGGATCGGCAAGGCGATGATCTCCGGCGTCTGGTAGGGATGCAGCTCGTGGAGGCGGGCTTCGAGCAGCGGATAGATCGCCGCCCGGGTCTTGATGAGCAGCAGCAGCTCGGCGTCGCGCTGGATTTGTCCTTCCCAGCGGTAGACCGAAGTCAATCCCGGTACGAGGTTGACGCAGGCGGCGAGCCGTTCCTCGACCACGGTTTCGGCGATGCGCTCGGCGGTGGCCTGATCCGGGCAGGTGCAGAAAATCAGCAAGGGTGATGGGTTCATGGCGACCTTCTCGGAAAAGCGGTGATGGTGTCGATACGCAAATCGACAGACGGCGGATGCCGATTGTTGGAGTCATTTTCGCTAAAAAGACTCCAGAGCGTCGAATGTTAAAAATTCAACGCGATCATTTTTCGTGAAATTTTCCGCATTAATAAAAATTTTGCCAAACGACAAAACGTTATGCTAAAGAAAAGAGGTTGAACTTCTTAACCGACGGATGGAATCGCAAGATGGCGTGTCGAAGAGGCGGATCGAACCACCCATTCAGGTGGCTCCATCCTGGCTGGGCGAGCGGTTTGAGTCTGCTGAGCCTGCTGATCCTGATGTTGTTGCTTCCGGAACGCCTGGCGCTGGCTCGGGAAGCCGGCGAGATGGTCAGCGTGCTGGGCACGGTCGAAGTCCGGCGTGAAGGCCGCTGGCGACCGGTCGGCCCCGGCGCGGTGCTGGCCGCCGGTGAGGCGGTGCGGACCGGCGCGGGCAGCCGGGCGGCGATCCTGCTGGCGAACGGGACCCAGCTCAAGCTGAACGCCAACAGTCAACTGGAACTCAGGCAGGTCACGCCGCGCCCAGTCGGTCTTACGCCCGCCGCCGCCCGAGCGGCGCTGCAAAATTTTCTGCGGGTGCTGAGCGGCGAAATCTGGGTGCGCGGCGGCGAACCGCTGGAAGTGCAAACCGTGCCGGCGACCGCCACCATCCGGGGCACCGAGTTCAACCTCGCCGTCGGTCCCGGCGACACGGCGCGGCTGGCCGTCCTCGCCGGCCTGGTCGAATTCAGCAATCCACAAGGTCTGGTCCTGGTGGCGGCCAACGAACAGGCCGAGGTCGCGGTCGGCACGGCGCCGCGCAAGACCGTGCTGGTCGAACCGCTCGATGCGGTGCAGTGGTCGCTCTACTATCCGGATCTGGCGAGCCGTTCCCAGGAGCGCGCCCGACTGCGCCAGGATGATCCGGCATCCGCCGCTTACTGGACCGAGGCCGCGCGGCGCGCGCTTCTCCAAGGCCAGGTCGCCGAAGCCCGGCAAGCGCTCGACCGGGCGCTGGCGCGCGATCCCCAGGACGCGCTCGCCTACAGCCTGCGCGCCACCATCGAACTGACGCAAAACCGGAAGGACCGGGCGCGGGAAGACGCCGAACGGGCGGTCGCCGCCGATCCGACCTCGCCCGAGGCGTATCTCAGCCTGAGTTGGGTCAAACAGGCTGAATTCGACCTGGACGGCGCGCTGGCGGCGGCCCGCCGAGCGGTGGCGCTCGATCCCGCCCACGTCCCGGCGCTCGTTCAGGAAAGCACGCTGCTGTTCGGCATGGGCCGGCTGCGGGAGGCCGTGGCCGTCGCGGAACGGGCCAGGGCGCTCGCGCCGGACGACGCCCTGGTTCACACGATCTGGGGCTTTTTGCAATTGGCGCGCAACCGGGTTCCCGATGCCCATCTGGCGTTTCGGGAAGCCATCACGCGCGATTCGACGCTGGCGCTGCCGCGCGTCGGGCTGGGCCTGATTCTGTTCCGGTGGAACGAGACGGACGCGGCGGTCGCGGAACTGCGCAAAGCGACGCTGCTGGAGCCGCGCGTGTCGCTGTATCAGAGCTATCTCGGCAAGGCGTTTTATGAAGTCAAGCAGGACGCTTGGGCGGAACAGACCCTGGCGCTGGCGAAGGCACTCGATCCCCGCGATCCCACGCCCTGGTTCTACGACGCGGTGCGCCTGCAAAGCGTGAATCAGCCGGTCGCGGCGGTGGAGAACTTGCAAAAGTCCATCGAACTCAACGACCACCGGGGCGTGTATCGGTCCCGCCTGCTGCTGGACGAAGATCGGGCGGCGCGTTCGGCGACCCTGGGGCGCACCTACAACGAACTCGGTTTCACCCAACTCGCGTTGCGGGAAGGCCAGCAATCCGTCGCCCGCGATCCCACCAATTACTCAGCGCGGCGGTTGCTGGCGGATTCCCATGCGGCAACCCCCAACCGGGAAGTGGCCAGGGCCAGCGAATTGCTGCAAGCGCAATTGTTGCAACCGCTCAACGCCGCGCCAGTTTCGCCGCAACTGGCGGAAACCAAGCTGCTGATTCCACAAGGTGGACCGCTCACGCCCTCGCTGTATGAATTCAATCCGTTGTTCGTGCGGGAAGGTTTGAATCTGTGGGCCTCGGGCGTGGTCGGCAACCAGGAGACCTGGGGTAACGAGTTGTTGGTGTCCGGCCTGACGGAGCGTTTTTCCTACAGCATCGGCCAGTTCCACTATCAGAGCGATGGCTTCCGGCCAAACAACGATCTACAGAATGATATCTACAATCTGTTCGTGCAAACGGCGGTGACCCCGGATTTCAGTCTCCAGG
>REEE01000253.1 GCA_007695245.1 Candidatus Competibacteraceae bacterium | reverse complement strand
TCAAAAATATAAAGAGGTTTCATAATTTCTCCATAGGAAGTCTGGTCAGGCATGGGCGAATCCTAATAGCGATTCCTGCCGGCGAACCGTCAGGCAATGCGGCGAAAACCACAGCACCTCCCGCGCGGCGTTGGCGCGGCCCGCGCCCTGCCCTTGCGAGCCGTAGCCGCCGCGCGCTTTCCAGTTCAGAGCCTTCCAGCCGGCGGCGGCGAGGGCGTCGTGTTCGCCGGTATAGCCCGCCAGCACGACCCGCAACAGCGGATGGTCGCCGTTCGCCAGGCACCAGGCGCTCACCTCGGCGGCGCAATCGGTTTCCGTGGCGTACAGGTCGGCGTAGCGCTCGGCGTGGCTGTACGGCGGATCGAAAAAAATCCCGGTCAAACCGTGCTTGACCGTCACGGACGACCCCACGACCCGCGACCAATCCCCGCAACACACCCGCGCGGCGGCCAGGCGCTGGCCGAGCGCCTGAAAGTAATCGCCCAGATGCGGGAGCTGCCGGTGGATGCCCATGCCGGCGTCGCCCAGATGCGGGAGCTTCCGGTGGATGCCCATGCCGGCGTCGCCCTCGGTTTTTTGCAAGCGCCCGTCGATCGCGCGCCATGGGCCATCGCCCGCGCACCACCCGCTGCCGATCCAGCAGCACAGCCCCCAGACCCACCACGCGGCGAGGTGGGGGTCGTAGTGATTCGGGTCGGCTTCTAGGGTTTCGCGGAGCGCGTCCTTGCGCGCGACCAGCCACAGATGCCGGGCGTGGAGATCGTTTTCCGAAACCGGCCAATCCGCCATCCGCGCCACGGCGCCGGGGTCGGCGGCCAGCGCCCGCCAGAAGTTGGCGACGTAGCCATCGGCGTCGTTTATTGTCGCCGTCCGGTGCGGATGCGGGCGGCTCAGGAACACCGCGCCGGACCCGAAAAACGGTTCGACGTAGTTCGGGACATCGCCCAGCGCCGCCCAGACGTGATGCGCGACCGCTGATTTCCCGCCGTACCAGGGGAAGGGCGCTTTGATCGGGGTTAGGGGGCGGTGGTGGAGCATCTTCGGCTCAGCCACGGGCCACCGCCTTTCGCTGCCGGCGCGCTTCGCCCTGTTCGCGGGCGCGGCGCATCCACTCCAGGTCCTCGGGCGTCACCCCGCGCGCCAGGCGCAGGGGCGGGGGGAGGGGCGCGGTCCCCGGCACCGACCGGAGCGGCGTCCGAAACACGGCGTTGGGGATGCGCACCCCCCAACGGCCGGTCTCCGAATCGCGGCCGATGATCCCGCGGCGCTGCATCTTGCCCAGCAGGCCGGTCACGGTGTGGATCGTCATCCCGGCCTGGTCCGCCATTTCTCGCGAAGTCAGGCCGCCGTAGGGATGATTTTCCAGCAGTCGGTACAGATGCTCCGACATGCCGTAGCGCAACGGTTCTTCGCTTATGACTCCTCCTCCCGCTGATGTTCGATCAACACCGGGTCGCGCTTCTGCCGCTCCCGACTGCGCTCCACCAGGTCCAGCAACTTCTCCAGCTTCGCCGACTGTTCCTTGGCGTGGTCGGCCAACGCGACCTGATGCCCCTCGTCGCGTTCGATGAACCCGCGCAACTGCTCGTCGTCCTCCTGAGCCTTTTCGGTCATGCCTTCGCGGTTCAGGATTTCCGAGTTCTTCGAGAGCAGTTCGTACAGCGGCTTGATGAGCGGATTCGCCAGCACGTCCTCGACCCGCCGCACGTCGCCGTTGGCGTCCACGTACTCCACCAGCTTCACGTTGCCGTCCTTGTCGCTGACGTAGTGCGGGCGGCGGATTTCCACCCCGCCCTGAGCGATGCCGATCAGCAGGTTGCTGATGAGCGCCTGGGTGTGGGCCTGCCGGTCGGCGGCGATTTCGGTGAGGAGCCCGGCGTTGCGGGTCTGGTAGGCGATGCGGTGGCGCATGAACAGTTCGGTCTGGACCAGACACGCGCCGTGGTCCCACTCCCCGCAGCCGTTGTCCAGCCAGCGGCAGCCGGTGCATTGCGGGTATTTGCCCGGCTTGGCGGGAAAGAACACCTGCACCTTGGCGTACAGGCCATGCTTCAGCCGATTGAAGCGGGTCCGGGCGATCTCTTCCGGGGTGTGCGGCGACAGGACCCGGTTCAGCGACGACCGGCGCTTGCCGGCCTCCGTGCGCGGGCCGGTGGCGCGGCCGTAAGCGGCCAGCATCGCCCGCTCCCAGGAGACCTGCTCGACGTCGGCGCGCCCGCACTCCGGGCAGTCCGCCAGGTAGCGCCAGGGGTGAGACTCCCGTTCCGGCGCTTCGAGGATCTTCGGCGGCTTTTCTTTCCAGACGTGCTTGCAACCCAGGCACCGGAACGTCACCGTCTCGCGCGGGTCCTTGTTGTCGATGGCGCGCTTAGCCATGGGCGCGCCTCGGCAGCAGATGCGCGGGGAGCGGCCGGCTTAAAACGGTTCCGGGCGGGGCGCGCTCGGGGAGCCAATCGCGTTTGCTGGGAACCGCTCGATCGGACGTGGCCGAGCGGTCGCCGATCAAGCGGCGGGGGTCGTATTCCATCTTAATCAGATGCTCCTCGACGGTGATGCGGCTGATGAACTCGCCGCAGAACGCGCGGATTCGCGCGGGATTATACCCCGAACGCAACATATCGGTCAGGTCCGCCGCCAGGGATACCATATCCAGGTCGGCGAACTCCACGGTCGGGGGCGCTTCGGCGTCGATCTCGTGCAGCAGCGCGCCCAACCGCTCCCGCTCCGCCGCGTGATCGCGCAAGCGGGCGCTGAGGTCGGCCAGGTTCGGCGCGGCGCGGCCCAACTCCTCTAAAACTTCGTACAGCTTGCCGGCCCGGCGCTCGATATCGGCGATGCGCCCGACCGTCGCGGCGCGGCGGGCGGCGCGGTCCGCTTCCCACCCGGCCTGTTGCGCCCGCAGCTCGCCGAACGCCTGGCGCAGGTTGAACGGGGTCAACACCTCCCGGCAAAGCAGGGTCACCAGCCAGTCGTCCAACTCCCGCGCGGGAATCCGCCGCGGCGGGCAGTCGCCGCGCCGTTGCGCGGTCCGGCAGTTGTAGTACCGATAGCGCTGGCTCCGCCCCTTGGCCGTTTCAATCTGGAGCCGCGCGCCGCAGCGCCCGCAGCGCAACAGCCCGGTGAACAGGTGAGTGCTGTGCGGCGACCCGCCCGCGTCGCTCCGACAGTTCGCGGCGTCGGCGTCCAGCAGCCGCTGCACCCGCTCCCAGGTCTCGCGCTCGATCAGCGGCGGATGGGCGGCGACCACGATCCAATCGCTTTCCGCCACCGCTTGCCGGGTCCCGCCGATCCGGGCCATGCGGCCGAAGATCACCTGACCCAACACGGCGGAATTCCGCAGCAGGCCGAGGACGCTGGATTTGTTCCAGCGCGAGCGGCGGTTGATCAGCCCCTCGGCGTTCAGGGCCACCGCGATGGCCCGGCTGCCCAACCCCTCGGCGCGCAACCCGAACACCCGGCGGACGATGGCCGCTTCCTCCTCGACCACGATCAGCCGCTTGCGGCGCGGGTCGCTGGGGTCCGGGGCGGCGCGGTAGCCGAGCGGGGCGCGCCCGCCGCACCAGTACCCGCCCTGAGCGGCCTTGATCATGCTGCGGCGGGTGTCGGCGGCGATCTGCTTGCAGGCGTACTCGTCGAACAGCTCCAGGATGCCCTCCGTGAGCCAACCGCCGTCGCTGTCGCGGTCGATGTCCAGACCGGCGTAGACCAGCGCCACCCCGGCCCGCGCCAGCCGCCGCTTGTACAGTTGCGCGTCCAACCGGTTGCGGGCGAACCGGGCGGTGTTCCAGGTGATCAGGTAGGCGGGGGCGTGGGTCTCGCAGAACAGGATGGCCGCTTGGAACGCGGCGCGGTCCTCGGACTGCCCGGACCGGCCTTCGTCGCGGTAGACCCGCAACACGGTCGCGCCCAGGGCGGCGGCTTTGTCGGCGCAGCGCTGTTCTTGCGAGGCCAGCGGAAGTTCGTCTTCAGCCTGCCGGGCGGTGGACACCCGGCAGTAGATCACGGCGGTGGGGTCGGGCATCGGGGCGCTCCTCGGCAAAAGCCCAGTCTACCGAATCAGCCGCCGCCGCCGCAGCAGGTCGCGATTGACCCGCCGCAGCCGCTCGCGCAGATGCCACGCCCGCAGGTAGTGGAGGATGTCGAGGGGGCGGGTCATGCGGCGTCCTCGCGCTCCGCCGGTGCGGCGGGGTTTTGGGCGGAGCGGTACGCCGCATACGCGGCCTTCAGCGCCTCGAACTCCGCGGCTTCGACGTAGACCAGATCCCGGCCGCACGGCCAGTACCAGGCGTGAAGCACGGCTTCGACGGCGGCCAGCAGCTCGGTCGGGTCGGGGCGGGCGCTCATGCGGCGCGCGCCGGGCGAAGTTCGTCGAGCGGCCCCGTGGCGAAGGCTTGGCCGAGCAGGAAGTCAACCAGGACCTCTTTCCGCATCTTCCTGTGGTCCCACGCGCCGAGGTGTTCGCGCATGAAGCGGCTGATCGAGCCGGGGGTGATTTGGTAGTTGCCGGGGCCGACGCCGAGGCCGGCCATGCTGACGCCGGGCTTGCGCTGGGCGGCCAGCTTGCCGCTGTGAATCCACGCCCGGACGGTTTCGTTCGTGACCCCGAACATTTCGGACACTTCGCCGATGGCGTAGTGGCCGCGGCGGAACCCGCCGTGCTGCTTCCAGATCCGGCTGCGGATGCTTTCCAGGCCGCGCAGGTAGCCGGCGGCGCGGAGCCGCCGCTGCATCTGCGTCACGCTGATCTCGTCGTCCACCGCCGCGACGAGGATCGCGTCTTCTTCGGCGCTCCAGCGGGAGTGCGGCACGGTGTCCCTGGGGCGGCGGACGCCCAGGACCCCAGCCCGCCATTTGACCCAGCCTTTGTGGCGCTGGAGGCGCTGGGCCAGGGGTTTGAGTTTGGGGGCGCCGGTGGCGTATTCGCGGCGGATTTGCGCGTCGATCCACTCGGTCGATTCTTGCCGGGTGTAGGGGTTGCGGTCTTCCCTTTTCAGGCCGAGCCCTTCCGCTTTGCCCCGCAGCGAGCCGGGGTTGCGGTGGGGGAGCACCGCCCGGCAGGCTTTCATCCCGCCTTGGGGCCAGTGTTCGACGAGCAGGTCGATTTCTTCGGGCGTCCATTCGGCATAGGGGGTCAGGACGCCTCTGATCAGGCGGGTGTTCATAGGGCGCTCCGGTCGAGAGTGGAGGCGGGGGCGCTGATCTCCCGCTCCAGGTAGGTGATGAGTTGGTCGAGTTCGTCGGCGTCGTTGCGGCGGGCGCGGGCGGTGTGCAGCCGCTCTAGCTCTAGCGGGCTCGGGTCGGGCAGCCGGGGGATATCGGCGTGGTCGTCGGCGACGCGCCGCCGCCAGCTTTCCGCCAAAACGCGGAATTGGAGGATGAGGGCGGCGGGGGTCATGTCTGCACCTCGTTCCCGACGCGGGCGCGCCAGGTGTCGATGATTTCCGCCGCGCCGCGCAGCTCCTGGGCGTGGGCGGCGAGTTCGGAATCGGGCTCGGCGGCCAGCCGGTCCATGTCGAACGCGACCCGCCGCATGTGGCCTTGCAGGCGCTTGAGTTTGCCGCGGAGAACGGCGGCGGCGGTCATGCGGCGGGCTTTTTTTGCGCCGCACGGTCGGCGAACTCGCGACAGATGGCGCTGGCCGTGACCTGGCCGCCGGTCACTTCCTCGACCTTCGCCGCGTGGCGGGCCTTCATGTCGTAGCCGCCGTTGATCCAGGAGTGAACCGCTTGGTTCGTGACGCCGAGGGAGCGGGCGAAGGCGCTGATTCCGCCCATGATTTGTATCGCGCTTTTGAGGTTTTTCATGGCGGATAGTATATCAAGATAGCTTTTTGTTTATCAAGCTTTATCACTTGTTTTGTCTAGTTTTCTTGATATTATGGGCAGGAGAAACCCCAGTCTATCGATAGGGTATTGAGCGAGGAAACGACGATGAACGAGACCATGACCACCGGGGCGCGGGTGCGCCAGTTGCGTCTCGCGCGGGATTGGAGCATGGAGGATTTAGCCGCGCGCGTCGGTTGCACGGCGAACACCATCAACCTGTTGGAACACGCGACCACGCGCCAGTCGCGGTTCCTCCCGCAGATCGCCAAGGCGCTGGGGACGACTGTGGAGTGGCTGGTTCGCGGCGATCGATGCGTTGCGGAAGAATCGGCCTCCTACCGGCCGGTCCTGACCCGCATCCACGAACTGGCGGAGTCCGGGCGGCTCACCCTGCCCCAGGTGAAGTCTCTGGGGCAACTGGCGGAAACCTTCGCCGACACGCGGCGGTAGCCGATCCCGCCCCGGCGCGCGCTGGGGCGGGCTTCAATGGTTTATCAATTTTTCTTGACGGCGCATTATTTTTCTTGATAGGCTCTCCCTCGGTCGCTATCGATGACCGAACGTTGACTTGCACGATCCCGCGCCCGGCCCGGTCCGGCGCCAGCGATCACGCACCCTCACTGGAGTAGCTATTATGAAGACCGTCACCTTTCTTTTAACGGGCATCAGCCCGCTGATCATGCAGTCCGATGCGCTGGCCGATCCGTTGAACGAGATCGCCAAAGCCATTAAAGCCATCACCTCCAAGCAGAAAAAGACCGACGAAGACCACGCCCGCATCGGGCAACTGGAATTTCGCGGCGGCCTGTATTTTGATGAGAAGGTCGGCCCGCACATCCCCGCCAAGAACATCGAGCGGATGCTGCGCGACGCGGGCGCGCTGTCGAAGTTGGGGCGGAAAGTCCGCATGGGCCTGCAAGTGGTGGATGACTTTTCGCCGCTGGGCTACATCGGCCCGCGCGATTTGGCCGGGCTGGAAAAGGCGCGGGCCTTTCACGACCGGCGCACGGTGGTGGTGAAGACTTCGCGGACGGTGCGCGAGCGGCCGATCTTTCGGGATTGGACGCTGGAGGTGAACATCGCCTATGACGAAGGGGTGTTCAATAAAGAGCAGATCGTGCAACTCATGGACGCGGCCGGGCGCTACATCGGCTTGGGGACTTATCGCCCGCGCTACGGGCGGTTCGACGCGAAGGTGAAGAAATGAGCGGCGATATCAAGAAATGGCCGTTGTATAAAAACGCGGCGGAACGGTTCATGGCGCTGAATCCCGAACCGGGGTTCGTGCTGCCGGATCAGTGGCTGGAATACGAGCTGGAGTTGAGCTATGAGATTTCCTCATCTGAGGAATTTCGCCAAGCCAGCTTGGAACGGTTGCAGATTCAGCAGTTCCGCGAATACTTGATGACGGAGTATCAGGTGCATTTGGATCGGGTCCGGGGCATCGGCTATCGAGTCCTGGCGCCCGGCGAAGCGACCGGCGTCGCCATGGCGGGGTTGCAGTGCGAGTGGACCGCGATTATGCGGCGGACCGCGAGGCGGTTGATCCACGTCCCCATCGAGCAGTTGGACGACGGGCAGTTGCGGGAGAACGCCGAGGCGCGGGCGCGGGTGGCGCAGTTGCGCGGGTTGACCGCGAAGGCGTTTGAACTGCCGCCGCCGCCGAAGCAGATGGGGCGGGATTAGGGGTTTTATAGCGGAACGGCGGGGCAGGGCTAGGAGGGGCGCGTCAGGGCGAGGCGTGGCAGGGTAGGGCTGGGCTCGGCCCGGAAAGGCACGGGCTACTCAGTAGCGGGTTGGGGATTGGCGACAGTCCCCCTCCCGGTACTCGGTACCAACAGCGGCCCGGCGCGGCAGGGAGTGGTACGGCAGGGCGGGGCGATGCCAGGCCAGGCAGGGCAGGGCACGGAAAGGCACGGGTTTCACCACAATCCACCTTCGGGTGGATTTTTTTTCGTCCGACATCTTGACGGCTATCAAGTTAGCTTGATACGCTTTCCCCGTCGGCGATGGTATCTGGGTCGTCGGCAAACCTCATTGGTGTGTGACTTCGCCCCTGGTTTTCCCTCCCGGTCCAGGGGCGCTTTTTCCGGAGACCGACGATGTCCGACCTTGCCCCCGCCCTCAGTCACGACAGCCTGCACGGCTATCTCAAGAATTACGAAGGGCTGATCTGTCCCTACTGCCGCAGCCAGGTCAAGCGCTACCTCCACCACTCCCGCGGCGGCCACTGGGTCCCGACCTGGCGTTGCCCCACCCACGGCGACGTCATCGCCGTCGAGGCCAAGGGGTTCAAGTCATGAAGATGGAATTTGAATCGCTAAAGCCCCGCCAGCACTTCCGCTATCGCGGTGCCTGGTACATCCGCGCTGATGCTCGCAATGGGCGCGCGGCCTACAAAGACATCAACGGCTATTACCGGAAACTGATCGGCTTTCTGCCGTCCACCGTCGTGAAAGCCAGTCCGGGCATTCACTGCGGCCCGCTGCCGGAGCGCCGGCCATGACCATCGCCCCCCCGCCCCTCCGCCGCGTCGGCCTCAAAGCCGCCGCCACCGACCGCCGCCCGGACCAGCGCCCCACCCTGCCCGCCGCGTGGCTGGCTGTGCTGCTCCGCGATCTCCGCGCGCGCCGGGAGCGGACATGTGCCTGATTACTGCCCCTACAGCGGAAAAATCATCTACCCCAGAGCCAGCGACGGCTGGCGGGTGGTTCGCGCGCAAAAACGGCTGGAATGGCGGAAGACCCACAAGACCCCGCCGCCCGAAATCCGCCCCTACCGCTGCGAGTTCTGCGGCCAGTTCCACCTGGGGACGTACAGCCCCAAGCCCACCCCGCACCGCCGCGTAAAATTTTTTGATTGGATCGACGAAGGGTTAGAACAATGAACGAGTCCTACACCAAAGAGCAGCACGACCGCATCATGGCGGCGCACATGGCCCGCCGCGCCGACGCCGCCCGGCCCCGCGTCAATCTGTCCGCCCTGGAGCTCGCGCAAAAACAGCGGGTCTGGGCGCACCTGCAACAGCACCGCCCCGAAGTCGCCGCCCTGCTGCGGGACCCCCACCTCGGGGAGCTGCGGCGGCGGTTCGACGCATTGATCATGATCGAGGCCGACCTGCTGTTGGGCGCCGATCATGTCGGACATTGACCGAGTCAAGGGCGCGATCCCCGACATCCACGAACTGGCGCAACGGCTGGGCCTGACCCGGCCCGACCCCAGCGGCAACTTCCGCGCGCCGCATCACCCCGACAAAAACCCGTCGCTGCAAGTCGGCGGCAAAAAGTACCCGGACGGCTGGTACGACCACAGCGCCGGCGAAGGCGGCGACGCCATCGACCTGGTCCGCTACGTCCTCGGCCTGGACTTCAAGGGGGCCATCGACTGGCTCCGCACCGAATACCGCATTCCCGACCCGGCCCGCCCGGCCCCGGACCGGGAAAAAACCCTGGCGGAGTTCATCGCCGACAAATGCCGCCGCAACGTCCAACCGGCCATCGCTTACCTGACCGGGCGCGGCATCCTCCCCGCCGTCGCCGAACGCGCCGCCAAGATCGGCGCGGTGGGATTTAACGAATGGACCAGCCCCACCAAGCCGGCCGGCACGGTCGGGCACGGCGGCCCGGCCACCGCGTTTATCGTCAAAAGCCCCAACCCCGGCCACGTCCTCGCCGTCGATCTCCGCTATCACGACCCGGCCCTCAACGGCGGGGTCAAGACCCAAAGTCAAGGCGAGAAGGTGGGCGCGCCGTGGTGCCTGGACTGGGCCGCCGTGAACCGCGCGTCCACCGTCGTGCTCGTGGAAAGCGCCATCAACGCCCTGACCGTGGAAAGCGTGGTCGCGGCCGGGACGCAGTTCGGCGGCTGGACCGCGCTGGCCACCCGCGGCACGGCCACCGTCGATTCCATCGACTGGCGGTTCCTGCGCGGCAAGCGGGTCGTCATCTGCATGGATCACGACGAACCGGACGCCAAGGGGCGCTGTCCGGGCGATCAGGCGGCTTGGGCCCTGCACGAACAACTGACCGGCGATCACATCGCCTGTCACCTGGTGGATCAGGATGACTGGCTGGTCAACGACCTGAACGATCTCCTGCAAGCGCAGGACCTCAACGCCGTGGGCCGGGCCCTGCATCGCCTCTCCCCCTGGGCGATCCCCGGCGTTCCGGGCCGGTTCCGCAAAGGCCGGGTGAGGGTGTTCCTGCCGAGCGCCGATTACTCCATCTATTTTCGGTTCCGCTGCCGGGAGGACTTCACGTCCTGGGTCGATATCAAGGAAGACGACGAAGGCGCGGAGCAGCTCACGCCGCGCGACGTGGCCGCGTTCCGGGTCGCGGCCGTCAGTCAGGTGAACATCGCCAGCGTCCTCTCGACCATGACCGGCGAAAAAGACCACCAGCCGACCACGCTCTTTGCGGTCACCGCCCAGACCCCGTTCCACGCCAACGAACTGATACGGGAAGTCGCCACCTATCCGCAGTTGAACAACTTGGAGTGGTGGAAGCGGATCGGTCCGGTCTGGCGGGGCGCGGAATTTCTCCGACTGATCTCGTTGTGGGGTCGGGCCACCGCCATCGGCAAGCGCGACGCGGTGAACTTCGTCGGGCTGTGCTACCGAGGCGGCAAACCGGTCGTCAACGAGGGGCCGGACTGTTATTTCTCAGTCCCCGAGCGGCAGTGCCTGTACCACAACTTCCGCTTCCCCAGCGGCGACCGCCGCGACGCGGCGAGGGTGATCCGCGCCTACGCCAAGACCTTCAGCCACCATTCCGCCACGCAAGTTTTAGCGTGGGCGGTCGGGGCGCATCTCAAAACCTACCTGTCGTTCTGGCCGCACCTAGTCTTGCAGGCCAAGAAGGCCAGCGGCAAGACCACCCTGCTCGAACGGCTGTCCCGCTCCACCGGCATCCAAATGATGTCCGGGCAAAGCATTCAAACCGAGTTCCGCATCGTCGCCGCGTCGGGCTTCACGTCCCAGCCGATCATCTGGGAAGAGATCAGCGCCCGCAAACAGGAAGTGATCGACCGGGCGATCTCCATTCTCCAGGAATCCTACAAGTTCCTGGCCACCAGCCGCGGCTACGGCGGGGCGATGCTCCAGTACCTAAACTCCGCCCCGGTGCTGATGGCCGGCGAGGACGTGCCCATCCGCTCGCTGCTCGGCAAGGTCTGCCGGGTCCAGTTGCGGGACAAGGGGCCGCTGATCCCCAACGACCTCCCGCCGTTCCCGCTGCGGCAATGGCTGGACTGGCTGGCCAGCGTTCCCCCGGCCACCGTCCTCAACATCCACGCCCAGGCCATCGCCAGCGCCCAACGCCACTGCCGCGCCCCGGCCCGCGACGATGGGGCGGGGCGGATGGTCCGCAACTACGCCGCGCTGCACGTCGCGTGGGAATTGTTGATGGATTTCGCCGATTTGCGCGAGGAGGAGTTTGGATTCCTGCCGCACCTGCTGGCTGAAATGAACAGCCACATCGCCGAAACCAGCGCCGAACGCGAGCCGTGGGTCTGGATCCTGGATTTGATCTGCAACGAGATCGCCGCCGGAGCCTACCCGTATCCGTTCCGCTTCGAGGAGGTGGACGGAGTCGAGGCGCTGATGATCCGCACCAGCCACGTCATGCACCACATCGCCACCAAACCCGGCCTCCGTTCGATCTACGACGGCCTGCCGGTCAAGTCCGACCGGGTGTTCAAGCGCCAGATTAAAGAGGCCGGGGTGGTCGCGCACGACCGCGCCGATCCGGTCATCAACGGGGTCCGGGTCGGCCACATGGTCGCCCTGTCCCTGCCGAAACTGGCCGAATACGGCCTGCATCCCGAAGCCCCCCTCCCGGAGCACCGTTACTCATGAGCTACATCCCGATGAGCATCACCCCGGCCGACCTCGCGCCCGCCGTCGATGTCTGCCCGCACTGCAAGGCCCCGCTGCACCACCACCGCTTCCCGGCCGCCGGGGTGATTCTGGTCACCTACCACTGCCCGAGGCACGGCGACGTCGTCCCGATGCGCAGCGCCATCAGCAATCCGTTCTACCACCTGGAGTCCATCCTATGAGCAAAAAACCCGCCCTGCCCGCCGAACTGATGGCCCGTCATCTGGATTACCGCTGGCGCGACTACTGCGTCACCCGCCCGCCGCAGGCCGTCTATCTGTCCGCGCACCAGCGCTTCGCCGACCAGCAGCACCATGAAGCCCTGCGGATCGTCAAGCGCATCGAACAGCGCCAGGCCATCGCCCGCGCCATCCGCACGTCCGAACAGTGGGCGCGCCCGCCCGCCCCGGACCCGTGGCGGCGGCTGGCTCTGTGGGTCGCCTTGGCCGGGATCATCCCCGGCGCGGCGCTGCTGCTGGGAGCGGTGCTATGACCCTCGGCGGCCTGTCGAAAAATCAAGCCACCATCCTGCGGATGCTCTGGCGGCAAGGCCCGCTGAACCGCGCGGCGATCAAGGCGCAAGTCGTGCCCCACCTGATGGCCGAGGGCAACGTCAGCGCGACCCTCAACCGACTGGAGGCGATGGGTATGGTCGCCGCGCCCCCGCGCATCGGCAAAGAATGGAGCCTGACCGAGGGTGGGGTCGCGCTGTTCGAGGCGGCCGGCGAAACTGCTCCGACAAAGACGGTTTCTTACGCCTACGATCCACCGGCAACCGCCGAGGAATCCTCGGTCGTTGCGCCGGAACCGGCAGTTGTCAAGGATTCCTTGACACCTGAACCGGAGCCGGAGCCGATCCCCGACCCGATTCC